>DASQJB010000365.1:0-10307 GCA_035631295.1 Bryobacteraceae bacterium | reverse complement strand
GATCACTACAAAGGAAGCCGAACTCGAATCGACGGAAAAATTAGCGCGACGCATCGACGAAGCGTCGCGCTCTGTGCCGCTCGAAAACCTCGCGCTCAGCCCGCAGTGCGGCTTCGCTTCGGTGGCCGCGGGGAATTTGCTGTCGAGGGACGATCAGTGGCGAAAGCTAGAGCTGGTCGTGCGGACAGCGCGCCAGGTTTGGGAATAACTCGGGCTGGATCGGAGGCCGGCGCCGGCGGAGACTCCGGCAGGCGTCGAGACGAGTCTCGACGCGGCACGCAAGAGTGCGTGCGCCACAAGACTCAAATGCCCAATCTGCTGACGATCTGATAGATAGTTTGGAGCGTGGCGCGGTCGTCGGCGGTGAATTGTCCTTTTTGGGCCTCTTGATTCTGCTGCAGATCCGCGCGGATGACGCCGACTCCCATCAATCCGGTTTGGAATTTTTCATTGGGCAACAAATTGCGAACGGGCATGGGGCGGGGCGGACGCGTATCGCCTGTGCCGATGGGAGCCGGAGGATCGGAAACCCAGACAGGGTCGCTGCCGGAAGTATCAAAGTGGCCCGGCGCGCCGACGCCATTGGCATATTTCATCGAAAGCAGCATGCCAACGTTGAGCGCCTCGCCTTTAAAGACGACGTCCCAGACGCGGCGCGGCTCATTGGCGGGATAAATCACGGGAAAGACGAGGGTATTGCCTTCGTCCAACAGACTGGTCCCGCCGACTTCGGTCATGATCTCCTGCGCTTCGATTTGGAGGCTCAGATACATGGGATTGATGCCGGAGCCGCCGCGCGTGGCTTGCGTAGGGGCGACGACATAGGGCGCATAGGCGATCGCGCCCGGCAGATTCACCGTGGCTGCTTCCTGGGCGGGCATCACCATCTGCTGCACGCGCCAATTGCCGCTCTGGTCCTGCCCCACGATGTTATAGAGGGCCACATTGGATGGGTTCGAGGTATCCACGGTGGAATCGAACCAGGTTTTGATGACGCGGGTGGGATCGTAGGACGGCGCCTGGATCCCGAATGCGCTCAAGTAAGTCTCGCGAGTAAAAGTCTGAAACAGCGCCAACGCGCTGACGCCGTAATATAGCTGATTCGGCTGGGGCGGAATCACCGGTTGGCTGACGGGGTTGCTCATATTGTCTCCTTCATGAAATTTTTTTGAACGAGCAAAGCCAATTTCGCAGGCCGGATGGGCCAGCGAAGAGAAACCCATGACATCTCGCAGCTTACTGCTGCCAACTCACGCGCTCATGGTAAGAAAGGGCGCTTGTGGAGGGGCTGGGCTGGATGGCGAAGTAGTTGAAAAGGGGCGGAAAAAAAAGAGCTTGGGTGGAAACGGGTGGTAAGATGTGCGTGGGCTATGCGGCCGTTCGTTTCATTTTTAGTCGGCGTGCTTGCGGCCGCCGCAGCCCTGGCTATTTGGGCCGCGATTTTCCTGGTTCCAGCTCGCGGCTTCAGTGCCGCTGAAGCGCCTGGCGCCATCGAGCGATGGCTGGCGCCGAGGCTACGCTCGTGGTCGATGCCAGCCGCCGCCAAGGAAAAAACGAACCCAATTCCCGATTCGCCCGAAGTGCGCGCAGAAGGGCTAGCGCACTGGGCCGATCACTGCGCCATTTGCCACGCCAACAATGGAAGCGGCGATGCCGAAATGGGCAAACACATGTATCCGCCGGCGCCGGATATGCGCGAGGCAGCCACACAACGGTTGACTGACGGGGAATTATTCTCCATTATCCAGAACGGCGTCCGATTCACGGGAATGCCAGCCTGGGGCCCTGTTGGGGGCGCTCATAATGAAGAAGATTCCTGGAAGCTGGTCCGCTTTATCCGCCATCTGCCGCAGCTTAGCGCGGAGGAAGAGCGGAAGATGCGCGAATTAAACCCTAAGTCTCCCGAAGAATTGAAAGAAGAAGAGGAAGAGAAGGAATTCCTGAGTGGCGGGAGCACGCAGGAACACACGCATCACGAACATCATTAAAGCATTGGCGCCTGTCTCCGCCATCGCGCCGGCGCTTCGGTCAAATCAATACACAGTATCGTATAGCGCGTTGTCCGGTCCTCTAACGGCGCAAACAATCATTCCTACCCCCAACCCGTTGTCCGGACCCGCGCAGCCTCGGCCATCCGGCGCGCTCGCTCCGGGAGCGGCTTGAATGTTCTGCATCTCCACTACGCCGAGGCGCGCCTGTCCGAAGAGTTGCGCTGCCAGTCGATCTAAGATCATGCTCGCGTTCATCGAGTACATGCGCGGATACCGCATTAAGGCCATGATCCAGGAGTTTTGGGACGAAGTGCCTCCGCAGGCCATCTTGAACGGTCCCTACCCGGTGGTGAAAGACTACGCTCCTTATTTCGAAGGGCGGGGCGAACTCCCGCCACCACTGGGCCAGCGCCCATTTCTCGGCAGCCTGACGCGCGAAGACATTCTCGGGAACTATGGCCCACATCGCCGCTCCCGTTTTCGTCTACACGCCACCGCGCCTCGGCTTCACGCGCGCGGAACAACGGATGCTGCGCCAAGCCGTTTTCGGCTACACCGATGTCGAACTCGCGCAGCGTCTCCAACTCGCGCTGCCCACCATCAAGAACCGCTGGCGCACTCTCTACGATCGCTTAGGCCGCATCGCTCCGGAATTGGTGCTCGAGATGGACTCTCCGTCCAGCCAGGCCGTTCGTGGTCAGGAGAAGCGAAGGCGTTTTCTCAATTATGTCCGCCGGCATCCCGAAGAGTTGCGTCCGGACTTTGGCGGACTCGCTCGGACGGCAAGGAAAGCGCGGCGGGATCGAATCACTAACCAAGCAAACGCGTGAACTCCGCGACCTGCTTGACCCGGTCGAACGCATGGATCCGCTTCAGGATTTCTTCGATGCGCTGGGCGGGCAACCCTGAGCCCGGCAGCAGAGCGCGGTACTTGGCGTCGACGTCGCTCCATTCGATGCCGCGCGGTCCGGAGCCTTTCGGCGCGTCCACCGTGCTGGTGAACCGGGCGCCGGATTTTGTGACGATGGTGACCGTGCCGCCCCAGCTCCAGTCATAGTGCACCGGCGGCGGCGCCGGGTCTGCTTCCACCATGCCGATCAGTCGCGAAATCACCGGGCGATGTATCTTTTCGTCCGTTGCATGAACCCATGAAAAATCCCGATCCGCGACCGCGGAGGCCACGAAGTAAGCAGCGCTGTGAATCGCTTCCACCATGTCTTTCGGTGGGCGGGGACTTCCGCTGACAGTTTGATCGCGGGATCCTGGCCCGGAGACGAGGATTTTGGCGATTTCTTCCGGCGCTGCATTGGCCTGCCTCGCCGCATTTGCCGCAGCCTCGGCGGAAGCTTGAAGCGCATGCGCGCCGGGAACGAGCTTGATCGCTAAGTACTTCACGATGTCCCAGTCGCCGCCGGTTTCGCGAGTGATGCTTTGCACGCCCGCCTTGCCGCTTCCGAAGATCGCCAAGAAACCACGCCGTGCCTCCAGCATGTCCTCGTTTACGCTGTAGCCCCGGCCGGCCGCCTGCGCCGCGTTCACCGCGCACAGTGCTGCGTTGCCGGCGTGATATTCGCGCGCCCAACTGTTGGTGCCGATCGTCAGGCCGCCCATTGTCGTCGCCGTAATCGAAATCGCATGGGCCATCTGCTCGTCGGTAAGCTTCAGCAGTTTGGCGGCGGCCACTGTTCCACCGAACGCGACAATCACCGACGCATGAAATCCGTTGCGGCTCTCGCTGAGGGCGCCGCCGATCCGGCCCGCGGCTTCGTAACCGGCGACGATTGCCGCCAGGACATCCGCTCCGCTCAGGCCCGTTCGTTCCGCGATCGCCAGGCCCACAGCGCTGAGACAAGTGCCGGTATGGGCTATGTTGCGCAGGTCGCTGTCGTCGGAAGCCGCGGCGTCGCTCGCCATGGCGTTGACTCGCGCGGCTTGCGCCACCGGCAGCTTCGTCCCGTCGAACCACAGCGTGGCGTCCGCGCGTCCGCCCTGCTCCTTCGCCAGGTCTCGGACGATACGCGCCGAGCCGATTCGAAAACCGGACGCGGCGCTTGCCAATGTGCTCGCAAGGATCATCTTGGCGTGCTCGATCGCTTTCGGTGGTAGGCGCGCGTATTCGGTCCGATTGAGCAGCCGCGCGAGCGCCAGCGCCAGCGGAGCCGGCGCGCCCTGCTGGGCGAACGCTACACGGCGGGAAACGGATGCCGCGGCGCCAATCATTCCGCCGGTCAGAGCCCGGCACAATAGGCTGCGCCGGTTGAGACGGAGCGCCAGAGAGGATTCCATGCGGCATCCAGTATACAGACTCGGGTTGTAAACCAAAACTAGTGCTCAATTACGGAAGTTCGCGGACACGAACGAGCGGACTGAAGTCCGCCGCAGGCTAAAGCCTGCCCCCACAAGGCAGCGGAGCCGCAACCAAATCGTGTCGCACCGCCTCGTATCGAGGCCCGGTCTGCACGTCCCAGGCGTCGAGACGAGTCTCGACGCGGCAGGCAAGAGCGCCTGCGCCACGAAATTATTCGCGGCGCGCGAAGATTTTCAGATCAAGTTAGTACAACGATCAGAGGATGATTGGGTTCGACACGACCCGGCAGCGCCAATGCACCAAAACGCTAGGCGCCGGATTGCCCTTGGCGTCCCAAGCGAAGACTGTGACTTGAACGTCGGTTCCTCCGGCCACAGTTGCATGAGTCGCCGTGACGTAGAAAGGCGTCGGATTCGTGGGGTTTTGCGCCGTGGCGACCAAATGGACCGGCTCCGCCAAGGAACGGACCTGGGGCAGACATATGACGTTGCTGAGTAGAAACGTCACGTTCCCCGCCGTGCCCGTGGTGACCGCGCCGCTTGCATCCAGCAGCGATGAGGCGATACAGCTCTTGAATCCAAAAATGTTTTCCCATTCCACGGTCCCGTCCGTGACATCGTGCGCGCCGACCGGGAACGAGAAGAGCTTGATCTGCTCCGGCGAAATCTCGATGGTTCGGCCCGCGATGGCCTCTAGTTGTTTCTTGACCTCGGCGGGATCAGGTGACTTAGCCATATTCTCTCCTTGTTCAGGGATTTGAATTTCCCTAACCGGCGGACTAGCAGTTTTCAGTCCCTGTGAGTGCGCCCGGATTTAGCCAATGGCTGCAACGTTTAGAGGTGTCGTAGCGCATGCCGATCCCAGACGGAGGTCTCACCAGCAGGTGAGCCTCTTACCTCTTGGCGAGCCCTCTGTCGGGGAGAGGAGTGGTGAAGTTGGCATTGTACACTCGAAGGAGTGCGGTTTTTGGGCACGTTTTTCTTCCTTGTCGCGGCTTCGCGCCTGCCGGCGCAAACTTCAACGTTGCAGGCTTCCCCGGCATGGAAGCTCTCCCCGGCAGCATCCGGAATGCGAACGTACGGCGTAGAATGGCGGCTGATCCGCGCCGGAACCGTAACGCTGGAATTCAGTAAGACGCAGGCGACCATGCATTTGCAATCGAGCGGCATCGTCTCGTCTCTGTTCAAGGTCGACGACGTCTACACCGCCTCCTACGACGAGCCCTATTGCGTCACTTCCACGGTTATGGATTCGATGGAAGGCAGGCGCCACCACGATACTCGCGTAACCTACGACCGCGTCCGCAATCGCGCGTGGTTCGTCGAGCGCGACGCGCTGAAAAACGCCGTCATTCGCGAAGCCAGCACCGATATCCCCAATTGCGTCTCCGACGTGGTAGGCGCGCTGCTCAAGTTTCGCGGCCTGAGCCTAGAGCCGGGCCAAACCGCTGAGCTTCCCGTTAGCGACGGGCGGCGCTTCGCCATGGTCCCTATAAAGGCCATGGAGCGTGAGGAAGTAAAGACGCCCTCGGGAGTTTACCACACAATCCGCTACGAAGCAGGAATTATGAACGGCGTGATCTATCCGCGCAAGGGTCACGTCGATTTATGGCTTACCGACGACCCACGCAAGATGGCGGTTCAGATCCGCCTCCGCCTGAGTTTTCCGGTAGGCTCGGTCACGCTGGAGTTGGAGAAAGAGGAGCAGCCATGAGGACGCTACGGGCGCGCTTCCGCCTCCACCAAACGTCGAAACCTAAGGGGCGAAAAGAAGCGTCAAAATAGGGTTATGGCTAGGTTGCGAATTTTGTGCGTACTCGCTCTCGTTTCTGTGGCGGCCTATGCTCAGCGGCAGATGACGGTCGCTCAGTTGGTGGATTTCATCAGAAGCGCGGTCCAGCAGAAGAACGATGACCGCAAGGTGGCCGACTTCGTACGCAGCATTAAGCTGACGAACCGGCTGGATGACGCGACCGTCGAGAACCTGCAAAACCTGGGCGCCGGCCCGCGCACGGTGTCGGCTCTCCGCGCGTTGACGGATGCGACGGCGTCGCTCGCCGCTCCGCCTCCGCCCGCCGCCAAACCCGCGCCTCTGGTGGTCTCTGCTCCCGGTCCGGATGAGTTCAAGCGGATTCTTGACGATATCCGCGAAGGCGCCCTGAACTACACCAAGAGCCTGCCCAATTTCCTCTGCACCCAGGTGACGCGCCGCTATGTCGATCCATCCGGCAAGGAAAATTGGATTCAGGAGGACGTGATCCAGGAACATTTGAGCTACGTCGATGGCCATGAGGATTATAAGGTCGTCATGGTGAACGACAAGCCGGCCATCAACCAAAGCCACTTGAAGCTGGGCGGCGCGACTTCTTCCGGCGAATTCGGCAGCATGCTGGCGGAGATCTTCGATCCCGGCACCGACGCCGATTTCCGTTGGGAGCGCTGGGCCAAGCTCGACGGCCGGGTCATGTATGTCCTCAGTTTCCGCGTCGAGCAAAAGCGATCGAGATATTCGATTCTCCATGAACAGTCCGGCCGCGAAATCGTCAGCGGCTATCACGGACTGATCTGGGCGGACACCGACACCAGCCGCGTGATGAAGCTCATCATGGAATGCGATACCATTCCCGCGGATTTCCCCATCCAGCAAGTGAGCGAAACGATGAATTACGATTTCCAGGACATCTCGGGCAAGAAATATGTGCTGCCGGTGCGAGTCGAGCTTCGCTCCCGCGAAGGGCGCCTGCTGAGCAAGAATAATATGGAGTTCCGGCTCTACCGCAAATTCGCCACGGAATCCTCCATCACGTTCGATACTCCGGAGCCCACGCCCGAGCCGCTCTCGGAAGACAAATTCAAGGAAGAGCCCGCTGCGCCGCCGGCGACAGGGAAGAAGCAGTAACCACGCGTAGCTCTAGCCCGCGCACGCGGAGTCAGAGCGCTCCACGCGCCACACGAATTCGGCGATTTGCTCGGCTAGCTGGCGGCGCAGATCCGGCGGCAGGCTATGACCCATTCCCTCGATGAGGACCAGCTCTGCGCCGGGAATAGCTTCCGCCGTCGCACGTCCCCCGCCGACGTCAACCATGCGGTCCACGAGGCCGTGAATCACCAGCGTGGGGACTTTAAGATGTCGCAGGCGTTCGGTCCGGTCGCCCGACGCGATGGTCGCGACTGCCTGACGAGCGACACCTGTGGGATCGTGGCAACGGTCGTAGGCTCGGCCTGCCCGCGCGGCGATTTCATTGTCGTCGCTCGGATATCCAGGCGAGCCGATAACGCGGGAAGCTCGCACCATTTGCTGAATCACTTCGTCGCGGGTGACGGCCGGTGGACCAGAGAACACCTCCCGGAGCACTTCCGCCGCGGGTTGCCCTACTTGCATGTTGCCCGTTGTAGACATCATGGAGATGAGAGAGCGGACATGGTCCGGATGCTCGATGGCCATCGTCTGCGCAATCTGACCTCCCATGGACGCGCCTACGACATGCGCGTTCCCGAAGTCGAGCGCGTCCAACAAACCGACCGCATCGGCGGCCATGTCCGACAGCGTATACGACGCCGACGAGAAGTCGCCGGCCAACGCCGCGCGCAGATCCGGAGGCGGGGCGTCGTCCGTCAGGTGCGTCGAGTGCCCAGCGTCACGGTTGTCGAACCGGATAACTTGCAGGCCGCGGCTGACGAGCGCATGGCAAAACGCGTCTGGCCAATGAATGTATTGCGCGGCAACACCCATAATCAGCATCACTAAAGGCGCATCGGGCTTCCCGAGACGTTGGTAAGCTATGTCGATCCCGGCGGGCCCGACATTGGACGCCCTCTCTTCGATAACGGAAGTATCCAACCCATTCACAAGTTCTGACATGCTGATGCCTCCTTTTTTGAAAGATTCTTCGTTGGTACGCGGATGTGTTTGAATGCTGCTATATCGAAAAACCAGGCTCCGAGCGGCTCCTCCGAAGCGACGCGCATGAGGACATGCACGATGCCGCCCTCGTTGATGCTACTGGAATCCAGGACCGAAATCTAGCTTTTAGTTCATCGCCTAAAACGTTCTATTCTGCTTGTTTTCAATGCTTTAGACTTCTAATAGAGAATTTGCGATACTGAAATCGCGACCTCGTAAACGGTGTTCGTCTACGGACTTTCACGGATCGAGCCGCTCTCGGAAGACAAATTCAAGGAAGAGCAGACTGCGCCGCCCGGACGGGCGAGAAGCAATAAACTGCTGGGGCGGCTCTTCTAAGGCAGGCAGCCGCACGACGAGGGCGACCGGCGGTTATTCTAAGTGCAATGAGGTGGCCGCCGCCTCTGTGCGGCCAACACACACGTACGCCGAAAGAGGACTCAATATGCCACTCCCTTCCGATGAGCGGGTGATCGGACTCGCTAACGACTTGATTGCGCAATTCGATACGATGTTCGGCCAGCATCCGGGTTTTCGTCCGGCTCACGCCAAGGGCGTTCTGCTGAAGGGCCAATTCACGCCGTCCGCGCAGGCTGCGACTCTGACGCGCGCGCCGCACGTCACGCGCGAATCGACGCCAGTCACTGTTCGGTTTTCAAACTCGACTGGCCTTCCGCAACTGCCCGATAATGATCCAAATGCCAATCCTCGCGGACTGGCGATCCGTTTTCATTTGGCGGAGCACGTCCATACGGATATCATCAGCCACTCGACGGACGGCTTTCCAACCCGCACCGGCGAGGAGTTCCTCGCGTTTTTACGGGCGGCAAGCGCTAGCGGCCTGTCGGCTCCATCGCCTTCCCCGCTGGAGGAGTTTTTTCGAACTCACCCGGCGGCGCTCAAGTTCGTGAAGACGCCCAAACCCAGTCCGGCGAGCTTTGCGAAAGAGATCTATTTCGGCGTTACCGCGTATCGCTTTATTAACCGCGATGGAACCGCGCGTTATGGACGCTACCGCGTTATTCCTTCGGCGGGCGTCGAGCATCTCGACGATGGTGCGGCGAAGGTCAATGGCGCCAACTACCTTTTCGACGAGCTCCGCCAACGTTTGGCGCGAGAAGGTATTCAGTTCGAGATTCATGTGCAGGTGGCCGAGGAGGGCGACGCTGTGGACGACGCTACCGTTCCCTGGCCGGAGAGCCGAAAGCTGGTCCCCTTTGGCAGGATCGCGATCACCGGGAGTGTTGCGGATGGCGACACACAGCAGCAACAGATCATTTTCGACCCGATTCCTCGCGTGGACGGAATCGAAGCGTCCGCGGACCCGCTGCTTGAACTACGCGCCGCTGTTTATCTCCTTAGCGGGAGACGGCGGCGGACTTCAACTGTGAAAACGGCGTGAGAAAATTCACGACCGCCCTCACGGTCGCGGCTCAGAATGAGCGCGCGTTGGCGCGCTCCACCCGCCACACAAATTCGGCGATGCGGGCCGCCAGGTCGGCCCGCAAGCCCAGTGGCAGGTCATGCCCCATTCCTTCGATGAGAACGAGTTCTGCGCCGGGAATGGCTTCCGCCGTTGCTCGCCCGCCGCTGACGTCGCACATGCGGTCTGCGAGGCCATGAATCACCAGGGTGGGGACTTTCACATGGCGCAGGCGTTCGGTCCGATCGCCTGATGCAACCGTCGCGACCGCCTGACGAGCGATAGCCATCCGATCGTAGGAGCGGTCGAAGGCCCGGCCGGCTCGCGCGGCGATTTCATTGTCGTCGCTCGGATATCCAGGCGAGCCGGCGGCGCGTATAGCGCGGAGCATTTGCTGAATGACATCGTCGCGGGTGACTGCCGGTGGACCGAAGAATATTTCCCGCAGCACCTCCGACGAGGGCTGGCCGACTTGCGTGTTGCCCGTTGTAGACATCATGGAGATGAGAGAGCGGACACGGGCTGGGTGCTCGATGGCCATCGTTTGTGCAATCTGACCTCCCATGGACGCGCCAACGACATGCGCGTTCTCGAAGCCGAGCACGTCCAACAAACCCACCGTATCCGCGGCCATGTCCAACAGCGTGTACGAAACCGATGAGAGGTCGCCAGCCAACGCCGC
>DASQJB010000364.1:0-7058 GCA_035631295.1 Bryobacteraceae bacterium | reverse complement strand
AGTCCCTCGTGCCGCAACCCGTGCGCGACGAATTGGCAAAGTTAGGCCATGAAATCAGGGTTTCGCCGCTCTTTTCGTATGCCATGGGCCGCGGGAATGCAGTGATGGTGGACGGCAAGGGTGTGATCTTCGGAGCGTCCGATCCGAGGGGCGACGGCGCTGCGGTCCCACAAGCGTTCGTCAGGAATGCGCTGAAGCGTTAGGGCCTGTCCGTCCTATCCGAGCCCACCGATCGAAATCAGTTTGGTCTCCATATACTCCTCCAGGCCCTCTTGTCCGGATTCACGGCCGATGCCGCTTTCCTTCCAACCGGCGAAGGGGACTTCCGTGCCTTGCGGAGCCCATTCGTTGATGCCCACCATTCCAAATTCCAGCCGCTCGGCGGTCTTGATCGCGGTCCGTAGATCGTTCGTCCAAACATACGCGGCAAGACCATAGCGCGTGCTGTTGGCCTGTTCGATGGCTTGGTCCGCGTGCTCGAAGGTGGCGATGGGCATGACGGGTCCGAAGAGTTCTTCCTGAAAGAGCGCCGTTTCAGGCGAAAGGCCGGTCACCACCGTGGGCTCGTAGAAGTAGCCCCGTGGCGTGTCGCCAGGACGGCGGCCGCCAACAGGAATCGTAGCCCCGGACCGTCTCGCCGTTTCCACCATCCGCTCCACGCGATCCCGTTGGGCGGCGTTGATCAGAGGACCAACGGCCGATTCAGGTTCCATGCCATCGCCGACGCGAAGTTTCGACACCAGCGCGGTTGCGCAGCCGGCGAATTCTGCCGCCACATCGCTGTGAACGAAAAAGCGCTGCGGCGAGATGCACACCTGGCCCCCGTTCCGGAATTTGGCCGTCACGGAGGTGGCCGCTACCTGCTCGAGGTCGACGTCCGAAAAAATCAAAACCGGAGCGTTTCCTCCCAACTCAAGCGAAAGGCGTTTGACCGTCTTCGAAGCCCCATCCATCAGCAGCTTTCCAACGCGCTGGCTGCCCGTGAAATGAATCTTGGCGCAAAGCGGGTTGCGCAGCATCTCCTTGCCCATGCTGTCCGCCTCGCCGTTAATCAAGTTGACGACGCCATCCGCCAGTCCGGCCTCCACCAGGATATTCACCATCTCCATCGCAGTGAGGGGAGTGTACTCGGAGGGCCGGATTACCACCGTGCATCCAGCCGCCAGCGCCGCCGCTCCCGCGCGCGCGACGTTGTAAGCGGGGAAATTCCAGGCTGTGATCAAGCCCACCACCCCCACCGGCTGCTTGATTACCAACTGGCGCTTAGAAGCGTTTCGCGAAGGCGTCCAGCGGCCATATGCGCGCTTGCCTTCCTCCGAGAACCAGTCGAAGAGATCGGCGGCGACTGCCCATTCGCCCTTGGCTTGCACAAGCGGCTTTCCGCTTTCGAGCACAGTGGTGCGGGCGAGGTCCCCGCTTCTTTCGCGCATCAGCTCAGCGGCTCGCCTCAGACAGATCGCCCGCTCGTAGGCTGTCTTTCGAGACCAGGCTGGAAACGCCGAAGCCGCGGATTCAACGGCCACGCGGCAGTCATCGCCGTTTCCGAAAGGCACGGTGCGGACCACCTCTTCCGTCGCGGGGTTTAGGACGTCCCACGTTCCGCGATTGGCCGCCTCCGTCCAACAGCCGCCGATCAATTGCCGGTATTGATAGCTCATGCTGCTTTTCACGCGCGCGTGTAAACGCGTTCGCCCGCCAGGAAAGTCATTTCCACCCGGATCTCGGGCAGCGCTTCCGGTTCTACGGTTAACGGGTCTGCGGATAAAACTGCGACATCCGCCCATTTGCCCGGTTTGATGCTGCCCCGCGAGTGGGCGTCACCAAATGCCTTCGCGCCTCCCATGGTGTAGCCGTGGAGCGCCTCCGCCGCGGTAATCGCCTCCTGCGGAACGATCGTTCTGCCATCTTTGCAACGGCGCGTAATCGCCGCGAACATTCCTACAAGCGGGTTGTCGTCCTCTACCACGGGTGCGTCGGAAGAAAGCGCGACCGTCAGTCCTGCGTCCAGCATGCTCCGGATAGGATAAGTGCGCGGCAGGAACGGGGCGGGGATCATCTCCAGAAAGTTGCCTCCGAGCGCGTGCAGAAAAATCGTCTGTGGGACGGCCACGACGCCCATGCGCGCGGCCCTTTGAAGATGCTCCAGGCTGGGCAAGCCGAAGTGCTCAATACGATGCGTCAATCCTCGCGGATGCGGGCCAAGACTTTCGTAGATGGACAGCACCATCTCAATCGCAACGTCCCCGATGGCGTGCGTTGCGATTCGCCAGCCTTCGTCGTGCGACTCCTGGCAGAGATGCCGCAGATCTTTCTGGTCAAACCGGAGCGTCCCTTTGGTATTCGCGTGACGATAAGGAATGCTCAGGGCGGCCGTAGCGCCGCTGAGTCCCCCGTCTGCCAGGAATTTCACTGTATCGATCCGGAGCCTCTCCGACGCGTGTTTTTCGGGCAGGGGCACAGGGTTGGGCCGTCCATCCACGCGCCGCAAGGGCATCGCCGAAACGCGCGACGGCAAAACGCCCTCTCGGTCCATCTCCCGATAGACTTCGAGAAGTTCGGGGATCACGCCGCAATCGGAAGAGGCCGTGATTCCCAGTGAGAGCTGGTGTGTTAGCGCCGCGCACACCATCTGTTTGTAGTCGGTGACCGACGGCGGCGGCAATACGCGGTTGATCAAGCCCATTGCCGTTTCGTGCAGAATGCCGTTCGGCTCGCCCCATGGGTCGCGCTCGATCACGCCTCCAGCCGGGGCCGGAGTTGCAGCCGTCACTTCCGCGAGCTTCAACGCAGCGCTGTTGACCGCATAAATATGACCGCAAGTGCGCGTGAGCACAACCGGACGCTCAGGCGCCGCGGCATCCAAATCCTGGCGGTTCGGTTTCCGCTTTTCGGCCATCGCGACCTCGTTGAAGCCTCGGCCCAGGAGCCAGGCTCGCGGCGGCAGAGTTCGACCGCGTTCCCGGAGGCGTGCTTGAAGCTCGGGAATGCTGCCCGTCTTTCGCAAGTCGAGCATCGTCGTAAGCAGATGCCCGATCTTCCAGATGTGGGCGTGCGCGTCGGTGAATGCGGGAACTACGGTCCGTCCTTCCAAGTCCACCCGAATCGCGTGTTGCGGTGCTTCCTTGACAAGAGTGTTAGAGTCTCCCACCCGTGAAATCCGGCCGTTTTGAAACGCGACCGCGGTAGCCTGGGCGCCGGACTCCTGCGTGAGGACGTTCGCATTGCACAGGAGAACGTAGCGGTGCGCCTCCATCAGCGCACACCTGTCAAAGCAGCTTCGGCGCGCTCCAGGACTGCGGCCGCAATCGCGCGGCCCACGGCGTCCAGCCCTTCGCGAAGCACGTCTTCAGGTGTGTTGAGCGGCGGCATGAAGCGGATGCAGTTACTGTAAAGCCCCGCCCGGATCAAGAGTACGCCATTCGCCACAGCCCGCCGGACGATGTGCAGCGTCTCGTCGGGCGTGAGCGGAGTCTTGTTTTTCTTGTCGGACACGAGCTCCACCAGCATCATCGGTCCTAGCCCGCGCACATCCCCGACAATAGGCCATTTCGATTTCCAGCCCTCCAGAACTTCTCGCATTACGACGCCCAACCGGTTCGCATGAGCCAGGAACTCCGGCCGCCGCATGATATTTAAGGCTTCAATAGCAGCGGCACACGCCAACGGGCTGCCGCCGTATGTGCTGCCTATCCCGCCGAGATGCGCCGAATCCATGATCTCGGCGCGTCCCGTAACCGCGCCGATCGGCATGCCGGCGCCTAAGGACTTGGCCGATACAATCAAGTCCGGCGCGATCCCGTAGTGTTCGATGGCAAACATGCGTCCGGTTCTCCCGCACCCGGATTGGACCTCATCCGCGATCATTACGATCCCATGCTGATCGCATAGCTCGCGAATGCGCCGCAAGAACCGCGGTGGGACGGGCAGAAATCCCGCTTCTCCCTGAACCGGCTCGATGATGAATGCCGCGACGGCGGAGGGGTCCACCTGCGCCACGAGCGCACTTTCCAGTTGGCGAATTCCGAAGTCCACATACTCGTCTTCGGTCATGCCGATCGGCGTTCGATACAAATTAGGAACGGGCAACCGGACAATTTCGGGCGCAAAGGGACCGAAGCCACTCTTGAATAACCCATACTTGCTGGTCAGGCTCAACGTCAACAGAGTGCGCCCGTGATAGCCGCCCTCGAAGCAAATGATCACGGGCCGGCCGGTGAATTTGCGCGAGAGCTTCACCGCGTTTTCCACCGCCTCGGCGCCACTGTTTGCGAATAGGGTCTTCTTTGGAAAGGCCCCCGGAGTCAGTTCGTTTAACAATTCTGCAAGCGCGATGTATGGTTCGTACGTCGCCACCAGCGCACACGGGTGAATGAACTTATCCGCCTGACGTTTAATGGCTGCCGTTACAGCGGCGGGCGAGTGGCCGACGCCCAGCATCCCAATCCCACCCGCGAGATCGATCAACGTATTGCCGTCTACGTCGAATACCAGGCTGCCGTCTGCTCGTTCGATGGCCAGGTCGGTGGCTCGTCCCAATCCGGAGGGCACGGCGGCCGCCCGGCGTGCAAGAAGTTCCTTGGATTTCGGGCCCGGTATTTCGGTAACCAACCGAATGTAAGACATCGCATGCTCCCTGGATGCGCCCGCTACGCCTTTCGTGGAATCAAGGACAAGCAGGACGCTGTAGTTATCGCAAATTGGATCATTAAGATAATTGGCCAGCAAGGCACGCGGCTCGAAACCAACGTTCATCTGCATCGAGAGCGTGGGATCCTTGATCCGGCCCGACACAACGCCCTGATAATACTCCTCGGCGGACATGCGTTCCCTGATGCTGCTATAGCCGGGAATCATTCCCGCGGTCACTTGTCCCTTCAGGCCGAGCCGCCAAACAAGTTCCTGGCGCGCCGCATAGAGGGCCGTAGCGATGCCGCGTCCGCGATAATCGGGAAGCACACTGACGTCCGCGCCATACAGCCAGGCTCCCGAAGGCTGGTGGGAGGTGAGCCATCCGCCTTGGATGATCTCAGCGAAGCTGTGCTTTACGTGATCGAAATTGAAATTCAACCTTAGTGTTGTGGTTGCGCCAATCACTTTTTCGCCGTCGAGGGCTACAAATTGTCCGCTGTCGAACAACTCCATGTGCTTCAGGAAATGTGCGCTCTTGAAGCGCTCCTCGTCGGCCAGTGTTGGGAAGGAGATTCGCTGCAGCTCTTCCAACTGAGGCGCGTGTTCAGGCCGGGAATGCGTGATCGTCAACCCGTGAGGGAGCTTTCGGTAGTACCACCTCACTGCATGTCTCCGGTTGGGCGTGGGGCAAACCTTACCATAACTATATAGAGTACGATAAACATTCAGGCGTTCTCGAACAATTCGTTTACAGCCCGGTATGCCTGATTGATCGCGGCGTCGGTATAGGCGGTGGCGGCCGCATCGGAATTGGCGATCGTGATTCTTCCAAAGCGCTGCCGCCCGATCTCATGCGGCGCCTCGCCCGCAGGCCAATCGGGATCGAACAGCGGGTTGTACTCATAGCCGTAGCCATGAGGCCAGCGGTTGACCGTTATCGCTTCGATGTCCCGGGCCGGGTCGAAGCCTCCTCCTTTTAGGATGCGCGCGAGCTGATCGCGGATGTTCCGCTCGAAGGTTTCAAAAGAGGTGGCCAGCAGTTCGACGCGGCCTGCTTTGTGCTGCTCCCGAACCGGTAAGCCCGGCTTGCACGGCGTCTTCGTCATCGTGAGCACCATCGATTCCTCGGGAGTTTTCGGGGGCGCATAGCCGCCCATCTCGGGCCCGAAGTTCAGGTTCACGCCCGTGTGATACATGCCTGGCGACGAGGCGCCCGACATCCCAAGTTTGGCGAAGGAACTCCAATTCCGAATGCCCACGCGACTGTAAACCAGCGGCACCTTCACCAGGTAATGCATTGCCTGCTTCTGCCTTGCGGGAAGTTCGGGGCACAAATACGGCGCCACCGTCATCCAGCACGCCAGAACACACGCTCGCGCCGTTACGGTGCGAACCCCTTTCCCGGTGACGTAGGCGATCTCCACTTCTCGAGCCGAAGAAGGATCGCCCTTGTGGCGCGCGCGAACCACCGGGCTGTTCAAGCGGACCCGGATGAGAGCGTCTTTTCGGTCCAGCCGGCTGTAATCGACCTTCGCCGTGACGATATCTTCGACGGAGCGCCCATCAACCGCTTCGGGGATCAGGCTCCGCAGCAGCAGGCGTGCAATAGAGGCATTCCCATCGGGAAAGTGAAAGTAGTACGATCCCCCGTTCGCATAACCTGCCGCCGTGAAACTCATATGCGGACCGCCGCCGGGGTCGAGTCCCATGCCCTGAAATCCGGGCATGCCCTGGGCCCAACAATCGAGCGCTGGTTCGGCGTCGATTCCCACGCCCCACTCGCCCTGGGTCCGCGTCTGGTAGAAAGGGATGACGCCTGGGTCGACTTTAGCGACCTTCAGTAGGAAGTCCCTGTAGCTCATCCGCCACAAACGGTCTTTTTTCTCCGCCTGCGTGAGGCCCGGCATGTAATCGACGCTGTCTTCCTGGAGCCTCGCAATATCGCGTTGCACTTGTTCCGAGAACGGCGTTCTGGAAAGGAACTCCTTCCATGCTCCGGCGTTCGCGCCGCCATTCCGTCTGCCCCCAGGCGTCCCCACTACCAGCCGGTCCTCCCCAAACGTTTCTTTATCGAAGAACACAGCCCCGCGGAGGCCGAGAGCGCCGGCGGGATTTGAACCCCGATACTTCGCGGCAAGAGTTTCCGGCTCGATGCCTAAAGATTTCAGCAGTCCATCCGCCTCGCGGCTGTAAGGCGTCGGACTATCGATTGCGACGGTTCCGCCGTTTACAAGCTGCAAGCGGCCGCCGAGATGAAATTCGTTCCGCTTTGCGTGCCCGCCGAAGTCGTCGTGGTTTTCTAGGATCAGGATGCGAGCTGAAGGCCCCGCTTTTTGACGATAGAAATACGCCGCCGAAAGCCCGCTGATGCCCGCGCCGGCAACCACCAGGTCGTAGGTCTCCCCCGTATTTACAGCCCTTCCTGCGTT
>DASQJB010000363.1:0-3870 GCA_035631295.1 Bryobacteraceae bacterium | reverse complement strand
TCCGCCATGCGTGCGGAGACCCTTACGAGCTTCCCGAGTTTCGCCAGCCGAAGCCAAGGAGCATCGCCATCCTGGGAGTGGAGCGGCGCGGACGGTTGACCTGGAACGAAATCGAGATGCATGCCCTCCGCCAGGAAGCATGGGTGGAAAGCCTGATTTTGGATTTGCCACAGGGGTCGCCTGTGAAACCATTCATCAACGGGCGGCGCCGGGTGGGCGAGGCGTTGATCGCCGGCAGCGACCGTGATGAGCTCGACATCCGGGCGGAGGAACTGCGGCGGCGCCTTGCACTCGCGGCGGCATGATCTCATGCGTTCCAGAACCGTCACACTACTTACGATTCCCGTTGCGGTTCTGGCGTTCACCGCCAGCGTCTATTATCTATCGACGCATTTCCGGTGGCGCGAAGCGTTCGCCGTCCTTCTGAAGGCCGACTTCGTGAAGTTAGCCGTTCTGATCGCGCTCAGCCACTTCGCCTACATTGTCGTCCGCGCGTGGCGCTGGCGGGTCGCGGTGCAGGACGCTATTCCGGGCGTTTCGTTGTTGGATTGCTACTGGATTACGGCAATTGCGGTGAGTCTCTCCGTGGCGACGCCGGGACAACTGGGAGAAGCCTTGAAAATCGAATTGATGAAACGCCGCGGACTTGGGCGACTGCCGGGCGTGGGCGCGTTCGCGCTGGAGCGGCTGTTGGATTTGATCGTTGTTTCGAGCATGGCGGCGGTGGGGATTCTGCTCGGGCGATTTCCCATAATTTATCGGGGCGTCCAGGCCGGGGCCGCCGTCCTGATTATATTCGCGTTCGCGTGTCTATACCTCCTGTTGCGTTTTGATCCGGGAGGACGGATCTCCGTTTGGCTGGCGAAAGTTCGGCGTGCCAGCACTTCGCCGAAGAACTGGGCGGCGATGGGCCTTTTGACGGTCCTATCCTGGACGTTGATCGGCATCGGCTGGAGTCTTGCGCTCGGCGGAGTACAAATTCATCTGGCGCTTCCCGAAGTCCTGACACTGGTGTCTCTGGTCACTGTCGGATACCTGCTTTCCTTTGTTCCGGGCGGCCTGGGAATTTCCGAAGTAGTAAGCACGGCGATACTTACCAACATGGGCATCGCGGCAGTTACGGCCCAGGCCGGAGCGTTAGTATTGCGCGCCTACACCGTGTTTATTTTTTTATTCGGCTTGGCGCACTTAGCGCTCTGGCCTATTTACGGCACGAAAGCCCGCCGCAGGACCCACGCGCTAGCGGGCAATGGTTATTCGGAAAAATCAAACCTAGCGAGCGAACTCTGATTTTATGTCGACCAACCTGCGCGGACTGCTCGAACACAGGCGTAAGCGGAAGGAACTCTATCCCACCGAGGCATATTGGAATTTTAAGGCTACCGAGTATCAGGGCAATGCCGCCTCGATGTGGCCGAATCACTGGCTCAACGAACTCTATGACCGCGAACAGAGGCGATTGATCGGTCGGCACCTGAAAGAAATTCGCGGCGTGGAGATGCTGGACCTCGGTTGCGGAGTGGGACGCTTATCCCGCTGGTTTGCCAAACAGGGAGCGCGCGTCACCGGAATGGATTTCTCCGCAGGAGCGCTGAAGCTTGCACGGGGACAGTCGCCGGGCGGCAATCCGACGTACCGCCAGTTGTCGATCTTCGCCTTCGACGACGTGGAGGCTTACGATCTTATTTTCGTTTGGGTAGTGCTTACCCTAGCCTGCGTCGACCGGCACCAGTTACTCGATGCAATGAAGCGGATTCGCCGCGCGCTACGGCCCGGGGGGCGGCTGATGGTTACCGAGCCCACCCACAACAGCTTTCTGCATCGCTCCTTAAAGCTGGGTCTTCGGGAATTCCTGGCGGTGATGCGAGAGGCGGGCTTCGAAGTGAAGACGGTCAGCCCACTACACTTCTGGCCCATGCGGCTGGCGCTCTGCTACGTCTCCTGGCCGAAATGGCTGACGGCGCCTTTGTACCACCTCGGACAGGTCGCGATGAAGCTTCCGGGGCTGAACCGGCTGGCCGACTATTGGGCCATCATGGCTGCGCCAGGGGCCCGCAGCTGATAGCCCTTCCACACATCGAAGCGCTGAATTGCGTTCAGGACTTCCGACTGGGCGGACTCCGAGAGGTCATTGTAGTAACGGCGCCGCCAGTCGCACGAATCGCCGGTCATTCTGGGGAAGCCCCAGGGCGGCTATCTGTATGGTTTTCGCGTCCCCCTTCTTGGCGTCTCCGCCTATACTCCAGCGGGTTACATTAACAACGTCCGGCACGATTTCGGGAGCATTCTCCGGTTCATCGAATTCAACTCGGCATCAGGCAAGGCGAACTGAACTTCGCCGATGCGCCCGCGACCAGCGATTTGACCCAGTTTTTCGACTTGACCTAGGGGCCGCGTCCGCATGGTGCGATGAGCGCGCTCAAGAGCTCGGACTCTTTCGTGCACGACAAGCGCAAAGCGACTGACCCGGACGACCAATAGCCGACGCGGGAGGCATAGGGTGGCGGTTCGCCAACGCATTGCCGGATCAGGCCCGCTTGCTAATGAGCCATTCATTGAGCGACGTGTCGCGCGCCCACAGTCCCGTTTCGCTCCCGCTCTTCCCGCAGGATGGGGTCCTGACTATCTCTATGGCCTAGTCCTTCGGACAGACCCCCCACCGCTTCGGCGGCTCATTGCCCGCCGTCCAACAATTTCAATTCCTGCTGCACTTCGGCCATGAAGACAAGAACCGCGGCCCGAAACGTGTAGAAGGCATTGAGCGTGCTGGTCTTGAACGCCTTAATCTCTACTGGTCTTGAACGCCTTAATCTCTATTGGTGCGGTTCACTCCAACTGCTCATATCTAACAACCGTCGGAAAGGCGGGATGAAACGCTTCCTACCGATCCCACTTCTCCATGCAGGGGGGAACTTATGTTACGAATCCTCCTTGACATCGCCGAGGTGCTGCTTGGTTTCGTAGCGGCGGTAGTCGCCCTTATCACCATTTTGATTATCATTGGGCAGTTCGTGCGGGAATATAGAGAGCGCGCGGCACAAATGGCGCTTGGGTGCAGAAGACTCCGAAGCTGAATCCTTCCGAGCAACTTCCGAGTTCGCCGCAAGCGAAGCAATCACCTCCCGCGAAGTGCGTCAAGCCGGCGAGTCGAACAGTCTTAATTCCTGCCGCGCTTCAGCGAGAACGACCATCACCGCGCGCGGATAGGAGTGAACGAAGGCCTTGAAGTGCGGATCTTCAAGCGAGCGGTTGTACGAAGCACATACCATCCAGACGGCCTCCAGTTCATTCCCTGAACGGTAATACCAGTGATCGAAATGGGCGGACGGGAGCTTGCCCCTGTGGTGCAAATCAGAATGGATTCGCAGCACTCCGTGCAGAGCGACTGAATGCGTGAGGAGGTTGAATCTTGCTTCGAGCGAGAGCACCGCGAGAAAGTTTGGTGCTGTTTCCGGTACGCTTGGACGATGCAGTCGTGGATACCGACGCAGCGTGGACAGCGTCGATCCGTCGTCAGCGGCACATTGGCGATTTCACCAAGTGGAAGGACCACGACTCGTATCAAGAGGCATTCGACCGGCTTCTCAAGGATCTGAAGGCGGAAGCTGAGCGCGCGGACACCGCAACGGGCCGTGCGGATTGAGGGCGAACGCTATCGACGCTTGGACCATCCCCTCATCTCTCGCCACGCCTGAGAACCGGCTGCTAGAGCCCTACCCGGCGGGCAAGGGGAATTTGAGCGTACGCGATGTGTTCGCGCTGTTTGTCATCGTACGCCAAAGCCCTCAGGTATTTATTGCGCAGCCGTGTCGCCTTCGCCGCAATAGCATGAACCTTTACCAACTTGGTTTCGAGGTCCTGGTGTTTTAA
>DASQJB010000362.1:0-9770 GCA_035631295.1 Bryobacteraceae bacterium | reverse complement strand
CTTCGAAAGCCTTTTACCGACGAACAGTTGATCGGCTGCATCCGGGACGGGCTCAAACCGGCATGAACAGGTAATCCCCGTGACCCAAGGCGACGCCCTATCGCATCTTCATCACCGCCGCCGCGCAGGGGGCGTTATTTGGCGGAACGGCCGCAGGGCCGAAGATGTGAACCGGGAAAGAAGTGCACGCATATGGCACGGTGGCGCCGAATGGAACCTAACGTAAATAGCTGAAAATAATTGGTCGGGCCGCCGGGATTTGAACCCGGGACCTCTTGCACCCCAAGCAAGCGCGCTAGCCAGGCTGCGCCACGGCCCGAACCTGTGATCCACGCACATCCCAGTTTTGGAATGGCGTTTTTCGTTCACTCTAGTTTAACCCAGCCGGCGCCGTTCCACCGCTACGCGCTAGCAGGTACGATGGAAATAAGGAGATTTAATTGCAGATGGCTCACTCTCTCCGTCGGCTTTACGTTGTTTTCCTTTGCGGCGCTTTGATGACCGGTGTTTCCCGCGCCGATGAGGGCATGTGGACTTTCGACAATCCTCCCGTCAAGCAGCTCCAAGAGAAATACCACTTCACGCCGACGCAGCAGTGGCTGGATCACGTACGCTTGTCGAGCGTGAGATTGAATGATGGCGGCTCGGGTTCCTTCGTCAGCCCCCACGGTTTGCTGCTTACCAATCACCACGTAGCGCTGGGCCAGCTTCAAAAGAATTCCACTCCGCAGCACGATTACGTGCGCGACGGCTTCTACGCCTCGACGCCTGAGCAAGAGATGAAATCCCCGGACCTTGAAGTGAACGTGCTGATGTCGATGGAGAACGTCACGGCGAGGGTGCAAGACGCTTTGAAGCAGGCCAAGACGCCGGCCGAGCAATACAAAGCGCGGCAAGCCGCGATCGCCGGGATTGAGCGGGAGAGCCAGCAAAAAACCGGCTTGCGCTCCGACGTAGTCACGCTTTACCAGGGCGGCGAATACTGGCTATACCGTTACAAGAAGTACACGGACGTCAGGCTAGTGTTTGCGCCGGAGCAACAGATCGCCTTCTGGGGCGGAGATCCGGACAACTTTACTTATCCGCGTTACGACCTGGATCTGGCTTTGTTTCGCGTATACGAAAACGACAAGCCCATTGAAACCCAAAATTACCTGAAGTGGAATCCGAAGGGCGCGGGTGACGGCGAGTTGGTGTTTGTCTCCGGCCATCCTGGATCCACCGAGCGCCTCGATACGATGGCGCAGCTTGCTTATGAGCGCGATATGGTCGAGCCAACCACGTTGAAAATCCTAAAGAACCGCATCGCGACTCTCAAAGACTTCTCCGCTCGAGGGCCGGCGCAGGCCTTGGAAGCAGAATCGCGAATCTTTGGCCTGGAGAATTCCCGCAAAGCCTATGAAGGGCGTCTGAAAGGCTTGCAGAATCCGGAGATTTTCGGAAAAAAACAGAAAGAGGAAGACGATTTCAAAGCCAAGGTAATGGCCAACGCGCAGTGGAAGGCTGCCTACGGCAGCGCGTGGCAGGAAATCGCGGACGCCGAGAAGAAGGCGGCTACGAGAACTAAAGAGCAGTACTTCCACGGGCTCGACTCCTCGCTTGCGAATCTCGCGATGACGATTGTCCAGTATGTCGCGGAGGTCAAGAAGCCGGACGGCGACCGCCTTCCGGGATATCACGATTCGCAGCTTGATTCGCTCAAGTTCCAGCTTTCTTCCAAGGCTCCGATTTACAGCGATCTGGAGATCGCGCGCATGACCGGCGCCCTAGAGTTAGATCTGGCGGAAGTTGGGCCGAACGATCCATTTCTGAAGATCGTGCTGAACGGGAAAGCGCCGAAGGAAGTCGCCACGGAGTTGGTGAACGGAAGCAAGCTGGCCGATCCTGAGGTGCGAAAGAAACTGATCGATGGCGGCGAGGCGGCCGTGGCTGCGTCCAACGATGCCATGATCGTGTTGGCGCGCAAGCTCGATCCGATGCGGCGAGAGATGATCAAGTGGAATGAAACCAACGTGACCAGCGTGGAGCAGAAGGCGGGCGAGCAACTCGGCAAAGCGCGCTTTGCTGCCTATGGCAAGACCACCTATCCCGACGCGACCTTTACCTTGCGCTTGAGCTATGGCCAGGTGAAAGGATATCCGATGAACGGAACGATCGCTCCGTCCAAGACGACCCTCTATGGGCTTTACGATCGCGGTTCCAGCTTCAATTTTGAAGGCCCCTTCGCTCTCCCCGCGCGCTACAAGGAGGGCCGCGCGAAATTGGATCTCTCGACGCCGTTCAATTTCGTCACCACCAACGATATTATTGGAGGCAACTCCGGTTCGCCCGTGATTAACCGCAACGGCGAAATCGTGGGGTTGATTTTCGACGGAAATATAGAATCGCTGGTGGGAGATTTTGTATACGATATCGAAACCAATCGGGCGGTGGCCGTGCATACGGCGGCCATGACGGAGGCGTTGAGCAAGCTGTATGGGACCCAAAAACTGATGGATGAGTTGTTGGGACGGTAGCCGTACTTGAAGAATCCGTGGAAGGCGGCCACTCCTGGGCTGGCCGCGCTTCTTTTCATCGCCAGCGGCTGCGCCAAGCCGCCCAAACCTATCGTTGTCGGATCGGAAACCTCCACGGAGCAAATCGTGGTGGGCGAAATCGTGGCGCAGCGGTTGGAGCAGAGTCTTCAGCGCAAAGTGGAGCGCCAGCTCGGCCTCGGCGACGAGTTGATCCTCTATCAGGCGCTCGTGAGCGGAAACGTCACGCTCTATCCGGATTATGCCGCCGCCATCGAAACCACAATCCTAAGGCAGCGCCTGGACTTCAATCCTGATATCGTCCGAGAGCACGTCCGCAACGAACTGCGGCGCACCGCCAAACTGGAATTGCTGGAGCCTCTCGGCTACGAAAGCACTCCCGTGGTGGTGGTCAAGAAAACGGATGCCGAAAGAGCCAAGGTCAAAACATTAAGCGATACCGCCAGGCAAACGTTCCGCTGGAAGCTGGGCGTCAGCTACAACTTCGAGCAGCGCGCCATGGGCGCGACGGCGCTGAGCGCCTACGCGATTCCGATGGCGGAAGGAACCCGGGCCATGGAAACGCCACAACTGTTCCCTGCGCTGGAGCAAGGGCAAGTGAGCATGGTAGCCAGCACCCTGACGGACAGCCGCCTCACCTTGCCCGAATAGGCTATTCTCGCCGACGATCAGAGCGTCTTTCCTCCTTATCAAGCATGCGTGTTGGTTCGCCAAGATGCATTAGTCGAGCATCCCGAGATGCGGCCTGCCCTTTATCCCTGTCCGGAAAGCTCACCACGGCAATCGTGCGAAAGCTGGCGGCGGCGGTGGATCTGGAGCACCGCAAGCCTGCGGATGTAGCGGAAGAGTTTTTGGCCGCGGCAGGACTGAAGTCGAGCGCCGCAGCGATTGATCTACGCTGAATAATAGGTCGTCTCACTTCGGAGCGTACAGGCCACGTTGTTAGGCCGCCTCGGCTCGACCTTACAGCAATGACGGAGTTTTCAGAAGAAGATCCGGAAGGCGAACTGCCCCGCCACTTGAAACGGTGGACTTACTGAACTTCGCAAAATACGGCGACAGCTCGGAGTCGTCTTCTACTACTAGTCCTGAAATCTTCGCAAGCCGCGACGCTTTTCGTGGCGCACGCACTCTTGCGTGCCGCGTCGAGACTCGTCTCGACGCCTGCCGGAGTCTTCGCCAGAGTCAGGCATCGACATGAGTGTCGAGGCGGCAGGCACGAGTGCCTGCGCCACTGCATTGGTTGCGGCTCCACTACTCTGTGGGGCAGGCTCTCAGGCCGCCCACGTCGGCATCGCAAGCTATCGGCATATTACGCGACCGTCAATAGAAAGCAAGAGAGCAGGGCGCGACCGAGGCGGAGCGGTGCTCGCTTGAGGCCAGCCGGTCATGCCGCCCAGCCGCGGAGCGACAAGCTCCGCGAAGCCATCGAGCATGCGGCGCATCTGCTCCCGATGCAAGGCCCGATTGGCGTTTTTCGTCCATCACAACACGCTCCGCGCGTTGCAACATCTTCCGTTTGAAGAGGCGGTGACAGAAGCGTCGCGTCTGTTCGGCGCCGAGCCTTACATGACTGAGGCGAGCTATCGAGCGGACTCTGCACCGCGGACATAAAATCCTTTCGTTAGAGCTTTCCTAACGAAAGGATTTGGCATTTTCGTTTCGTTATCCAGTTTTAACAGCGACTTCTCCAATTCGCCGCGCTTGCAATGGCGCAACCTCCTCCCACTCAAGAACTTGCACATCCGCCCGTCCAAGTCTCCGTCTCCGACGATCCAAGCTGATGTGAGGGCGCCGCCCGCGCTGGGTTCGTTTTTTCTCGATGCCGGGGCCCAATAAGCGGCCGCCCAACTCACGCTTGGCTTTGTTTTTTCGGGTTCCTCCCCTCCCGCCGGTCACGCCTCTTCTAAATCTCATCTCTCCATTCAAAATCAAAGACTTGCATCCTCCGCGTCGCTCCAGATCCCGCTAACTCTTCTGCACCGCGATATCGTGGAAGCAGCGATGGCCGCCCCATCGGCGGCCTCCATCAAAAACATCACGATTCCCAGGGGTCCCTTAAGCTATAGAAATGAAGTCATCCGAACTCGCCTCTACGTTGGGGTGCGACCTCGTGGGCGACGGCTCCATCGAAATCACCGGCGTCGCGGGGATGGAGCACGCCCGGCCGAGCGAGCTCACGTTTTTGGCCAATCCGAAATACGCTCATCGCGTCAAAGACACCCGTGCTGGAGTGATCTTGGTGTCAGCCCCGTTACAGAAATTCGCCGCGGCTCAACTGATCTCCTCCAATCCATACCTGGATTTCGCCCGCGCCCTGGCGCTTTTCTATAAACCTCCGCGGCTGAAGCCGGGCATTCATCCCCTAGCGTGCGTGGCCACTTCGGCCTGCCTGGGAGATAACGCCTCGATCGGCGCCTTCGCCGTAATCGGCGAAAACGTCGTGCTGGGCGATAACGCGGTGCTCCATCCGCACGTAGTGATCTATGAAGGCGCGCGGATCGGAGACGATTTCTACGCGCATTCTCACGCGGTGGTGCGCGAATTCTGCCGGATCGGCAACAGGGTCACGCTCCAAAACGGAGTTGTGGTGGGCGGCGACGGCTTCGGCTTCGCCAAGCGCGCCGACGGCACGCACGCGAAAATCGTCCAAAGTGGAGTCACCGTGATTGAAGACGACGTGGAGATTCAATCCCTCACTTCCGTAGACCGCGCCACCGTCGGCGAGACTCGTGTAAAGCGCGGCGCCAAAATCGATAGCCTGGTCCAAGTAGGTCACGCCTGCGTGGTCGGCGAGGACAACATCATCTGCGCGCAAACGGGTCTTGCGGGGTCGAGCGTTCTGGGCAAAGGGGTGCTGCTGGCCGGGCAGGTCGGCGTATCGGGGCATTTGACGATTCACGACGGCGCGACGGTATACGCGCAGAGCGGCGTGGGAGGCGACGTCGCGCCCGGCGAAACCGTGAGCGGATCGCCCGCTTTCGGCTACCGCGAGTGGCTCCGTGCGGTGACGGCGTTTCCGAAACTGCCGGATCTATTGAGGACAATGCGACGATTGGAAGAGAGGCTCACGCGAGCTGAATCTTCAAAAGCATGAATGAACCATACGATCAGCCAGGCCGGCTGCCGCTGGCCTACCGCAACCAGGAGTTTCTCGACACTCCGGACGCCAGAGCGCTGCGCATTTTAAGCGAATATCTCTATCCGCTATCTCACTTTCGCAAAGAACGGATCCGCGACACCATCGTGTTCTTCGGCTCTGCGCGGACGTCTGAAGATGACGAGCATGGCCACTATTACCGCGACGCGCGGGAGTTGGCGCGGCGGCTTACCGAATGGTGCAACAGCCTCCATGAGCCCTCGCGACGCTTCGTGATTTGCAGCGGCGGAGGGCCGGGCATCATGGAGGCCGCCAACCGCGGCGCTCACGATGCGGGCGGAAAGACCATCGGCCTGAATATCGGTTTGCCGTTTGAGCAGCGCCCAAATCCATACATCACGCCTTCGCTGGGATTCGAGTTCCACTACTTTTTCATGCGCAAGTTCTGGTTCGCCTATCTGGCCAAAGCGCTGGTAGTGTTCCCAGGCGGCTACGGAACGCTTGACGAGCTTATGGAAGTCCTCACCCTCGTGCAAACCCAGAAGCTCGAAAAAAAGATGGTGGTGATCCTCTACGGGACCTCGTTTTGGAAGGAGATCCTGAATTTCGAAGCGCTGGTGAAATATGGCATGATCTCGGAGGAGGACTTGAGCCTGTTTGAATTCGCCGACGACGTGGAGACGGCTTTCAAGCTGCTGGAAACGGGCTTGACGAAGTATTATTTAGAGCCGGATAAGGAATTGCCGGCCATTGCAAGATCGCGAGTATGATAGGACGCCACATGTGGAGCAGGCTTCGTATCAGGGCACGGCTTCAGCCGTGCCGTCCATAATCACGCGTGCGCGAATCCGTTAAGATCACCCTCGAATGGACCGGCCGGATAGGCATTGTCTTCCTCGTCCTGTTGATCCTCTTTCTGGCGCTAGGCTGGATTGCGCCCGCGAGCGGTTTCCGGCTTGCTGTCGGGATCGGGCTGCTGATCTCAGGCGTGTGGCTGATGGTGCGGCTCGCCCGCCGCGCCATGCGGCAAACCATTTGGCGGCTGCGCAACCGCCTGGTGGTGACCTATCTCTTCATCTCCGTCGTCCCCATTCTGCTGGTGGCCGCGCTCGCGATTCTCGCCGGCTACTCCTTGGTGAGCCAGCTTGCGGTGTACCTGGTGACCAGCGCGCTGGACCGCCGGATCGACGCGCTCGCTTCCGTGGGGGACGCCGTCGCGCGAACCGATCCCGAAAGCCGGCCCGCGGTGATGGAGCGAACGATCGACCTGTCCTACCGCAGCAGCTATCCCGGAATCGAAGTTCTCCTGCGTGAGGCGGGCGGTCGCCAGATTCGTTATCCGGAAGGCACAATGGCTCCGGCGCCGCTGCCCGGCTGGGAGCCCACCAAAGGCGTCCTGGCCCGAGAAGGCCGCTTTTTTCTGTGGAGCTACTGCAAAACTTCCTCGGGCGACATCACCATCACCGCTCCTGTCACGCGGGAACTTTTGGACGCATTGGTCCCTAACCTTGGCTTAGTGGATGCAGGGGCCACGCCGAATGGGCCGGTCGCCACGGTAGAGCAGGCGCGTGATTTCGCTACAACGGGAACGCTGCCGCCCGCCGCGAACCGCCTGGATGCAGACGTCGTCTGGTTCGCAACGCTCCCGTCCGCCGACTGGAGCCATCCCGGCAAAGGCGGAGAGGGCTTCTTCATTGCCGTTCGCTCGCGGGTTTCCGCCGTTCTGGCTGCAGTGTTTAACCGCAAGGCGGATGTCGCGCAGGGCGTCCTTCAATCGCTCTTGATCGCGGGTCTTGTGGTCTTCATCATCGTCGAAATCATCTCCTGGATCATCGGCATTTCGATGACGCGTACCATCACCGAGGCGGTTCATAGACTCTATGAAGGCACCCAAAAAGCGATTGAAGGAGATTTCTCACACCGCATTGAGGTGCGAGGAAACGATCAACTCGCCGAGTTGAGCCGCTCCTTCAATCGCATGACGGAGAATATCGAGCGCCTGCTGGTGGTGGCCAAGGAGAAGGAGCGGCTCCAATCCGAAATCGAAATCGCGCGCGAGGTGCAGAATCAGCTTTTCCCAAAAGAGGCGCCGGTGCTGCCCACGCTGCGCGTTCGAGCCGTATGCCGTCCCGCGCGGTTGGTTTCCGGCGACTACTACGATTACGAATTCGTCGGCCCAGGAACCGTGGCCCTGGCGATCGCCGACGTGGCGGGAAAAGGAATTTCGGCCGCGTTGTTGATGGCCGCGCTGCAGAGTTCGCTCCGGACGCAGTTAGAGGCGGTGCGCGACACCAGTTTATCCACGTCACGGCTGGTCTCGAATTTGAACCGGCAGCTCCATGCCACCACGTCCTCCGAAAAGTATGCGACGTTCTGCCTGGGCGTTTATGACGAATCCGCCTCCCGCTTCACCTACACAAACGCCGGCCATCTTCCCCCGCTGCTAGTCAGGGGCGGCGAAGTAACCCGCCTCGATGTGAATGGCACTGTCGTCGGAGCTTTCCCGTTTGCGCAGTACGACGAAAGCCATCTCGCCCTTCAGTCCGGAGACCTTCTGGTGTGTTACACCGACGGCGTTACCGAACCCGAAAACGCCTACGGAGAGATGTTCGGAGAGCACCGCCTGATTGGGCTGCTGGAGCACAACGCCCATCACGAACAGGACCGGATTATCGAGGTCGTTATGGACAGCGTGCGCCAATGGACCGCGTCCGACGAACTGCAGGACGATATGACCCTGCTGGTGGCGCAGCGTTTATAATTGCGCGTCGGTAACTACTGGCTCGGCTGTATTTCGGCGTCGCAACTCCTGCAACCCCAGCGCGTCAAATAAGTAGGTGAATTATGAAAGACTTCCTAGGTAACACCGGGGTTTGGCGGGCGGCCGGTGGAATAATACTTTCGGCCGCGCTAGCGTTCGCCGCCCCGAATGTCAATTCCAACGCAAGTCCTGTTCCCGGAACCGTGAATTACATCGAAGGTCAGGTCAGTCTGAATGGGAAAGCCCTCGAAGGTCAACCGGCTGGAGGCGTGGTTCGGCCGGGCGAAACGTTGACAACGACGAACGGCAAAGCTGAGATCCTGCTGACGCCGGGAGTGTTCTTACGCCTCGGCGATAACAGCCAGGCTCGTATGCTGAGTAATGGTTTGGCGGAGGTAGAGGTTTCACTTGACAGAGGCCAAGCCACCGTGGAGGCGGATTACTGGCCCAAAGAGGCCCGCCTCAAGATCGAGCAAAGCACTGCCGTCACGGACATTCTCAAGAGAGGATTTTACGTGATCAACAGCCAATCGCCGTTTGTTCAGGTCGTGAAGGGCAAAGCTCGCGTCGCCCTGAACGAGCAAACGGCTACGGCCGGCGATGGGCGCGAAATCGCCCAAATGCCTTCCGGCCAGTTGAAGGAGCAGGATTTCAACAAAAAAGCAGCGGACGAAACGGCGCTGGTGCGTTGGAGCCGCTTGCGGTCCCAGTATGAAGCGCAAGCGAATCTCGAAACAGCTCGAACGGTTGTGATAAACAATGGCTGGTACGGCCCAGGATGGTATTGGGATCCGTTCTGGGGATACTGGTCCTTCCTGCCGGCCAACGGAATTCTGTACAACCCGTTCGGCTTTAGCTTCTACTCGCCGGTATACTTCGGCTTCTATGGAGGGCCCCGTTTTTACGGCCGTGGTTTCTACCGTGGAGGCTTCGCTCCAGGCGCTGCCGTTGTGCGTGGAGGCTTTGCCCCGCGTGGCGGTCGCAGGTAGGGTGGGGCTTGGCGGCTAACGCACCACCGTAAACGGCTCTGAAGCCTCGGTCTTTTCCCAAATGAGCGAGAGCCTCCCCTGGTTCTCGCCCATCTGCGCAAGACGGATGCTGAAGGTCTCCACCGGCGCAGCCATGGCTTTCAGGTCCATCTTGACGCGACCGAAGTCCTTGCTGCTGCGGTAATCGAGGTGAAACTGCCCGATCTCTTTGTTGATGATCAGCGTCCACTCTTTCTCGTTCGGAAGAGTCCAGATGCTGTAGCTACCCTTAGGCATCTTCAAGCCGCCCATATCCAAATCCGCTTCCGTATCGATCTGAGTGGCGTAGTTCGCTCCGGTGCACCAAACCACTCCGTAGGGCACCAGGGCGCCCATGATCTTGCGGC
>DASQJB010000361.1:0-6136 GCA_035631295.1 Bryobacteraceae bacterium | reverse complement strand
ACAGGCAGCATCTCACGCAAGGCGTCTACCGCGTCGAAGGCGCCGGCGAGTTCCCGATCCGTGAAATTGACGAGAGTGGAATCCGCGGACCACGCCAGGGACGATGAACCGAGTCGGGCCCTTTGGGGGTAAGAGAACGCGACCGCGCGAAATCCTAGCCCGCGCAGAAATGGAACCAGCGAGCGATAGTCGCGGATTAGCTTACTCATCGTGACCTGGGCAATGGCCGTCATGCCTAGCCGGGGCATGCGCTCGGTTGCCGCGAGGATGCGCTGACAAACTCCTTTGAGACCGCGATTCCCCTCGTGTTCGCCTATCGTGCTAGCGTCCATTGAGATGTATACGGTCTTCAGCCCGGCGGCCGCCAGCTGGTCCAGCAACCGGGGAAGAAGCCAGCCGTTCGTAATGACCGCGGGCCCCATGCCTTTTCCTGCCGCCATCGCGATCATGTCGGCGAGGCGAGGATGGAGAAGCGGCTCGCCGCCGAAAAAGCTGACGTAGCGAATGTCGCGCGCGTACAGGATATCGAGAGCCGGGGCGAACCGGTCCGCCTCAATCCATCGCAGGTTGCCGGCCGGCACCTTGCCGCGCGCGAAGTTACAGAAGTCGCACGTCGCGTTGCAGGAATTCGTAACCGCGACATTGCAGAGCGCCGGCCCGCCTCGCGGGATAAGCCTCATCATGTCCCACGCCTTTGCGAAGCTCGCCATACTTGTTCGCTCGATGAGGAATGCGAACAACGAGGCGTATTAATTTAGAGATGCTCTGAATGTGGTGCTGGAGGTGGGGGTCGAACCCACATGCCCAGTGAAGGGCGCGGGATTTTGAGTCCCGTGCGTCTGCCAGTTCCGCCACTCCAGCGTTGGGCAGAGTTTCAAGTATAACGCCTGCGTCCGTTGAGAAAACCATCGGGCACAGCGCCCGGCGCGCGACCGGAGCGCTTCGGCAAACGCCTATAGCTCGCGGCCGCGCCGGGCTGGCTCGTGCGCGCTCTTAGAAGCCCGGCGCTCTTCCAGTTCTTCCAAAGTCTTCGGCCAATCCTGGCCCAGCAGGCGGCTCAAAGCGCGGTCCGCCAGCAGCTTTCCGCCCGTTTGGCATTGGGCGCAGTAGTTGGTTTCGTTGTCCGCGTAGCGGATTCGCTGGACCTTCTGGCCACAGCGCGGACAAGGCTGGCCATAGCGGCCGTGAACCGCCATACCTTCGCGAAACGCGGTGACTTTTTCCGGGAACTTTCCGGCCGCCTCGGTCCGTAGGCGGACGATCCAATCCTCCAGCGTTCCGCGCACGGCTTCATGAAGGCGGTAGATCTCCTCCCCAGAGAGGCGCGAAGTCAGCGCGACCGGCGAGAGGCGCGCGCGATGGAGGATCTCGTCTGAATACGCGTTGCCGATGCCGGAAAACAGCCTTGGATCGGTGAGCGCGCGCTTCAACGTGTGATTTTCCGATTGCAGAACACGCGCGAAGAGATCCGGCGTCGCAGCCAGGACGTCGATGCCGCCGGGATTGAGCGCCTCCAGCGCCTCCTCGCCTTGCGCCATATGTAAGGAAGCCCGCTTCCGCGTACCGGCTTCGGTGAGCGTCAGGCACCCGGAATCGAACAGGAACGCCGCGAGGGTGCGGCGGCCATCGGGCCTTTTGGGCTGCGAGCTCCAATGCAGTCTTCCCGCGATCATCAGATGCAGCACCAGCCACAATTCGCCTTCCACGCCGATGGCGATGCGTTTGCCGATACGCCGAAGTCCGGTAACGGAGCGGCCCTCCGCGGCTTGAACCGGCGGGTCGGCGGTTCGCAACAGCGACGGCCCCGCTATCAGCGCACGTTCCAAAGTATGGCCGACGATGCGCGGCTCCAGAGCTTCCAGATACACCTTGACATCGGGTAGCTCCGGCATTAATGCTCCCAACGCAGTTCGAGCGCCGAGCCCGGCGGCAAAGCCCGCCACTGCCACAGCAACTCCGCGCACCGCGAACGCATGGCTTGAAGCTGTTCCTGCGCCAGACGCCGGCCTGCGAACTCGCCGAAGTCCTCCACGCTCATGCCCACCCCTCTGGCACGCTCGCGATCAAATAGCCCGACCATACGCTCTACTTCGACGGCTTCGTCCGGGAGAGCGCCGTGCCGGCCCTTTCCCGTCGTGTCGTCGATGTCCCAGCCATCCGCGATCAGACCGAAAAAGCCGCGTCTGTAGCCCAGCGTCGTCTCTACCGCGAAGTGCGTCAGATCGTGAAGTGGAAAGAACGCCGCGTTGGGGCCTTCCTGTTTTTGCCAGGTGACCGAGCCATCCGCACGCGTGCAGCGCAGCACCGATCCGCCATCGCGGCGCTTGGTGATTTGGATCGCCAGCATTCTTTCAAATCATAAGATAGAGTGCGAATATGACCGCACAAGAAGCTCGTTTGCACATTCGGTATTCGGGCTGGGCTTCGCGGAAGCTGATGGAGGCCGCTGCCGGAAACTTGACCGAGGAGCAACGCACCCGCCCCCTGAATGTCTCCCACGAAAGCTTGCAGCAAACCTTGGCGCATGTCTACTTTGCGGACAGCGTATGGTACACGCGCACCGTGGATCCGTCGCTCCCCGTTCCCAGTCCGGACTCACGGCCCACGATGGAATCGCTGATGGCGGATTGGCCGGATCTCCAGCGTAAATGGGAGGCTTGGGCCGATTCGATTTCAGACGCCGGCCTGGAGCGCGTGGCGCAGTTCAAGTTACTGAACGGGACTCCCGGTGAACTGCCGGTCTGGCAGATCGTCAATCATCTGGTGAACCATGCGACGTTGCATCGCGGCCAAGTCGTGGCGATGATGCGGCAATTGGGCGCGAAGCCGCCCGCGACGGATATTCTCTATTACTACAGGGAATTGAAGGCGGCCGCCAGCGCTCAGTAGCGTCTTCGAAGCACATGCCTAACCGTGAACGGCGGAACTTGGCGTTGCCTTCAGAAACAGTGCTGGCGTTCCTGGAGCCCGACGTATGGACAGGCTCCTGCGCTAACCAGTTCTGCTTCCAACATCGGCTAAACGGGAGTCATTTGCCGCGGCGAGTAGAGCCGGGGCGGTTTTTCCGGTTTCCGGGGCCTACCCCTTTTGCTGGGCGGCCGAGTGGCGCGCCAGTGCATCGCGGACGACACGCTCCAGCAGAACGGAAAGCGGTACGCCGTCTTTGCGGGCCTCGCGCTTGAGATCCCGTTTCATCTCCGGCGAGAGCCGCCCGTTGTACGCCACCATCTTCACAGCAGTGCAAGGATAGCTGAGTCACAGCCCCATCACTTGAAAGCCGGCGTCAACGAAAATCACGTTGCCGGTGACGCCGCGGCCGAGGTCGCTGGCGAGGAACACGGCGGTATCGGCTACTTCCGCGGGATCGCAGTTGCGCCTCAGCGGAGCGCGCGCGGCCACTTTATCCAGCACCGTGGAAAAATCCTTGATTCCGCGGGCAGAAGCGGTTTTGATGGGCCCGGCGGAGATCGCGTTCACGCGAATGTTCGCTGGGCCAAGATCGCTGGCGAGATAGCGCACGCTCGCTTCCAGGGCGGCTTTTGCGACGCCCATCACGTTGTAATTTGGCACTACGCGCGAAGCGCCTAGATAAGTGAGCGTCATCAGGGAGCCACCGGAAGTTATGAGCGGCGAGACGGCGCGAGCCACGGCGACCATAGAATATGCGCTCACCTCTTGCGCCAGCAGATAGCCCGCACGCGATGTTTCCAAAAATGGACGGCCTAAGTCTTCGCGATTTGCGAACGCAACGCTGTGTACGACGGAATCCAGGCGGCCTTGCCGCTTAATGGTGTCGGCAAGCTGCGCGAGGTCGTCATCTTTGGCGACGTCGCAATTGGCGATCGCGGCGGCGCCAAGTTCGCCGCCGAGTTCTTCCACGGGACTTTTCAGCCGCTCGCCCTGATACGTCAGGATCAGCTTCGCGCCTTCCCGGCGGAAGGCTTGGGCGATGGCGTAGGCAAGGCTCCACTTGTTGGCGATGCCCAAAATAAGGGCAGTCTTTCCTTCCAGGAGTTGTGACATGAAACCGCTATTGTAGTTCAGGAATGGATCTCTCCACTCCACTCATGTATGTAAAAGGTGTCGGTCCGGCCCGCGCGGCGATGCTGGAAGCGAAGGGTCTGAAAGTGGTGGAGGACCTTCTGGCCTACGCGCCCTTTCGCTACGAAGACCGGAGCAACGTGAAGCCGATCAGCGAGCTGGCGCCGGGAGAAATGGCCACTGTGCTGGCCGAGGTTCAGTCGGCCCGCATGTCCAGCTTGCGACGCGCCCATCTCGATCTGTTCGAAGCCACCTTCCGCGATGCCTCGCGCGCGACGCTGGCGGGCAAATGGTTCCACGCAGGATACCTCGAGGACGTGCTGGCGCCCGGATTGAGAGTGGCGTTGTACGGAAAAGTGGAATTCGACTCCTACTCGCACGGACTGGTGATGATGCATCCGGAGTTTGAGGTTCTTGCAGAAGATGAAGACGGCGACCAGTCTCTGCACACCGGCCGCATCGTGCCGATGTATGAAGCCGCCGGCAAGATCACGACTCGCGTTTTCCGCGGCCTGTTACACCGGGTTCTCGAATCTCTCTCACCGGTGGAAGACCCGCTGCCGGCTCACGTGCTCCGCGAACTGAAGCTGCCGGATCGCTGGAGCGCGATTCGATCTCTTCATTTCCCTCCGTCCGGCTCCGACGTGCGGCTGCTGAATTCCTTTCGCTCGCCCGCCCAATATCGGTTGATCTTCGAAGAATTTTTTTGGCTCGAATGCGGGCTCGAGCTGAAGCGAGCCAAAGCCCGGCTCTATCCCGGCATAGCGTTCCAGTTGAACGATCGGGTTCGCGCGCAAATTAAGCAGATGCTGCCTTTCAAGCCCACCGATGCGCAGAAACGCGTGCTGGGGGAAATCGCGCGCGACATGGCGGAGCCGCATCCTATGTATCGCCTGCTGCAAGGCGACGTAGGCAGCGGCAAGACGCTGGTGGCGGCGGAGGCGGCCATCATTGCCGTCGAAAACGGCTATCAGGCGGCTGTTCTCGCGCCTACGGAGATACTGGCCACGCAGCATTTCTTTTATTTCAAGAAGCTGTTCCACAAGCTCGGATACGTCGTGTTGTTACTGACGGGATCGAACACGCAGCGAGACAAAGCGCAGCTTAGAAAGATTGTCGCCGCGGGATTGGCCCAGGTGATTGTAGGCACGCACGCGCTGCTGGAAGCCGGCGTAGAGTTTCACAAACTCGGCCTCGCCATTATCGACGAGCAGCACCGCTTTGGCGTAGAACAGAGGCGGAAATTGATGGAAAAAGGATCGCATCCGGATGTTTTGGTGATGACGGCGACGCCGATTCCGCGCACGCTCGCGCTTACCGTTTATGGCGATCTGGATGTGAGCGTGATCGACGAAATGCCTCCCGGAAGAAAGCCGATCGTCACGCGACATGTGGAGCAGATCCGAATCGAACAGGTTTACAGCTTCCTCAAGAAACAGATCGATGCGGGGCGGCAGGCTTACGTCGTGTATCCGGTGATTGAAGAATCCGAAACGCAGGCGATGAAGGCTGCGCAGAAGATGCACGAGCATCTTTCGCAAATCGTGTTTCCGGACCTTTCCGCGGGTCTGCTGCATGGGAAGCTGGCGGCGGCCGAAAAAGAAGCCACGATGGACAAGTTCCAGCGCGGCGAGATCCAGATTCTGGTGTCGACGACGGTGATTGAAGTGGGAGTGGACGTTCCCAACGCGACGGTGATGCTCATCGAGCAAGCCGAGCGATTCGGCCTGGCGCAATTGCATCAACTTCGCGGACGCGTCGGGCGCGGCGCCGAGCAGAGCTATTGCATTTTGGTCACGGAGAAGCTGAATCCCGCAGCCCGCGAGCGCATCCGGACGCTGGTGGAGTCGAACGACGGATTTTATATCGCCGAAATGGACATGAAGCTTCGCGGGCCGGGCGAGTTTTTCGGAACGCGACAGTCCGGCCTGCCGGCGCTGCGGATCGGCAACATCGTGCGCGACGCCGACATTCTGGAAGTCGCGCGCAATGAGGCGGCCGGTTTCGTCGCGCATCCGCCCGAAGAGCAGGACTTGCGCCGGGCAGTCGAGTTCATTCGCGATCACTGGCAGCGGCGGTACGGACTGGTGCAGGT
>DASQJB010000360.1:0-4454 GCA_035631295.1 Bryobacteraceae bacterium | reverse complement strand
GCTTTGATCGCCGGCGCCGATGCGCGCGAGCCAGCCCCGCCAAGAAGCCTCTTGACGGCTTCGCACAGTTAAACCCGACTTTTCGGCTGCAACAGGATTAGGCAAGAATCAGAACTGATCCCCCCGAAATCATCTCATGCTCTTAATTCCGGCCCAGCCACGCTCGCATGGCTTCTGACACCTCGTCCGGGCGCTCCAAGGTCACCATATGCCCGGATTGCGGCACGATCACGAGTTCGCTCCGCGGGATGCGGGCCGCCATCTCCTGATGCACCGAGGGCGACGACCAGGCATCCTCCCGACCGCAAAGGATGAGCGTAGGAACGCCAATTTGTTCCAAAAGCGGCCCCGCATGGGGGCGGTTTAGAAGAGCTGTGATTTGCGCTTCGAAGATTTCGGCCGTCTTTCGCTCGAACATGTCGATGATGGCCGTGATAAGAGCCGAATCGCTCTTGCGGCCCGGATGGACCATGCCTTGGACCCATTCCGCAGCCATCGCGCGCACGCCCTCGGCGCGCGCTTTCTCGAGCAGCCGGTACCGCCCCGCAGCTTCCTCTTCGCCCCCGGCTCCCGCGGCTAAGGGTTTGTAGTTGGCGTCCATGATCGCGAGCCGTTCCACGCGCTCGGGAGCCTGGCGGAACACCTCAAATGCCACACGTCCGCCCATCGAATGGCCGGCCAAGGCGAACCGCGGCGGCGCATGGCCGAGAATCGCCGATGCCATCGCCGGAAGGGAGTCCAGCGAACCGTGATCGGCCACCTGGCACTCCGCCACGCCGGAAAGCGCTTGGATTTGGACTTTCCAAACCATTTCGTCGCACATCAGGCCAGGAACCAGAACGAGCGAAGTCATTCTCTACAGGGTAAACTGCGAGACGGACGATACACTACAAAGAGATGGCGACTCTTACTACAGCGGCGCCCTCCCGGCTCACGGAGAACACCGCGTTCCGGGTTCTTGCGGCGATCAGCTTCTGTCACTTGTTGAACGACATGATGCAGTCGGTGATTCCCGCCCTCTATCCGATCTTGAAGGCCTCGTACCACCTGAGTTTCGCGCAGATCGGATTCATCACCTTCTCCTTGCAGCTCACCGCTTCGCTGCTGCAGCCGGTTGTCGGAATTTACACCGATTCACGTCCCACGCCCTATTCCTTGGCCGCGGGGATGGGCTTCACCCTGATGGGCTTGTTGCTGCTCTCCTCGGCGCCGAGCTATGCGGCGATCCTGCTGGCCGTGGCGCTGGTGGGAGTTGGGTCGTCGGTGTTTCACCCCGAGTCCTCGCGCGTGGCGCGGATGGCCTCGGGCGGGCGGCATGGACTGGCGCAGTCGATTTTCCAGGTCGGCGGCAACTTCGGGACTTCGCTCGGACCGCTGCTGGCGGCCTACATAGTGGTTCCCAGCGGCCAGCGCAGCATCGCCGGTTTTTCCGTTGCGGCCCTCATCGCCATGGTTGTTCTGGCGCGGGTGGGGGCTTGGTATAAACAGCGGCGCTCCGCGAAGAAAAAGCCCCAAACAGGCGCGGCCGGCCACGCGCTCCCCTCCCGGCGAGTGATCTTCGCCATCGCGATTCTGATCACGCTGGTGTTTTCGAAGTTCGTCTATATGGCGAGCCTGAGCAGTTACTACACGTTCTATCTGATCGATAAATTCCACGTCTCCGTGCAGAACGCTCAAGTGCATCTGTTCATCTTCCTGGGCGCCGTGGCCGCGGGCACGATCATCGGTGGGCCGGTGGGCGATCGCATTGGCCGCAAGCACGTGATCTGGTGGTCGATTCTAGGCGTGCTTCCGTTCTCGTTGTGCCTGCCCTATATGAATCTGTTCTGGACCACGATTCTCACGGTGATGATCGGCTTGATGCTTGCCTCGGCGTTTCCGGCGATCGTGGTTTACGCGCAGGATCTGGTTCCGGGCCGCGTGGGGACGATTTCCGGCCTGTTCTTTGGATTGGCTTTCGGCATCGCGGGAGTGGGCGCCGCGATGCTCGGCCGGCTCGCCGACTCGGCCGGCATTTCGACGGTATACCGCATCTGCGCGCTCCTGCCCGCCATCGGGCTTTTGACTGCGTTCCTGCCGAATATCGAACCCGCGCGCCGCGCGGCAAAAGGTTAAGATTACCCGGAGAGGGAGAATGAACCTGCAGAACACGACTGTGCTTGTGACGGGTGGCAGCAGCGGCATCGGGAAGGGGATAGCGGAGATGCTGATCGCCAGCGGCGCTCGTGTGGCGATCACCGGGCGGAACAAGGCCCGCCTGGATGCGGCTGCTAAGGAAATCGGCGCCCATCCCATTCAGGCGGACGTAAGCAAAGAAGCCGACGTCCAGCGAACCATGCAGGAGGTTCTCCGACAGCTCGGCGATCTGGACATTTTGATCAACAACGCCGGTTCAGGCGTTTTCAAGCCTTTGGTCGAAACGGATCTGGCCGGCTTTGAGCGCACCTTCGCCACTAACGTAACGGGCGCGTTCCTGATGGCTCGCGAAGCCGCGAAACATTTCATTTCGCGGAAGAAGGGCAACATCGTCAACATCGGCTCCACGGCGTCGCTTCGCGGCGCTCCCAACGGCACCGCATATTACGCGAGCAAATTTGCGCTGCGGGGCATGACCGAATGCTGGCGCGGCGAGCTGCGCAAGCACAATATCCGAGTGTGCCTGGTGAATCCCAGCGAGGTTATCACCAACTTCGGCGCCGCCGCCGGTTTTGAGCAGAAGGTCAACGAAACCAAGCTCCGGCCCGCGGACATCGCTCATGCGGTGAAGACTGTCCTGGAGATGGACGACCGAGGGTTTATTCCCGAACTGGCCGTGTTCGCCACCAACCCGGTGGATTGATATTAGTCAGTATTGCGGCTGTACTCAGCTCGCTGAAGCGCCGGCCAGGAAAACTTTTTTGGCTGTGGGGGCAGGCTTTAGCCTGCGGCGGACTCTTCTCATCCGCCAGGGCGGTAGCGGGACTAAAGTCCCGCGCAGGCTAAAGCCCGCCCCACTATGCACTCGTTGCGGCGGGGACAAATTTGTGGTAACTAAAATCTTGTAGTCAATAAAGTATTGTGACGCCGACGCTGCGGGTTCGAAAGAAGATTCAAACGCGCCAGCGCATCGCAGATGCAGCAGCGACTTCGTTTGCGGCCAAAGGTTACGATGCGGTCACGGTCGCTGAGATTGCCCGCCTTGCCGAGGTTTCAGAACAGACGGTCTATAATTTCTTCCCCAGCAAGGAACTGCTCGTCTTGGATGAGGACGCAGCCTTCGAGGCGCTCCTGGCCGGAATGATACGAGAGCGACCCGCCGGCACAAAGATCGCCGACGCTGTACGGGCGGGAGCACATGCATTCCTGAAGCAACTGCAGGCCAGGCCGAAGGGTCCGAAAAGCCGAGGCGGTCTACCGTGCCTTATGACCTCCAGCCCGCAGGTGCGCCGCGTCTGGCTGGCGGCGCAGGATCGATACGCCTCGAGTATCGCCAGAGTCGCGGTTGAAGAAAGTGGCGGCAAAGTATCGCCGCTGGCATCCAGGCTTTTTGGTTATTCGATTGTGACCATCTTTTCGACGATCATCGAGGAGATCGGTCGCGCAACGCTGCGGGGCGCCGATATGCGATCTCTTAACAAGCTCCACGCCCAGATCGATGACGCTGTGGATCGGCTGGCGCCGGCATTGAACTCGATTACGTCGAGGTGAAGCGATGGGGAACCTACAAGTCATAGTGATTGGGGCAGGCACGGGCGGACTGGCGCTCGCCCACGGCCTCCGCGCCAGCGGGATCGCAGTCCGGGTCTTCGAGCGCGACCACAATCTGACCGGGCGGGCGCAGGGGTATAGGTTAACGATTAATGCGCGGGGCGCCCGCGCCTTGCAATCGTGTCTGCCGAGGGCGAACTTCGAGCATTACGTCGCAGCCTCGGCCAAAGTCAGCACGGCGGTATCCTTTTTTGATCACAAGCTTCGACGACTGCTCTTTGTCGAAGCCCCAAATACGGAGCAGACTGATCCCCACGCCGCGCGGCCCATCAGCCGCGGCGCATTGCGCCAGATCCTCGCCGAGGGCCTTGAAGACACGGTCGCCTGTAGCAAAATCTTTCAGTCCTTCGAAAAAACTCAGGGCGGCCAGATCGTTGCCCGCTTCGAGGACGGATCGAGCGCCGAGGGAGATGTCCTGGTGGGCGCCGACGGGGCGGCTTCGCGAGTACGGCGGCAGCTTCTGCCGGATGCCAAGCGCGTGGAAACCGGCCTCGTGATGGTGATGGGCAAAGTTCCGCTTGATCCTTTGGTTCGGCGAGAGGCTCCTTCCGGAGTATTTAAAGGCCCTACGCTTTTTCTTGGGCCGGGCGGGTGTTCTATGTTCGCAGGCGCAGTCGAATACCCGCCAAGCCAGGGATCAGACTACGACCGGGAGGAATATGTCATGTGGGGCTTTTCGGCTCATCATGACTCGTTTGGCCTAGCCA
>DASQJB010000359.1:0-8597 GCA_035631295.1 Bryobacteraceae bacterium | reverse complement strand
AGTCCCTGCGCGGCTATTCCGGCTTGTTTCACGTGGAGGGGTTTCAGGAGAAGCCGCCGCTGGATCGAGCTCAGGCTCTGCTCGGAAGTGGGTCTCTGTGGAACACTTTCGTGATGGTGGGGCGTCTAAGCGCCTTCCTGGAGATGGCGTGGGCGACCATCCCGCGCTTGATGGAGACCTTGGAGTCGATGAAGATGATAGCGGCGGGTCCTGGGTCGGAGGTAAGAATCCCGGAATCCGTATACAGCGAAATTCCCTCCACAGATTTTTCTCGTCAAGTCCTGGCGCCCGCCCGTGATCACCTCTTAGCCCTGCGCCTTGAGAACAGCGACTGGAATGACCTGGGTGATCCGTATCGGGTCTTGTCCACCCTGGTCGAGAAAGAGGGCGATCTTCCATCTTGGGCTAAGCTATGGCCTCCGGTGCAGAGAGATCCCGGGTCCTTCTGGGCTGCCGCGTAAACCCCTGGGGACAAACTTCTTGAGTCTGGCCGCTGGCCCCTGAATCCTCGTTACATGAAGGAGCATTTGAGGCTGGAAGAGGACTTTACCCTTCGCAACGCCTCGAACCGCGTGGACCGATGAAAGCCGCTGAGAGTCCGCGGAGGCATATCTGGTTCTGGCTGGGGCTGTCCGCGATTGCCGGCATCGTTCTGACGGCCCTCTGGGCGGTCCATCTTGAACGCAGGTCGCTAGCGGCGATGCGTCATGCGGACGACCTGGCGGTCAGCACCGAGGAAGTTCTCGCAAGTACGACCGAGGCTGAGAATGGGGCATACGAGTATATCGTAACCAAGGAGGCGCGGTACTTGAAGGCCTCCAACGCCGCGCGACAAGAGTTGGATCTCGAAACCGACAGACTTTCGAGGCTCGTCCAGAACGATCCGAAGGCGCGGGTAGAAGCCGAAAAGCTGCGCTTGCTGATTCAAAAGGTGATCGACAACCTGTCACAGATCGCTCGAGCAGGGGAGTCCGGCCACCTGGACGCTCGCCGCGCCATGGACCTGACCGAGCAGAGCCAGCGGCTCTTGGATGACACTAGCCGGATTCTGAGTAGGATGAAAATCCAAGAGCAAAGCGCACTTGCGCGATTCGCACATGGACATCAACGCAGAATGCGGGGCGCTCTTGCGGGACTCGGCGGAAGTACGCTCTTAGCCTTTTGCTGTCTGTTGCTTGGAAAGACCGTGCTCAGCCGCACTGCCTCCCGGCGGCAGCGCGCCGAGGAGGGGCTGAGCGTGAGTGAGCGGCGTTTCCAAGCGCTCTGCGAGCAAGCTCCCTTAGGAATCTATGAGACCGACGCGCGAGGCACGTGCGTCTACACCAACTCCAGATGGTCGGAGATGTCGGGGCTCAGCGGCGCCGAAAGTCTGGGACACGGCTGGAAGCGGGCTCTGCATCCTGACGATCGCTCCTTCCAGGGCTGGGAGAGGGCCATGTTGCGGGGCGCCCGATGGGAGTATCGTCTTGTGACTCCGCGGGGAGAGACTCGCTGGATCCGCGCGCTAGGCGGGCCGATCTATTCCGACAAAGGCGAAATAACCGGTTACGTCGGCACGCTGGAGGATGTGACGGAACGCAAACAAGCCGAAACCGCCCTTGAGGAGAGAGAAGCTCTGAAGCGCGCCATTCTGAACTCCTTGCTCGCCAACATCGCGGTGATAAGAGCAGACGGGACAATCCGGGAGGCTAATGACGCTTGGCTCCGCTCGACGCGGACCAAGGGAGAGCCTCCGGCTTGCTGGGTGGAGATGGGCGCCAATTATCTGGCGGCCTGTCGAGAAGCGGCGGAGGCCGGATCGGCGGACGCGCGGAAGGCGCTCACGGGAATTCAAGATGTGCTTGCGGGAAAGCTTGAGTCTTTCGAAATGGAGTATCTGACCGAATTGCGCGAGGGCAAGCGGTGGTTCTACCTGCTGGTGAATCCCTTGGTTGGCGTTTGGGCGGGGGGCGCCGTTATCACGCAGGTAGACATCACCGACCGAAAACGGGCGGGGGGATGGTTCCGGCTGGCCGTGGAGGCCGCGCCCAGCGGCATGCTCATGTCCGACACCGATGGAAAAATCGTTCTCGTGAACTCGCGAGCGGAGAAGCTCTTCGGTTATAGCCGCGAGGAGCTTCTTGGCCAGCCTGTTGAGATCTTGGTTCCCGAGCGGTTGCGGGAAGGCCACGTCGCGCTGCGCAGGAGCTTTTACCAGCGGCCGGAAGTCCGTGAGATTGGAAAAGAACGGGATCTGTACGCAAGGCGTAAAGATGGGACTCAGTTTCTCGTGGAGATCGGTTTAAATCCCATCGAAACCGGCGAGGGGATCTCTGTCTTGAGCTCGATCATGGACATCACCGAAAAAAGACACGCCGAGGACGAGCGGCAAAAATTCGTCTCTCTCGCCGACCAGAGTCTGGAATTCGTTGGAATGTACGATTTGGACCTAAAGCCTTTCTATGTCAACAGCGCGGGCCTGCGTCTGGTGGGCGTGCATGACCTCGAAGCGGCGCGCCAGGCTAGGTTTGAGGATCATTTCTTTCCCGAGGACCAGCCTTTTATCCTCAACGAATTTGTCCCTCGCCTGCGGCGCGAGGGCTACGGCAAAGTCGAGATTCGCCTGCGCCACTTCCAGACGGGCGAGGCAATTTGGATGCTCTATAACATGTTCGGAATCTACGACTCGCGTGGCGGCCATGTAGGCTGGGGTACAGTCAGCATCGACGTCACAGAGCGTAAGCGGGCGGAAGAAGCGCTACGGGAGAACCGGCAAGAGCTGCGCGCTTTGGCTGGCCGCCTCATAAACGCAGAGGAGCTGGAACGCAAAAGAATCTCCCGCGAGCTTCACGACGATCTGAGCCAAAAGCTGGCGTTGCTCGCCTTCGACGCCGGCGGTCTCTTGGTGACTCCGCCTCCCTCCGCGGACAAAGTGCAAGCCCAGCTCTTTTCTCTTCGGGCGCGCATCTTTCAATTGACCGACGAGGTCCGCCAGATTTCGCACGAGTTGCATCCTTCGATCCTGGAGGACCTGGGACTGACGGCGGCCCTACGGGACCTGTGCGAAGAGTTTTCGGCTAGGGAGGGAATTGAAGTGCTATTCACGCAAGACGGCGCCTCTGAGGGTCTTCCGGTGGAAGTGGCGTCCTGCCTTTACCGTGTGGCGCAGGAGGCCCTCCACAACGTTCTGAAGCACGCTCGTACCGGTTACGTTCGTGTGAAGGTGGACGGCAACGGCAACGGCATCCACCTGGTCGTCCGCGACACGGGCGTTGGTTTCGACGCGGAAGCAGTCTTGCGCCGGCCCGGCCTTGGAATCGTCAGCATGAAAGAGCGGGTGCGGCTGGTCCAGGGCACGTTCGAGATTCACTCCAAGCCGGGGCAGGGTACGGAGGTCAAGGTGTTTGTCCCGCTGCCTAAGGTGGCCTGATGAAGCGCCCACGCGTTCTGGTTGCGGACGACCATCCGCTGTTTCTTGCCGGGCTGCGCTCGCTCTTGGAAGCGGAATGCGACGTGGTGGGAGCGGTGGCGGATGGAAGAGCCCTGGTGGAGGCGGCCTCGCGGCTAAAGCCCGAAGTGATTGTTCTCGATATCAGCCTGCCGTTGCTGAACGGAATCGACGCGGCGCGGCATATCAAGAAGGAGCAGCCCGAAGCAAAGATTCTATTTATCACCATGCATGCGAATCCCGCCTACCTGAAAGAAGCCTTGAGCGCCGGCGCCTACGGGTACGTTCTGAAAACCGCCGCGCGCGAGGAGTTGCTGGAAGCTCTTCGGGACGTGGTCAGAAACCGGATCCACGTCAGCAGGGGTTTTGGCGAAGAAATCGTGGATGAATTCGAGCGTTATCCGCGGAGTTTTGCCGGCTCGTCTCCCGTCCTCACTCCGCGCCAGCGCGAAATTCTCCAACTCGTTGCCGAAGGGCGAACTGCCAAGGAAATTGCGCGCATACTGAACGTTTCGGTCCAAACGGTGGCCTTCCATAAACATCAGATCATGGAGAGACTCGGACTCCGCACCATTGCCGAACTGACAAAGTATGCGATTCAAGAAGGGCTGGTGGCGGCATGACGCCCGCGGCGGTTCCCCAGGCGCTGACGCCGAAGCGGATTCGAATTCTGCTGGCGGACGACGATCTGCGCGTGCGCAAGATGGCGCGCGAGCTGCTTCAGCCGGAGTTCGATGTGGTCGACATGGTGTCCGACGGTGAGGCGCTCGTCGCCGCCGCCCTCCGGTTGCGTCCCGATGTCATCGTGACGGATATTTCCATGCCCGCCATGAGCGGGATTGAAGCGGTCCGGCAGATTCGCAGCGTCATGCCCGAGATCAAGTTCGTCTTCTTCACGATGCACGACGCGAATGGATACCGAAGGGAAGCGCAAAGCGCGGGCGCGGTGGGCTATGTGCTCAAATCGTCGGCACGGGAGGAACTGAATCAAACGATTCGAAACGCGATGGCGGACTCCGATTAGATTGGTAGGAAAGTTTATCAGGGCACAGCTTCGATTAGGTTGGCGGAAATGCTTGTATCAGCGCACGGCTTCCAGCCGTGCCGCGCAAGGGCCGGGAACCACAGGGCTTTAAGCCCTGGTCTGCCATCCTCGCTTCTAAAATAGAGAATTGTTTCAGGAATCCGATCGGCTTTTCCAATTGCTCAAGCAGTATTGGGGCTATTCCTCATTCCGCCCGCGTCAGCAAACCATCGTCGAATCGATTCTGGCCCGGCGCGATACCGCCGTGGTGATGCCGACCGGTGGGGGCAAATCGCTCTGCTACCAACTTCCGGCGTTGGCCTTGGGGCGGACCGCCGTTGTGGTGAGTCCGCTGATAGCGCTGATGCGCGATCAGGCGGCTAGTCTCCGGGAGATCGGCATCAGCGCCGCTTTCGTCAATAGCACGCTGGATTTCGCCGCCGTGGGCGAGATCCAGCGGCGCGCCGAAAAGGGAGAATTCAGGCTCCTTTATCTCTCGCCGGAGCGCCTGGTGCGGGATGACACGCTCGCCTGGCTGGGCCGTCTTCCGCTGGCGTTTTTCGCCATCGACGAAGCGCATTGCATTTCCGAATGGGGACATGAATTCAGGCCGGAGTACCGCCAGCTTCGGGTGCTCCGCGAGCGTTTTCCCGACGTTCCGATCGCCGCGTTTACCGCAAGCGCCACGCGCCGGGTGCGGCACGATATTGTCGCGCAGCTCGGTCTCCGCGATCCCACTAAGATCGCCCTGAGTTTTCATCGGCCGAATCTCCGCTACTTTGTTCATCTCTATGCCGGAAACGGCCTGGAGCTTCTGGCTGCCGCGTTGGAGCATTATCCCGAAGGCAACGTGATTGTCTACGCCCCCACCATCAAGCGAGTGGAAGAGACTGCCTCGGCTCTCGCAGCGCGTGGATTCCCTGCGCTTGCCTACCATGGGCAGATGCCGGCGAATGCCCGGGATGCTCATCAGGAATTGTGGATGACCGGAGAGAAACGCATTCTGGTGGGGACGCTCGCCTTCGGACTGGGCATCAACAAGCCCGATGTCCGGGCGGTGATTCATCTCGCCTTGCCGAAGTCCCTCGAACAGTATTATCAGGAAGCCGGGCGGGCGGGCCGCGACGGGAACGCCGCGGACTGCGTTCTTCTGTGGCGCAAAGCCGACGTGGGATTACTGGTTCACTTCATTCAGGAAATCCAGGATAGGGCTGAGCGCGAGCGAGCCTGGGAGCGATACCGCGCGATGCGCGATTTCGTGGAGGGCGACAAATGCCGCCACCGGCAAATCTGTTTGCATTTCGGCGAAATTCCGAAGTGGGAGCGATGCGGCGCCTGCGATGTTTGCGGCGTCGAGCTGGATTGGCTGCAACCCCCGCCGACCGGACTGAAACCCGACAAGGCCGCGATTCGCAAAATCCCGCCCGTTCCCTCGCAAGCTCCCGTGGACCCGGAGCTTCGCGCGGCGTTGAAAAAGTGGCGTCTCCAAGTCGCCAAGACCCAGTCGGTTCCCGCCTATGTGATCCTTCACGATGCGACGATCGAGGAGTTATGCCGCCGCCCGCCTCGATCGATGGCGGATTTGATCGGGGTTCACGGCATTGGAGAAAGAAAGGCGCAGCGTTTCGGCGCCGAGTTGTTGACGCTGATTGCAGAAAATGCCTAACTGGCCTTTTCCGCAAGCCAGATCTTAATAAGCGATTATTAGGGGACGTCGCGCCGGTTGGCCTCTACCCTGATGCGTCCAGCAGGTCGACGGGCAGGCGGAGGGAGATGGATTTCGTGGACGGCTTCAAGGTTCGGAAAGCGCGCGGGGACCGCCCGTGACCAGTCCAGATAATCGGTGGAATAGTGACTCTCCCAGAATTTCCGCTGCTGAGCCTGTGAGCGGAATTTAGCCTGGATTTCCATTTTGACGACTTACTCGATAACCTCCCGATATCGCCGGATGCCTTTATTCATGCGGGTTTCAACCACATGAAGATAGTCCGGGCGGCAACACCCCATAGGTGAGAAACAGAAAGGGCTGTTTTTAGCTCTCCTTCAACCCTACGCTCAAGTTGGATTTCCAAGGATCACGGGTCACTTAGGATGGCGGCGTCATTCTGGTGCGCGAGTTGGATGAGCGATTGGGTTTGGGCGACCTCATCGCCGAGCATCTGAGCGATTCGCGGCGCGGCAAGAATACGCAATTGCCGGTGGCCGATCTGTTCAGTCCGTCTACAGCCGCGCGGCAGGCTATGAGGATGTCAATGATGCCGAGCGGCTCTCCCAAGATCCGGCGTTCTGGCTGATCGGGTCGGAGAAGGTCTAGGATCGTGGCGCAGCGTTGACTTCTCGGGTACAGACCCTCGAAAACCGAAATGTTAGCTGAGGAGGAGAACTTCGCTGGGCTGGCACGCATCAACCGCGAACTCGTCGGCAGGGTAGAGACCCTGGATTCGCGCAACACGGATGATGTCGGACATGGACTCCGACCGAAATCCTGGTTCACGGCGAACAGAAAATAGCGCCCACAACGGCCGCTTTGAGTCTACCTGCGATCACCCAGTGCTGCTGTTCAATCGCGAGGGTGACTGTCTGGCATCCTGGCGGCGGCCGGGCAACGTGCACAGCGCCGAGGGCTGGGAAGAACTGCGCTCTCGGGAGATCGAGCGTGCAGCAGAACGCCGGCAAGGAGGTCGTGTTCCGTGTGAATGCCGCCTTTGCCAAGCCGGCGATCTACGAGGCGCTGGAGGAGCGGAGCGTCAAGTACGCCATCCGCATTCCGCCAATGACAGCTTGGAGCCGGAAATCGCAGGGCTGTTGAGTCGGCCGGGGGGAAGACCGAACTACGAGCCGGTGGTCTGGTACAAGTGGTGCTGCCGAGTAGGATCGTCCACTGGTCGCTGACACGTCTACAGCAGCGGCTGGCTAAGACGGGCGGCCGGTTGGTCAGCACACAGGATACTACTGGCTGCTGCTGGCGGAAAGCGGACTGACGCGGCGGCTGTTCGCCAGCATGATGCGAAGGATTGAGGCGGTGCCCGCACCCGCAGGGTAAACGCCGGCGCGGACAGGCGAATCTATTGGACGGAAGGAGGTTGCGACGAGACGTGTCAAGAGAGCTGTTGAAAACAAGCACCGTTCCCGTTTCGTTTGCGTGCGAAGGCCCGAACAAGCCGTGCGCGTGTACTGGCCCCGGCTCGGAGGGGCGTTCTCAAAAACTCCGGCATCAGTCTGAGGCGGTTTGGTGTATACTGAGCCGATCCCGGGAAACCCAAAATGGAAATTCGGATGAAACCGTTGCTGCTGTCCGTAGGGTTAACGCTTGGGTCCACGAGCCTTTCCGCACAGATGACGATGTCGCTAACTTCGACTGGTTCCCGTGGACCGGTTGGACTCCCTGTAGTTTGGAATGCGCAGGTGGATGGCATTGATGATGGCGACAGCAGTAGCGATACGATTTGGTATCGGTACCGCGCCCGGCGTCTCGACCAAACGTTTAAAATTATCCGCGATTTCGGCCCGCGGAACGACCTTGTCTGGACCGCTGCGGAGCACGAAGGCGCCTACGAGTTGGAAGTTAGTGCTCGCGACCTGGTGAGTGGCGAGGCGGTGACCCAGACCAGTCTGTTCGACGCAACTCCGGTGGCCGTGGATAAGCCAGTGATCACATCAACGCTACATCCACTCGTGTTTCTGTATAGCGCGCCGCCGTGCGCCGCCGGTTCACGCATGCGCGTTCTGTTGCGCGATCCGAGTGGCGGAGTTCAAACGACTGGCTTCAAACCCTGTCAAAACGGCCTCACCATGAATTTCCAGATCGCAGGCTTTCAGCCCAACACTAGCTATGAGGTGCACCATAGCCTGGATACGGGGTCGGAGTTCATTGATGGTCCTTCGCTGACGCTCACGTCCGGTAAACTGCCCATCAACTTCGCCCCGTACGCAACGATGAAAGCTCCGGCGGTACGGGACTTAGACTTAGGCGTTTTGCTGCAAAGCACCCTGCTGGAGCCCACGGTCGCCACTGATCTGAACGGCAACATCATCTGGTATTACAACGGAGACATCTCCTTCGTAACGCGGCCGCTTTCCGGAGGCCGCTTCCTGGGTATCTACGAAGATCCCACCGTGGATCGCGCGCATCAGATCGTCCGTGAG
>DASQJB010000358.1:0-27658 GCA_035631295.1 Bryobacteraceae bacterium | reverse complement strand
GACCAGATCGTCATGCTCCCCGCCATCGCCCGGTTCCCGCCAACCTGGATCCTGGTCAGCTCCCTCTTCAACCGCTCCGCCTCCGCCAATCGCCGCGAAATCGTCAACTCCCCGGACTCCAGCAGCACTTCCAGCCCCAGCAGCAAATCTCTCCTCGGAACGCGCCACTCTTCGGAAGCTCCATGCGCCCGATCTCGTGGATTGTCACGGCCGTGATCCGTCCCGCCAGCCCGGCGCCTCGCAGCAGTTCCACCACCGGGGCGCCCACTCCCGTCGCATCCACCACCAGCCGAGCATCCCGCTCCAGCGCCGGATGCCGCATCATCCCGCACACTCGTTCCACAACCCTCGTATACGCGGTCCCCAAAGCCATCCGCTCCAGATGCCTCACTAACAGGGTGGCGCGGGCCACCGCAATGTGTGGCCTGCCCATCTCGCGCTCCACCACAGCCACCGCCGTAAAATCTTTCCGTTGCCCCAAATCCAACCCAACAAAAAACATCCCCGCCTCCGACAAACCATCGCCGAAAGCCTAAAGCTTACAGCTTAAAGCCTAAAGCTTAAAGCTCAGCGACTCCACATCCCCCATCGCCCTCTCCACCAACTCCGCATCGAACATATGCACCCCGCTATCCACGAACTCGCACATGTATTCCTGCAGGAACCAAGCCTCTCCCAACTCCCTCCGCTCTTCCTCCAGAAACTCGCTCGCGATCCGCGCGCAATCTGTTGCTCTCACCATCACCCGCTCCCACTCGTCCCCTCCGTGCGCCCAAACGTCGTAAAAGAATCCCGTCTTCCCACGAGGCGTGCTCAGCAGCCACAACTCCCCGCCGCTCACCGCCAGCATCGGCCGCGGGGCCTTATGCAACGAGTCGGGAGCCCTCGCCGCTTCATCAATCACCACTAGCGCCGCCGCCGAAAATCCTCGGATCGTTCCTTCCGTCCCCGGCAGCCCGACGATCCGTGACCCATTCGGCAGCCGCAGACTCCGCGCGTTTTTCACATCGCCACGAGGCCGGATCCCCAGCCGCGCGACCAGCTCGCCCGCCTTCGCCAAAAACTCCGCGCTCTACCGGTCCGTCGGACTCGCCACCACCACCAAACTCCTCGCCCTCGCGTACGCCGTATGAATCGCCTTCACCGCCGCCACTGTCGATTTCCCCCATTGCCGCGTGCAGCACAGAATCCCCGGCTCGCCGCGCTCCCCAACAGCTCCGCCTGCCGCTCGTCCGGCTCAAACCCCAACCGGGTCCGCGCAAACTCCACAACGTCAGGCGCTGGCAATTCCGTCTTCGACTCACCCGGACCGCGCCCCCGCTCAAACGTACTCCACACACCCAAATGTCACCCCGCCGATCCTCGAACCGCTCTCCCCAAACCGCCATCCCCAACAAAACAGCACCTGAAAAAGACCGGCACAGAAGAACGGCGGAGTCCTCGTTCTAATCCGTGTTCATCCGTGTGCATCCGTGGCTAACCGTTTTTCGCGCCCGCCGGCACACAATTCCCGCTTTTCCCCACGCCCTCAGCGTCTTGCCGCCACAACCCGCCCACCTTCCCGTTCCGTCAGCCCATCCTATCCCCGATATGAGATCTGAAAAACAAATCCAAGCCTCCCGCGCCACGGCGCCCGCTCCCGCGGACCCGTCACCGCCCAAGGCAAACTCAACTCTTCTAAAAACAGCACGCGGCACGGCATCCTCGCCCAAACCATCGTGCTCGATCCCGAATCCAAAACCCGTTTCGAGGAACTCCTCGCCGGCTACACCAACGAATTTCAGCCGCGCACTCCGGCCGAAAACACTCTTGTCGAAACGATGGCCATCGCGCGCTGGCGCTAGCTCCGCGTCTGCACATCCAGCGCGCCACCATCGACGTGGAAATGGCCCGCAACCATGACTCGGCTTCATCCAATCCTGCCCGAGCCGCCGCCGTCTTCCGCGATCTAAGCGACAACTCCCAGACGCTCGACCTGCTCCTCCGCCACGAGACCTCCTTCGACCGCTAGTTCACCCGAGCCCTCAACGCAATCATGAAACTCCAAACCCGCCCCAATCGCGGCGGCGCCCCCGACCTCCCTCCAGAGTCCTCCCCCGCCTCAACCTGGGATCCCAAGGAGCCCACAGAACCTGATTCTCCAAACGATCCCACCAACTCTTTGGAAACACACGGTGAGGTAGACGATCGGGTTGCGTCGCGTGTCGGCTGCGATGCTGATCCTCGGCCGCCGGAAGAGTCCGGCCCTCCCGCGTCCGATCAACCGCAGCCTTCGGCGCCCACGCCGCCATTACCCGCCATTCCAGGCCGCGACCGTGAGGGAACGGTTGGACGAGCTTCGGCCAGTCAGTTATCAGTTTTCAGGTCCGAATACTGACAACTGACAGCCGACAGCTTTACCGAACTGAGACATGGAAGGCGTAGACTAGGCGATATGGTTAGAAGACTCGCAATAACATTGGTTGGATTGTCGCTCTGCATCGGCTCCCTGCTGGCGCAGTCCGAAATTGGGGGCGCGACGCTGAATGGAACTGTCACCGATCCCTCCGGGGCCGCGGTTCCCGGAGCCAAGATTTCGGCGAAACAAGCCTCTACTGGCCTGACTCGCACGACGCAAAGTTCCAGCGCCGGACTGTATAGCTTTTCTCTTCTCCCGGCCGGAGCGTATGACGTGTCTGTCGAAGCCGAGGGTTTCAAAATGTCCGAGCTCCACAATGTGGCTCTGGGAGTGGGTTCCGTAGCGACGCTGGACGTGCGTATGGAAGTAGGGACCGCTTCGGAGAGCGTCACCGTGGCGGCCGAGAGCATGGGCGTAGAGACGGAGCGCTCCCAGACTTCCACCGCGGTGAACTCGGAGTCCGTCGCGGGGCTGCCCATCAATGGACGCAACTTTCTAGACTTCACACTGTTGACGCCGGGAGTCGTGCGCGACCCAACCCGCTCGGGCGACCTTTCTTTCGGGGGACAGCGCGGCACGGCCAACAGCCTCCAGGTAGACGGCTCCGACGCAAACAATGTCTTTTTCGGGCAGTCCGTCGGACGCGCGGGGACGGGACGCAGCCCTTACAGCTTCAGCCAGGACGCAGTTCAGGAATTTCAAGTCGCCGCCAACGCCTATGGCGCCGAATATGGCCGCGCGGGCGGGGGAGTCATCAACGTAATCACCAAGAGCGGCTCGAATGAATTTCACGGAACGGTCTTCGAGTTTTTCCGCGACCGGTCGATGAACGCGAACACGTGGGCCAACGATCACGCCAACGGCGGAAAGGGTTTGCCAAAGGGCGCTTACCATTTCAATCAGTTCGGGGGAAACATCGGCGGCCCCATCAAAAAAGACAAGATCTTCTTCTTTTTCGATTACGACGGCCAGCGCAACACGAATCCGAATACGGTGATTCTAGGCATCGCGGCGCCCTCGGATGCTCTTTCCCAACAAGCCTTGGCGTCTCTTCAGCCGTATCTGGCTTCTTACGCGCAGGGGCTCAATAACGACGTGTATTTAGGCAAGGTCGACTTCAATATCAGCAACCGGCAGCGCCTCAGCGTGCGGTACAACGCCAACCGGTTCACGGGCGTGAATTTCGAAAACGGCGGACAGACCAGCGCCGCGGAACACACCGGCAACAGCCTGGTAACCACGGATAATCTGTCGGGGACGCACACATTCGTGCTAAGTCCGTACACGGTGCTGGAATCCCGCTTTACGTTCACGCGGGATGACGAGCCGGGTCAGGCAAATTCCACTGCTCCGGAAGCCGTGATCAAGCAAAATGGAACCACCGCCATCAGCATTGGCAGGAACAGCTTTAGCCCGCGGTACACCAACGTCAAGACCTATCAATGGGCGGAGAGCATTTCGCACTTGCGCGGACGCCATAACTACAAGCTCGGCGCCGACATGATCTGGCAGCGGATCGGCAACTATTTTCCGGGAAATTTTAGCGGCTCCTTCACCTTCAACAGCTACGCGGATTTTGCGGCCGGCAAGCCCTTCAGCTTTACGCAGGCGTTTGCGGGCTCCGGAACCAACGGTCCGCTCTCCAACCCCAATACCAACGAGTACGCTTTCTACGCCCAGGACACGTGGCGGGTTAACGACGCGCTCACGCTCAATTATGGTGTCCGTTACGATCTGTTCCTATACGATAATCCGCCCGTGAAGAATCCGGACCCAGGTCTGGCGGCGTTGGGTCTCGATACCAGCCGTATCAATTTGGACGCCAACAACGTGGCGGCTCGATTCGGGTTCGCGTATAAGCTTTCCCAACGCGGCGATACGGTGCTGCGCGGCGGATATGGAACCTATTACGGCCGCACGCCCACGATCCTCACCGGAACGGCCTTCACCCAGAACGGCATTCAGGTTCAGACGTATACGCTGAGCTCGAATTTCCCCGCGTATCCCAGCATCCTCGCGGCGCCGCCGGCGCTCAACCGGACGCCGGACATCTACGTGTTCGCGCGAGACTATGTGCAGCCGGTTACGCACCAGTGGAGCCTAAACCTGGAGCGCCAGCTCGGCAGCGACTACGTGGTCACAATCGGCTATCTTGGCGTGCGCGGCGAGCACCTCACGCGCACCCGGGACATTAACCTCTACCCCGAGGTCCCGCTTCAGGGGACCCTTGCAGACGGGACGCCGGTGACCTTCCTGCGGCATCCCGGGACGGCCGCCAATGCGAATACTCCGCTTCGGATCGATCCGAATTTCGGGCGGATCAGCGTGTTCGACAGCGGGGCTGATTCGATCTATCACGCCGGATTCATCCAGCTTTCCAAGAGGCTGTCGCGCAACTTCCAGGTCCTTACGTCCTACACCTTGGCGCACGCCATAGACGATCGGCCCGACTTCACGTCGGTAGTGGTGGGAACCGACGACAGCAAGAACGCGCAGGATACGACATATCCGAACCTGGAGCGCGGCCGCGCCAACGCGGATATACGCCACCGTTTCGTGTTCTCGGGAATTTGGGATATCGACTATGCTTCGCGGCTCCAGAATCAGGCCATGCGCGCGCTGCTGCGAGGCTATCAGCTCTCGACCATTGCTAACGTACAAAGCGGGCGGCCCTACACGATTACCGCGGGAGGCGATCCCAATAACGACTTGAACACGGGCACCGACCGGCCTCCGTATGTTGGCCGCAACACACTTCAAGGTCCGAATTTTGAGACGGTGGATATCCGCTTTACACGCGATATCCGCTTCAGGGAACGAGCCACGCTCAAGCTCATGTTTGAGGCGTTCAATCTGACGAATCGCGCCAACTTTAGCAGCATTACTACATCGCAATACAACTTCAGCCCGGCAACGAGGGTATTCACTCCCAATTCGTCGTACTTGGCCCGAACGGCGACCTACGACCCGAGAATTCTGCAACTGGCTGCAAAAATCACCTTCTAATGTAGGGCGTGGCTTTTTAGCCTGCCGCCGGGCTTTGCCCGGCGTTCGGTGACCCCCAACGCGCCGAACACGGGTTTGGTTGCGGCCTTTGTGGGGCAGGCCCCTGGCCTGCGCGGGGCCCCCGGCCCCGCTGGTCCGCTAACCCTCGCAAGAGGATATTTAGCTACAAGCTCTAAGCCGAAGGGCGATCACTTCTTGATCGCCGGATTCACATAGCCGGCGGGTAGCACCCGATCCGGGTCCGGGCGGACGCTCAAGTAGTCCACGTGATCCGCAATGCCCCTCCAGCCGTGGCAGACGTCCGGAGGAATGATGATAATGTCGCCCGGTTTCACCGTCCGCACCTGGGCGTCGGTGAGTTTCACCGTGCCGTTGGCGCTGGGACCATTGAGCGTCCGGTAGGCTTCGCTGTCTTTGGAGATTTCGCGCGCTCCCGCAATGGAGCCCCCGGTGACCAGAGAGCCCCCTCCCGACACTATGATGTACGTCTCGGTTTGGTTGTGGTGAACGATGCATGGAGCGGTTCCGTCGTCGGAATCCCTGCTGGGACCGCGGTGGACGATGCCAACTCCGAGATTGTACGGCCCGACATCGACGACCTTGAGCTGCTGATCCACAGCCGGTGGAGCGTGCTTCAGCACCTCTTTGACGTCTTCGTCCTTAATGTCCGTCGCCACGGTGGGCTTCGGATGCGACTGCGCCAAACAGACGGTTGCAGACAGGGCGAAAAGAGCGGCCGCGAGAGAAGTGGGTTTCATTTTGTTACCCCTTTCCGGTTGCGAGTATACTCTCGGCGTTGCTCTGCAACAACCGTGGGCTGAAGCGCATGGATGCTGAAGCGTACGCCACAACCGGAGCAACGGTGATAAGCTGCATGGCGGGGTGATGGTATGAAACGGGGATTGATGGCTTCGGTTTTCATGATCTGCGCGGCCTTGCTGACGGCGGCGGATCTCACGGGGACATGGTCGGCTAACGTGACGCTCGACGCAGGAAGCGGCACGGCCACCTTCAAATTCACGCAATCCGGAGAAATGCTTTCCGGCAGCTACGTGGGCACGTTCGGCGAAGCGAAGGTGACAGGGACGGTGAAGGGCGATCAAGTGGAGTTTTCGTTCGACGCCGGGGAAGCCGGCAAGGTCGTCTATAAGGGCACGCTGGACGGAACTACAAAGATGAAAGGCTCTTGCGAATACGGGGCGGTGGGCAAAGGCACGTTCGTCGCGGAGCGAAAGTAGTGGCTCCTGTCTTTTCAAGCAAATGACGCGGCGTGAGCTAATCTGGCGGGCCGCAAGCTCTGGCGGATATCCAGCCGCGTTTCTGCTCATGCGCTCCCTGGATCTGCTCGCGAGTCCGGACACGCCGCCCGCTCGCTTTTCACTTCCGCCCGAATCAGGCAAGGGAATTAGAGTGGCGATTCTCGGAGCCGGCATCGCCGGGCTGGTCGCCGCTTACGAACTGCGCAAAGCCGGCTTCGACTGCACGGTGCTTGAAGCCAGAGACCGCCCCGGCGGCCGCAACTGGACCATCCGGCGCGGCGCGCGAATCGAATTCAGCGATGGCGCGGTCCAAACCTGCGCCTACGATGAGGGGCTGTACTTGAACGCCGGTCCGGGCCGGATCCCTTCGATCCATCACACCATCCTGGGCTATTGCCGCGAGCTCGGGGTCCCGATGGAAGTCGAAGTGAACACTTCGCGGGGCGCGCTGCTCGAAAGCGATTCGGCTTTCGCCGGCCGCCCGGTGGAGCAGCGCGAGGTTATCAACGATACGCGCGGCCATGTGGCCGAGCTGCTGGCGAAGGCCATCCGCCAAGGCGCTCTGGACAGCAATATCACGGCGGAGGACCGCGAGCGGATCCTGGAATTTCTGAAGACTTATGGAGACCTCGGGCGCGACTATGTCTACGTAGGTTCCACCCGCGCCGGAGTAAAACGTTTGCCCGGGGCCGGAGATATCGAAGAAGAGCTCCGCGAGCCCCTGCCGATGCATGCGCTGCTCGACGCCGGGTTCTGGCGAGGCATTCTGCAAGAAGAAACGCTGGACATGCAGGCCACCATGTTCCAGCCCGTGGGAGGAATGGACCGGATTCCCTATGCGTTTGCGCGAAAGCTCGGCGGAGTGATCAAGTACGGTTGTCCCGTAAAGGAAATCCGGAAAACCGAGAGCGGAGTGCGCATCGTCTATTCGGAGCGAAGCGCGTCGCGCAGTCTGGAAGCCTCCTATTGCATCTGCACTCTGCCGGCGCCGGTTCTCAAATCCATCGCGCACGACTTCTCGCCGCGAGTGATTGCCGCGATGAACCAGGTCGCGGGCGCATCGGGGTACAAGATCGCTTGGGAGTCCAGGCGCTTTTGGGAGCAGGAAGACAACATCTACGGCGGCATTTCCTGGCTCGCTTCCGGCCCTATCAGCCTGGAAACTTCCGGGCTCGCGAACGTGTGGTACCCCAGCGCGGGCATGCTTTCGGCGAAGGGCGTCCTGATAGCAGGCTACGGCACGGAGACCGGAGCCTTCGCACAACTGTCGTCCACGGAGGCGAAATTCGCAGCCTCGCGCGCCGCTGTCGAAAAGCTCCATCCCGGCCGGAGCGGGGAACTGACCAAGCCGGTGTACGTTGCGTGGTCCAAGCTCCCGTTCAGCCAGGGATCCTGGTTCGCCGGCCCCGACTATTACGATGGTCCCTATAAGGAGTTCCTGAAGCCGGACGGCCGCATCTACTTCGCGGGAGATTGGTGCAGTCACGTGAACACGTGGCAAGAAGGCGCCGCGCTGTCCGCCCAGCACGCAGCTCAAATGATTGCGAAGCAGGCATTAGTCGTCAGTCGTTAGGTTCAATTTCCGAATTCTTGCCCCCGAACTATCGTGGCCGCCCTATTTCTTCTTCGTCCACGAATCGCTGACGTGGCCCTCCGTGATCTCCTTGTTGTTCTCTTCACACGAGTATTCCATTAGCTCCTGGCCCGGTTTCATGAGGACAAACACCCGCGAATTCTTCCACGGCTTCGTATACATCTTCGAATCGTCAACCGTCACTTCATAGCGGATGTGCTCGAAATCGGGGCGCGAAAAGCGCTCCACCACGTGCAGAGCGTCGCTGGTAAGCCGCTGCGGCTCGGTATCCAGCCACGTCTGACCGTTGAAGCTGATGGTGTCCACCACCAGCGCATCTCCTTCCCAGTGGCCCACGGAGTCGCCCAACCACGTCGGATACAAACTCTTGGGATGATCGCGGCCGTCCGTTGGCACGACGTGGAACATATTGTTTTGCTCGAAGAGGATGGTCAGTTTTTCGGGCTTCTGAACCAGCTCGGCCGGATACGGCGTCCCCCAAGAGCGCACGTAACCCCAAGGCAGGCAATGCACGCCGTAATCGAACTTCTGCTTCGCGTTTTCGGCCTTTCCGAACGCCGTCAGCGTCGAATCCATATCGTGCGCGCCGATGCTCGAGCAGCCCGGTGTTCCCCCGGCACAGCGGCCGTTGACGTCTTTGCTGACATCGCCGACGCGAGGATGGTCCCAAACGCCGGTTAAATCGGGTTTGCCATTGGCAAGCTTGGGTACAGGCTTCGAGGCTGGAGATTGGGCCAACGCCAGGCTAGCGGCGAGCGCCGCCACGGCGATCAAGCTGACTCTCATGAGGGAACCTCCTTTCGAAATCCTCTTTATCATTTCATATTCCGCTTCGAAAAAGATGAATCAGCTCGATCGCCAGAATCGCCACCACCATCGCTTCCAGCACGAACGCGCGCGACTGGCGGAATTCGTCCACCATGGAGTCGTATAGCTCGCGAGCCGTTCGCAGCTTGTCCTCCACCAGTACGCGGTAATCTGCCACGCCGACTTTGCTGGACACCATCCGGTACACCCGTGCATAAAACATATCACTCAAGAACTTGATGGCGTTGTCGGCCCGCTCGGTGAGCTCGGTCACCTCCAGCCGCATCGCGTTCAACCGCTCCGCTTGCCGCCCCATTCTCCACCCGGATAGAAAACCACGCTTGTATTGAAACGATTTGTAGACGTCCTCCAGCACGTGGGTTAACACCTCGTCGTAATGCCGGAACTCCAGGAGCTCGGTATTGGCATATTCCAGCAGTTGGCGCGTGGCGATGGCGCTTTCCGCCGTGTCGTACACGAACGCGGCGGTCCAGCCCGCCACCAGCAGATCGTTGGGGTAATAAGACATGCTGGACTGCAAAACCTCGTCGCGCTCGGCATTGGAAAGCTCGGTGGTTTCGCCGCGCACGATGCGCGCGATGTCGCCCCGCGAGCGCGACAGCATGGCCTGGGCTGTCAAAGGCGCCCCGGAATCGTCCACCGCCTTTACCGCCTGGATCACGTAATAGTCTTCGCTAAGCCAAGACGCATACGGCTGCACCAACGCTGCCCGCACGCGGTCCAGCCGCGAGCGCAGCAAATCGGAGCTCACCTTCTCGAGTTGCGCCTCTCCGATCCAGCGACTGCAAAGCTGAACTAGGCCCTCCCAATCGGTTTCGAAGCCCAGCGCCAGCTCGACGCACACCACTCCGTAGTCGAAGTACTTGATGCGGCTCTCGAATCTCTCGCCGGAGGGCAGAGTCACCGGCTCCGGATATTCCACGACCGGCGGAACTTGGAATCGCACATATTCCGGGGCCGGATGCTTAAAACGGGGGGCGCGTCGATCGGCCGGCGCGCCGACGATAGCCTGGAGTTGATCCGCGTGGATCTGCTCGGCCACATCGTAAAAAGTGAGCGCGAAGAAGGAGCCTTCCAGTGCCGGCATGGGTTTCCGCGTGCGCGCTAGCTTAACGAAGCGTCAATGAAGCGCTAAAGCGGTCAACGCAATCACCGCCCCGGCGCCCGCGGTGAGTATCGAGCCGTACCACCCTAACGCTCGCTTCGTAAGGATCGCCAGGGAAGCGAATACGATTCCAATTTCCAAAAAGACCTCGCCCGCCTCGAGCCGGAGCGCCTGCCGTCCCTTGACATCCCGCTCGGCCTCGAACTCGCGCGCTGTGTTTTGAATTTCCGCTCTGTCCCGGTCGTACTTGGCCGCATTATCGCCGTAGTGCTTCAAGCGTTCTTCCGTCGAATCGGACTTCAGGGCCTTCAGAAAATCCTGCGCGATCTCAGAATCGTAGCGCCGAATATCTTTGGCCTGATAATACGCCCACTGGTCGGACGCCTTCTGTTGCGCCAGCAACTCTTCGGTTGTGTCGATATGAGCGGCCACCGATACGATCGCCAGCAGCGCGGCGATGATTGCCATGGTCACGGCCACGCGCTTATCGAACGGTTCCTGGGCGTGATGAGCGTGCTCGCTCAACTCTTCGTTAACGGAGGCCATATTCTTTCTTATCCAAGTGTGGCATAGGCGCTGCGGAAGTACACCAGCGGCCTGCCTTCGCGGATGGCCGCGGCCACGGCTTCGCCCACCAGCACCCGATGATCTCCGGCGTCGAATCGCTGGATGGCCTTGCATTCGATCGCGCCCAGCGTGTCTTCGAACACGGGAGCGCCCGTTGTCCCCGGCCGCCACGCGATTCCCTGGAACCGCCCTTCTTGCCGGATCGAGAAATGCGCGGATAGATGCTGCTGATCCTCCGCCAGAATGTTCACCGCAAAAAAATCGGCTCTCTCGAAGGCTTCCGTCTGCATGCTCGCCGCGGCGATCGCCGCCATCACCAGCGGCGGATCGAGAGAGAGCGAAGTGAAGGAATTCACCGTCAGCCCATGCAGAGCGCCGTCGTGAGTGCACGCCGTCAGCACGCACACTCCCGTGGCGAAGCGCGCGCAGGCACGCCGGAATTCGTCACGATCCAATTGCGCGTGCAGGTCTCCAGCGTATCACGGTATACTGCCATCTTTCGTGGCCGCTGCTTCGCGTAAATCAAAATCGCCCGCGCCCAAGACGTTGCAAGCAAAGGCGTCCCCGCCCAGGAAGACCTTCGGGTTGGCGCCGGCAGTCTGCACTGCGGTGGGAGTCCTCGCTATTTTCGGAGCGCTGAACTCTTTTCAGGTTTCGCAAGGCTATTCGGCCCAATACCCCGACGCCTACGGAGGCGCGAGGGCCGAAATTCGCTTCGCTCCGCTCGCGGCGCGCACTCCTTCTGACGCCGAGCTCGGCTACATCACCGATCTGGATCCCTCCAAACCTGCCTATGCCGCGGCCTTTCTTGCAGCGCAGTACGCCCTGGCGCCGCGGCTGCTCATGATACTGAGCGCAACACCTGGCGGCCGTCCGGAATGGGCCGCAGGCAACTTTACTAAACCTCAGGATTACGCCGCCGCGGGCGTGCCTCTGGGGTATGAGCTGTCCGCCGACCTCGGAAAGGGCGTCGTGTTATTCCATCGCAAATGATCGCAGCGATTTTCACCGTTGCTGCTTGCCTAGCCTCGGGCTGGTTTGTCGCCCGAACGCTGACAGCCGATGCATTTCCGGGCCCACGCTGGAGCTCTCTCTTGGTCGAGTTGTCACTTGCCACACTGTTCGGTCCGGGGCTTGCGTCGATTCTCCTCCTCGTGCTCCTGCGTGCCAGAGTGGCGACGCCGGCGGGCGTGACTACGGCTATCGTTGCGCTGCTGGCCGCTTGTGCCGCGATCTGGTGGAGATTCACTCCGGCTGCGCCCGAAGCGGCGGCCGCATCGAAAAAATTGGCGTGGAGCTGGGCCTTGTGGATCTGCACCGGGGCGGCGCTGATTTTCCTGTTGCTCGATTTTCAAGCCGCGGCTTCGGCTAATCCCTACGGCGAATGGGATGCGATGTCCATCTGGAATCTCCGGGCTCGTTTTCTTTCGTCGGGAGACGATCTCTGGCGGCGGGCTGTCTCTTTCGAAATCGGAGGCCGCATGGCCGGCGCCGCGCATCCCGGTTATCCGCTTTTTCTCTCCGCCTTTCTCGCGCTGCCGTGGATCAACTCGGGAGGGTTTCCCGCTGGCGTTCCCATCGGTGCGAGTCTGCTGTTCGCTCTTGCCGCGCTGGCGCTCTTGGGCGCAAGCATCGCGGCCCGCAGAGCACCGGTTTTCGGAATCCTAGCGTGGCTGATCTTGCTGGCCTCGGAAGTCTTCGCCTCGCAAACCGCGGCGCAATACTCCGACCTTCTGCAAGCTCTCGCATTTCTCGCGACGCTGGTGCTCCTCGAAGCCGCTGCGCCTGACGGCTCTGCGAGTATTCTCATCGCCGTTGGACTCGCCGCCGGGTTGTCAGCCTGGATCAAGAACGAGGGGCTGCCTTTCGCGGGCGCCGCCTTAGCGGTCGCGTTGTGGCGGTTCCGCTTACGCGGTGCGGCATGGCTGGCTCTGGGCGCTGCGCCGGGCCTACTCGCTACGGCGGCTCTGAAGCTCTTCCTGGCTCAAGGGCGCGAAGCCGTGTTTCCTCAAACCTTGGGTGAAGCTATCGCGAAGATCACCACCGCCGGCCGATGGTGGCAAGCGGCCCTGGGCTTCGGAAAAGCGATCTTCGAAGCCGGCGCCTGGTGGTCTCATCCCGTGCTGCTGGCGGCCCTCGTAGCCCTTGCATTCCGCTTCGCTCCGCTACCCGAGCGCAAAGCACGAGCTTGGCTGTTCATTCCGATCGCGCTCACCGTCGCCGCCGAATACGGCCTTTACCTCGTCACCGAAGCGAACCTCGACTGGCACATCTCGACCTCAGTAAGCAGGCTTGTGGCCCAGCTTTGGCCGTCCTTCATCTGGCTCTTCTTTTTGATGCTGCGCGACGTGGAGTCCTGAATGGTCCGAGTCTTGCTTCCCGGCTTTCAGCATGCTTCCATCTCCTTCATTCAGGCGGCGCGCGCCAGCTGTTCGGGTCCGAGGACGCCGCAATAGCTGTGGCTTTCTGCTACTCCTCTGCTTTTCCTGCCGGCCCTGGCAGCCAGCGCGGCTCCTCTTACTCTTCAGTCGAACGAAACTGCGTCCCGGGGGCTGGGCACAGATCAAGGTTTGGGCGAGCGCTCCCACTCTGATCGCGAGCGGCGGCCTTTCCATCGACTTCGATCCTTCAATCTTCGGTCCGGTTGCGCAGCTTGCAGTCTTCAGCGCGACCGGCGATCAAATCGGTTACGCCAATGTGAACCGCGAGCATCTGGACGTGCACTTTTCTTCTTCGTCGGCGGGCATCGGCCAGTTGCCGCAATTGCCGCTCTTCACGGTTTCGGTTCCGGTCCTCGCGAACGCGAAGCCCGGCACGACAAGCTCGATCATGGCTAATCCTTCCCCGGTTTCCTACTCATATCCGAACGTAGCCCCTGGATCGATCCGGAGGGAAATCAATACTCGGTTACGATCGATCCCGGACTCTTAACAGTCGGCGGGTCTCTCTCTATCCAATCCGTAACACCCGGCGGAGGTGTGTTGCCTGCGGGAACCGCGCTGCAAATCGCGGGATCCGGATTCGATGCAAGCACGACTGTCGCGATCGACGGCGTTGCGGTGTCGTGCGTCGATTTTGTCAACGCGATCCAGCTCAACGTCACGCTCGGGGGAGCGACGGAAATGACGGGAAAACATATCCGCGTGACTAACTCAGCCGGGGCGCAAATCGATTACGACGCGGCGCTGCCCAGCGCCCCTACTGATCCGGGCTCTGGCTTTATGACTCTTACCGGGGTTCACCCCATTTTGCCGTTTACCACTGTTACCGCGACGACGATGGGCGACCCGTTCGCCACCTCTGCAGGAGGTTCGGCGGCTTTCGCAATGGTAATCCGAATTTGGCTCCCGCCAAGGTGACATTCGAGGGGTTCAAAGTCACGGGCTATGTCATGGGTGGCCCGGTTTACCAGTTGCTGTATACCGACACCCTCACGATCCCGTCCGGCCAACTCTATCTCAGCGATTCCACGCACTACTCACGTCGCTTGGCTTGGCGGGCAGCTCCTCCTCATTGCCCATCAGGTTCGGAAATATAGTCCATCCGGGGTTGGGGGATATCCGCATAAGTCCGGTGCTGCCGACCGGTGGTGCCCCGCCCAGCCACGATTACTATCAACTCCTCGAATTACCCGCGGCTTCAGGTTCCGGCGACCCTCACGGTGCTCGCGCTCCCCACCGCCCAAACGATACTCAGCGCCTCGCCAGCAAGCCTTTCCTTTACCGCCGCGCCTAACGGCGTTACCGCTTCGCAGAACCTGACCATCGGTTTCAACATGGGCCCGGTGGCATTCAACATCAGGGGAGGAGCGCAGTGGCTTGCGTTCGGATCCGCCCCCACCTCCACGACCGGAGCCCGATTTCCAACGTCACGGCCGCTGCTTATGGGCTTTTGCCAGGAACGTATTACGCGTCCCTGACCATCGACTGGACCACCGGTTCCCTCACCATTCCCATCACCCTCACCGTGACGCCCACCAGCGCTTCGCCGCCCGTCATGTCCGCAATCGTTAGCTCGGCCTCCGCCACACCAGGCGCCATTGCGCCAGGCGAAATCGTCAGCATCTTTGGAACTGGGATCGGGGGCGCGCCCGCCGGTCCGCAATTAGACGCGTCCGGCAAAGTCGCAACGAGCCCTTCGCAAACCCAAGTATTGATCGGCGCGTCGCGGAGCCTTTGATCTACGCTTCCGGAAGCCAGACGAACGCGATCGTTCCCTTTGAAGTAGGAACTACTGGCGTCGCAAAGGTTCAAGTGATCTCCAGCGGGTTTGCGTCGGCAACATGGGATGCCCCATTGGCCCCCGCCGCGCCCTCCATCTTTACTTCCAACTCCACCGGTCTGGGGCAAGCGGCGCTTAATCAGGACAACTCGATCAACAGCAGCTCCAACGCCGCGGCGCGTGGCACAGTCGTCCAACTCTACGCAACAGGCGGCGGCGCGACTCGCCCGGCTGGGGTCACTGGCGCGCTAGCGCCTACCGGCGAGAATCTCGCACAGTCCGTGAAGGTGACCATCGGGGGCGTGGACGCTGTCGTCCAATACGCCGGCTCCGCGCCGGGCGAAGTCGAAGGCCTGATCCAAATCAACGCCATGATCTCGCAAAACATCGCGCCGTCGTCCTTTGTCCCCATCGCTCTCGCCATCGGAGGAGTCGCCTCCCCTATCGCAGCCACCATCGCCGTCGACTGAAGTAGACTACGGAGGAGCGCCGCCTAAACCAGGAGGAACAATGCCCAAGCTTGCCATCGCCCTCTTCATGATGAGCGTTTCTCTCTCCGCGCAGTGGCCCAGCCGCCCCACCCCCGGCGTGCCTCGCACTGCCCAAGGCAAGCCTGACCTCTCCGCCGCCGCTCCGCGCGCCGCGGATGGTAAGCCGGATCTATCGGGAGTCTGGCGAGTGAGGCAATCCAGCTATCTGGTTTACGTCACGTCGGACCTCAAACCCGACGAGATTCTTCCCTGGGCCGCGGCTCTCTACAAACAGCGCGAGGACAACTTCCGCCGAGACACCGACGGAATCTCCTGTCTGCCGCCCGGTCCGAAGGCGGGTATTTCGGGCCTCGCGCTGCCGATGAAGATCGTGCAGACGCCGAATCTCGTGGTGGTGCTTTACGAATATCAAACCATCTATCGCCAGATTTTCACCGATGGCCGCACGCTGCCTGAAGATCCCAATCCCACTTGGATGGGCTACTCGGCGGGCCATTGGGAAGGCGACACCCTCGTAGCCACCACTGCGGGTTATAACGACCGGACCTCGCTCGATCTGGGAGGCCATCCCCACACGGAGGCATTGCGTGTCACCGAGCGCTTCCATCGCCGCGACGCCGGCCATATCGATCTCCAAGTCACTCTCGAAGATCCCAAAGCGTACACTCGCGCGTGGACGCTTTCCATCGAGCTCGATCTGATCCCGGATGGAGAGCTGATCGAATACGTCTGCGAAAACGAGCGCGATAAGCCGCACTTGGTCGGAAAGAGCGGCGAGGAGTTTCGTGTTCCGGCCGAGGTTCTCGCAAAGTACGTTGGCGTTTATGAAACACGCGGCGTGCCCGAAGGCACGCCAGTCACCTTGGAGAGAGGCCGTCTTATGATCGATCCGGGCGGAGCCGGCAAGATCCCGCTCGTCGCGCATTCCGAAAATAGCTTCACCATGGAAGGAACCGGCGTCGAATTTGTCAAGGACTCCAGCGGCGCCATCACGGCCATGATTCAGCATTGGACCGAGGGCGACCGTTACCAGCGCCGGTTGAAGTAACGAAAAACTACTTCAATTCCGAGACCGGAACATCGAAGTGGGCCGTGTTAACCACGCCCTGGCGCTGGAACTGCACCCAGACGCGATAGCCTCGCACGCGGGGAAACGTTACATTGAACTGGATGTCGGGGCCTCCATCGGCGATGAAGGGATGGGTGTGAACCAAATCTTCCAAATCGTCGCTCGCCACCAGCATGTGGCCCCACGCGCCTAGATATTTTTCGATTCCGTCGGCGGGCGAAAGATGGAAGTGCAACTGCGTCTTCATCCCCACGATAGGCTGCGCAGGCTCTGTGCGAAATTCCACTTGTAGATTTTCCGCATTCCTGGTTCCGTAGTCGCGCGCAAGCGTAGGCGTCGGCGAAATCCCTCCCGCGGCGAACACCGTCTTGGCGATCAATTGCGGAGTGGCTCCGTCGGGATAGAAATCGCCAAGAATGCGGTACATGCCCGGCTTTGGGAACCGGGTGTCGTAGCGAAAGCTGCCGTCCGGCTCGAAAATCGGATGGTCATGGACGAAATACTGGAGATCCTGGCTCACGATAAACATATGGAAGAGTTTTTCGTGCACCAATTGGAAGCTGATGACGGGCCGCTCCTTCCATGGATCGTGGACGAAGAATTCGAGCCGCGTGAGTTCGCCGGGCTTGATGGCGCGCGGCGTCGTCACCAGGTCCATGTGATACTCGGCGCGCTCAGGAATTCCGGAAAGCAGCTTCATTCCGCAGCGCGGGCAGACGCCGGGATTGTTTGATCGAACGTCCGGGTCCATGGGGCATACCCAGACGGTATCCTGCCCCCTAAGCAAACGAAACGGCAAGAGGACCAAAGCGGCGCAAGCATCTCGTCGTCTCATGCCACTAATATAGACCAACGGGCCGCCGAGTTCAGCTTCGTCCGTAAGGGCAGGGTCGAGCGTACAGACGGATCGCAGGGCGCTAAGCGCCGTCCCTTACCGCAATGACACGACCGTAGTCAGCCAGTCTGGCTGAAGGCGGCTGACTCGCGTGGGGACAGGAGCAGCCTCCGGATCGGGCGCGGGCTTGCGCTGGCACGCGACCACGAAATAGCGCACCCCTTCATAGCTCCGCCAAAACCAGTTGTGGCGAAGAATATCGCTTCGGAAATTCAGGATCTCGCGGCGCAGAATCATTTCCCACGTGCCGCCATGCACGGGCAGAGGATCGGCGGGCGGGAGCGTCCCGCCAGGTTCGTCACACCGGTTCAGGCGCACCACCGCCAGCCGGCCATCGGTTTCCATAACGTCGCCCGTCGCGTTCTTGAGCATGCGGGGGGCGCCGGGGCGCTCCCACAAGCCCGCCGCGTCCACGCAAGAAGCGAACGCCAGATCCTCCAGGACTTTGTTGCGTTCGCGATCTACCTGCCGCGCGACTTCATGAGTCACCAGTCTCCCCGGGCGGAGGAAGCCGTAGTCGACATCCCGCGTGGCCGCTCCGCCCCAGATCTCCAGTCCATCGGAGGTTTCGCCCTGCCTCCATAAACGGATGTGATGGCGCTTAGAGAAATCGTTAAAACCTTTCTCCCACGCCGTGTCCGGCGGCGCATCGTCCAGGAACAAGTCAGACATCGGCGCGTCGGGAAATCCGCGTCCCTTCACCACGGCATAGGCGACGGACATATGGGAGCGAAGTGTAGCCGGCCGCGCCTCGGTCCAACCGGCCGCCCGCAACGCCGCCGCCAATTCTCCTCGCGAACCGATGATGGCGAGGTTCACGATGTCGGAAGGCCGGCCCGAAGAGGCGAGAGCGCGGTTCGGAAGCGAGGTGACGATGGGGTCCAGCGCCGCCCGCTCCTCCCTCGTAAATATTTTTGGGCTGCTCGCCGGAGGGCCGGCTTGAGTGGCCGACTCGCCTTTCGTGAGCGATCCCGGAGCCGCGTGCAATGGTCCGGTCAGCGTCAACGTCAATTCCGTGCCGGCGGGAAGGTAGATCTCCGGCTCGGGGATCTGCATCACCAGCGAGTTCACTGCCCAGATGGCGAGCTGAGCGTGAGTCTCCCAAAGCAAAGCGTCGCGGATGTAGTGCGCGGCGCGATTGCCGACGCTGGCTGTGGTCCGGACCTCGCGTATGGTTCCCGCGGGCGTTACTTCTTCGCGGCCTGTATCCACCGCGATCAAGCGGGCCGGAAGAGGAGAGTCTTGGCCACCGGGCGCGGCGATCGAGCGGAATTCCAGTTCTAATGAAGCGGTCTCATGAACCAGTCCCAGCCCCACCCGCCGCACGGATTTGACCTCGCCGTGCAGCGCGCTGCCCGCGGGGAAAACAACCGCGCCTCGCGGCGCATTGATCGGCGCAATCAGCGTTGCATCGACGCGCGCGCCCGGGCGGCTGGCGAAGGAGCCCACGGGAGTCGTCAGACGGACGTGCAACAGGGAACCGTCGGGCGCTTGCGCGCCTCCAAGCATGGCGAATACGAGCGAGTAGAACGGGAGCATACAGAGCTAACAGCATAATTCAATCGGGGCGGCGTTCGCCATTTGCCATCGCGCGTATAGCTGTAGTAACCAGAACTTGACGCCGGAGCCGCCTCTTTTCGCAACAAAACCGCTCTCTCGCGAATCTACAGTGAATTATGAGATACGTGGCTCTTGCCTCGGATTACGATGGAACACTGGCGCACGATGGGCTTGTATCGAACGAAACCCTTTCGGCACTTAAGCGCCTCCGGCAGTTCGGACGCAAATTGATTTTGGTTACAGGCCGCATGCTCGCGGACCTGGAATCCGTTTTTTCGGCCACCGATCTCTTCGATTGCATCGTAGCGGAAAATGGGGCGGTATTGTACACGCCCTCTACTCGCGAGAAGCAGGTCCTCGCCCCACCTCCCAAGCAGGCATTTGTTGAAGAACTGCATCGCCGCGGAATCGAGCCGCTGGAAGTTGGCGATGCGATTGTGGCTACATCGCGCCCGAACGAAACCATCGTGCTGGAAATCATCCGTGATCTGGGATTGGAGCTGGATGTCATTTTCAACAAGGGCGCAGTGATGGTCCTTCCGTCCGGAATTAATAAGAGGTCCGGCTTGCAGGCGGCGCTGGACAACTTGAGAATTTCCGAGCACAACGTTGTGGGCGTAGGCGATGCGGAAAACGATCACGCATTTCTGCAGTTGTGCGAGTGCTCCATCGCCGTCGCCAATGCCCACCCGGCTGTGAAGGATACCGCTGACCTTACGACCAAAGCAGATTACGGAGCCGGCGTGGAAGAACTCGTTGACATGATTCTGAAGAACGATCTTGCTGCAGAATGTTTGAAACGCCACCGGATACCGATCGGCCGTGACGGGCAAAGCGACGTGCTTGTGCCGGCTTATGGAGGCAATTTGCTGGTTTCCGGCGCCTCGGGTAGCGGCAAATCGACGTTCATTGCAGGCTTGCTGGAGGTCCTGATCGAAAGACGCTATCAAGTCTGCCTGATCGATCCCGAAGGCGACTATCCGGTTTTCCCGGACACGATTCCTACCGGGGATGAGAAGCACGAACCCTCGATTGAGCATATCGTTCAGATCCTCGAAAAACCTGCATCTCAGGTCATCGTGAACCTTCTGGGGATCAACGTCGCTGACCGGCCGGCGTTTTTCGGAAAGCTGCTGCCTCGCCTCCAGGAGATGCGCTTGCGAACGGGGCGGCCGCACTGGATTATCGTCGATGAAGCTCACCATATGCTTTCTCCTGAGAGCGGTCCGGTTCCGGCCGAGCTCGCGAACGAGCTGAACAACTTGGTTCTCGTAACTGTGCACCCGGATCATATTCAGCCCGCGGCGTTGAAGAAGGTGGACACGATGATAACCGTCGGGCCCGCCCCTGAGCGGGTCATGGAGGCATTTGCGAACGCCGCGGGTATCGCAGGCCCGCCGCCTGTTTCTACCGGCAATCCTGCGGCTGAGTTCCTCGCCTGGTTTCCCAATGTGGGCGAACTGCACCGCCTCGATATTCGTTACTCGCGAACGGAACGAAAACGGCACATGCGGAATTACTCGGCTGGCGAGCTCGGCGAAGATCGTTCGTTCTATTTCCGGGGTCCGGAAGACAAACTTAACTTAAGGGCCCAGAACTTGACGATGTTCTTACAACTCGCGGATGGCGTTGATGATCATACGTGGCTGTTTCATCTGATCCGGGGCGATTATTCGAAATGGTTTCGGGAGGCGATCAAGGATGAGGCGTTGGCCGGCGAAGTTGCGCAATACGAGAAGGACGGGCAAATAAGTGCGCGGGAAAGCCGGCAGAAAGTCAGGGCCGCGGTCGAACGCCGTTACACCGCGCCGGCCTAAGCCTCCTCAAAACCTCGTGACTGGTGCCGGCCGCAGTTAAGCTTTCACCTTCTGCCGTATCCAACCATGAATCCCGTCGAAGACCTGCTTCCGATTCGTCTCCAGCATCATGAAATGGCCGTTGCCTAAAATGCCCTTGTCCTTCAAACGGAAATCCTCGGCATCGCATCCGGCCTGCTTCAAGAAGGCCGTCACCGGCGCCCCGTTGCGCCCCGAGCGCTCCGCCGTGACGTAGGCGATCGGAATGCCTTGCAAGTTTTTCAGCTTCCGCGCCGGCTCGGCTTGCAGCTTGTACGCGGGCGCACCTTCGGCTGCCGGAACGTCGCGCGTGGCGATCTCCTTCGGATCGGACACAGGAGGATCGTACTCCAGCGGAATATCGGTGATTCCCCACGGAGCGCCATTTCCAAACGGATTAGCTCCTGCCCCTTCGACGTTGATGATGGCCTTCACCAACTTCGGCCGCTCATTCGCGACCAGCCAGCCGAACGGACCGCCCGCCGAGTGGACCATGATAATCGATGGTCCGATTTTGTCCAGCAACTCCGCGCCGCGGCTCGCCCACAACTTGTGAGCCATCACGTTGTCGGTGGGCGTCGAATTCTGCCCCGCCTGGAATTGATCGATCAAAGAATCGCCCACGTCGCCTGTGCCGTTCCAGCGTTTATTCGGCTCCTGCGCTCCGCGCATGAAATCGCCCGTGACGCTCGCGTACGTAAACACCGGACCGATCGGTCCCAGCGAATCGGGATGGTACACCGGACGCCCATGCCCGGGCCGGTCCACGATGTACGTGTTAAAACCCGCCTGCGCGAAATAGTGCGCCCAGCCCGCCTGGCCGCCGATTCCCATGTAGTGCGTGCCTTGTCCCGCGCCGCCGTGCACCAACACGATGTTGTACGGGTGCTTCGCCTGCTGCGGCTTCAGGTATTGCGTATACATCGCGCCCGCCAGAATCGTTCCGTAGGAGACCTTCTTCTGTTCCAGCCCTACCCAGAAATAGCCCTGTTCGGCGAGTTTCATCGCCGTGGAATCGCCTGCTTTGGCCGGCTTCGCGGAAGCGATCGCCACGCCTTTCGCCTTCTGCGTCACATTCTTGTTCAGCCAATCGAGAATCGGTTGCAACACTTCGCGATTGTTTTTCTCCAGCATCATCGCGTGGCCGTTGCCGTGAATGCCGTGTTCGGCAAGACGAATTTCTTCGGCGAAAACGCCGGCCTGCTTCAAATACGCCACTGAGCCTGGATTCGGCGTCACGAATGACGCCTCTGCCGTCACGATGGCGATGGGGCAATCGCGCCAGTTCTTGAGCTGCCTCGCCGGTTCTTCCTGAATGTTGTACGGCCCGATGCCGAGTTTGGCGTCGGCTTCGCTGGGCATCACCTGTTTGGTCTTGATCTCCGAGGGATCTTTCACTGCAGGCTCATATTCCACGGGAAGGCTGATCAATCCCCAGCGATTCGGGCCGGCCAAGGCGCTTCCGCCCGCTCCCTCCACCACGATGATACCCTTCACCAGCTTCGGCCGCGCTTCCAATGCGTAAAATCCGAATGGCCCGCCGGCGGAATGAGTCATGAAGATGGCCGGCCCGATCTTATCGAGCATTTCCGCCGCGTTGGCCTGCCAGACAGCCACCTGCGACTCCTTGATTAGGCCTCGCCCATTCCCGAAAGAGCCGCCCTGCGAAGCCACCAACTGCGCGAGTTCCGGCGCACCGACCTCGCCCGTGCCCGGCCATTGCGTGTGCAGGCTCGCGTTTGCGCTGTTGCCAAAGCCGCCCCGTCCTCCTCGTCCGCCCGCGGGAGCTTTTGCCCTCTGGGGCGTGAACAGAGACGAAATCGACTCGAGCGTTTGAGCATTGGGGAACGGGCCGTGCAGATCGGGATGATACGGCGAGCGCCCATGGCCGGGCCGGTCGACGATATAGACGCGGTAACCCTCCTGCAACAAATATGTCGACCATCCGCGGCGCCCATCCGGCGTGCCCATCCAATCCAGGCCCTGCCCGCCGCCGCCGTGGATCAGCACGATCGGATAGGGGTGCTTCACTTTCGCGGGAACCTGATATTCCACGTACATCTGCTTCCCGTCCACCACCGGCGAATTGCCTCCCGAAAGCGTCGCGCGCTCCACGCCGACCCAGAAAAAGCTCCACTCGGCGATATCGAGCGGTGCTTTGGCGGCGGCCGCAAGTCCGCCGGTAGTCGCGGCGCTTAATTCGCTTCCCGCGAGCGCTCCGAGCGCCGGCAGCGCTGCGCCGGCGGCCATGAACTCGCGGCGGCTGAGGGGCATTCTTCTCTTCGAAGGCATCGAAACCATTTCTCCTTGGTAGAAATAGAGATCGTCCATTGATATCAGATTCCGCCGCTCCGAGTCTACGGCGCGTGTGGCGGACCGGGCTGCCGTGCGTCGCTGAAACAAATGAATGCACGAGTTTCAGGAGCGCCGTAAACCATTCCGGGCTTTCCGCCGATGTTGTACTTAGGCTCTGGTTGGGCTATCCTACCACCCAGTGCTAGCCCGCAAAGGGCGCGCGGGCGCCCTTTCTACAAGGAAGTAAGCTGTCCGCGTGCGGAGTTTACCCGCCACCGGTTTTGCGGGCTGTTAGTTAGAAGTACGGTTCTCGGAGGGTTTGCCTATCCTTGGCGCGAGCCTGGCCGTCCCGTTCAGTGCGTTAGGCCCGGGGGCCTAAATCGAGCTTTGGAGGAAAATGTCTTTGAAATCGCTCACTCTTGGTATATTCTTTTGCGTCGTTACGCTAGGGCCGCGGGTCTTTGCCCAAGCCTCCGATGGCAATCTTGTTGGCTCTGTCTTGGATCCCAGTGGGGCGGCAATACCAGAGGCCGGCGTAGCGTTGACCAATGTGGCGACGGGCGTCCAGTCGCTCGCGAAGACCGACGCAGCGGGCGAATACCGCTTTAACAACGTCCCCATCGGCGCATATGATCTCACGGTAAACGCCACCGGGTTCACCACCGGTAGACAGACCGGCGTCGTCATCGAGTTGAACAAGACCACCACTGCGAATCTTTCCCTGGAGATCGGCGCCCAATCCGACCGCGTTACCGTCACCGACGCCCCAGAGCTGCTCGACACCACCACGGCCCAAATCTCGACGATCTATGATTCCCGGATGACCGCGAGTTTGGCCCTGGCTGCCAATCCCAACGGCGGCATTTACAACTTGGCCCTCCTGTCGCCCGGCGTGACCAGCGCCGGCGGATTCGGCACGGGATACGGCCCTTCGGTGGGCGGGCAGCGTCCGCGCGAGAATAATTTCACCATCGAGGGCGTGGACAACAACAATAAGCAAACGACAGGACCGAATATTTTTCTGCCGAACGACGCGGTGGCCGAGTTTACTACCCTGCAAAATCAGTTCAGCGCGGAGTTTGGGCATAGTTCCGGAGGCCAGTTCAACGCCGTGATCAAGGGCGGCGCGAACGAGGTGCATGGAACGGCTTACGAATATCTTCAGAACCGGCTGCTCAACGCTAACGATCAGGCCGCCGCGCGGCAGGGGATTCTGAGCTCGCCGCGGTACGACCAAAACCGCTTGGGCGCATCCGCGGGCGGGCCAATCATGAAAAACAAGTGGTTCGTCTTCGGGACGTACGAGTACAATCCGCTCGGGCAAGCCGGCGTTGGATCCCCCAGCTACTCGCCCACGCAAGCCGGCTACAATTTGCTGAACTCAATGCCGCAGATCTCCCAGACGAATCTGGGGATTTTGGAGAAATACGCGCCTCCCTCGCCAACCGCCACCCGCACCACAACAGTGAACGGCGTCGCGATTCCCTATGGGATCTTGCCCGTGGTGGCGCCCAGCTACACGAATACCTATATCTGGCTCGTCTCGTCTGACTACACGATCTCCGATCGCGATCAACTTCGCGGCCGCTATATCGATTACCGGCAGACCGGATTGGATATAGCGGCGACGCTTCCTGCGTTCTTCGTCCAGCAGCCAACCACGGGCAGGCTCGCTACCGTGTCCGAGTTTCACACCTTCACTCCAAGCTTGTTCAACGAAGTGCGCCTGGCGGGGAGCCGCTACAATAGCGATGTTCGGGCGCCGAACATCAGCTACCCAGGGCTCGACGTTTTTCCAAATATTGTGATCCGCAACGATCTGAAGTTACAGATCGGACCGAATCCGGTTGCGCCCCAAGCCCAGCTCCAGACCACGTATCAAATCATCGACAACTTGAGTTGGATCAAAGGTCGCCACGATCTCAAATTCGGCTTCGACGGGCGAGACCTGATCGCGGGATCCACCTTCGTGCAGCGGCGTCGCGGCGATTACGAATGGACCACTCTCCAGGGATTTTTGAACGACACGATTCCGGATTACCTCGCCCAACGTAACCCCAGCGGCAAGCCTTTTTCGGGCAACGCGACGGCGTATTACTGGTACCTGAACGACAACTGGCGCTACGACCAACACCTGACCCTCAACCTGGGGCTCCGTTATGAGTTCAACGGAGTCGCGCAATCCATGCGGGAATTCAGCCTCAATAGCATCGCCGACGTTCCGGGCGTTCTCACGTTCCGGGCGCCCGAAGCCGCGAAGAAGAACTTCGCTCCCCGGATCGGAGTGGCGTACTCACCTGGAAGCCGCGGAGACACTGTCATCCGGGCAGGGTTCGGAATGGCGTACGACCAGATTTTCGATAATGTCGGCGTAAATGTGCGGCCCCCGCAGGCGACTTCTACGGTGGACCTAACCAGGAAACCTGGAAACGGGTTTCTCGCAGGTGGCGGAATTCTGCCCTCGGCCGTGCCATCCGCTTTCACCCCGGCGTCAGCGCGGGCGGCGACTTCCGGCTGGCTCCAATCCAATCAGCAGCTTCCCTACGCGATTACCTGGAACGTCGGCGTCCAGCACTCTTTCGTGAAGGACTATACCGCCGAGGTCCGCTACATCGGCACGAGGGGCGTTCATCTGATAGCCCAAAGCCAGATCAACCGCAATGCGCTGGTCACGCCCACGAACTCGATCCCGACGTTTCTGCAGGCGCCTTCCAGAGCGACGCTGGATTCACTGACACTGACCACGGACGCGCTGTCGAATGCAGAAGCCGCCTCTAATCCTGCCTGGGATCCGCTCGGCCCCTATGGCTTCACAAGTCCGATTAGCAGCTACGGCCCGCGCGGGAATTCCCATTACCATGGCCTTGCGCTGGACCTGAAGAAACGGTACAGCCGGAACCTGCTGTTCGATGTGAATTACACGTGGAGCCACAACATCGACGACAGCTCCGCCGAGACGAACTCCATCGTAGCTACTCCCCGCCGGGCCCAGGATTTCAATAACCTTTCGGCGGAGCATGGCAATTCCGCGCTCGACCGCCGGAATCGATTAACCTTAACCACCATCTATGACAGCCCTTGGTTCCGCGGCGCGAGAAATCCGGTGCTCCGCAATGGGGTGGGCAATTGGGAGGTGTCTGGAACCTACCTGCTCGAATCCGGCGAGTGGGCCACGCCGCAAAGCGGGGTGGACTCGAATCTGAACGGCGATTCGGCCGCCGACCGCGTCATCATAAACCCCAACGGCGTTCCGGGTACGTCCAGCGATGTCATTCCCCTAACCAACAGCTCCGGCGCCACAGTCGCCTACTTGGCCACGAACCCCACCGCCCAGTTCATACAGGCGCAAATCGGCGCCTATGCCAATTCCGGGCGCAATATTCTGGCCACGCCTCGAATCGATAACGTCGAGCTCAGCATCGCCAAGAACTTCTCGATTCGCGAGCGAGTCAAGCTGCAATTGCACGCCGACCTGTTCAACGCGCTCAACCATCCTCAATACACGCTGGGCCCGATTAACGATGTGCATCCCCGGAGCGGCGCGGGCGCGGCGAACTGGTTCACCGCTGGGGATCCCCTGTTCCGGCAGTGGGACCAGGTTTTCAGCAGCAATCCGCGCTTCGTGCAGGTGGGCGCGAAAGTGACCTTTTAAGGGCAAGTTTTTCCCGTGTCCCCACGGATCAGGCTGCTGGCGTCGCATGTCAGCGTCCCGATCGTGTTCTTCGTAAATTCGCCACGTGAGCCGAAGCTCAGCGTGACGTCGCTCGCCTTATTGTGAGCGATCGTGGAGTCCAGCAACGTCAGGCTGCTTCCGTTATCCACTTGCAAGCCGCTCCCGGTATTGTCGTGGCTCTGTATCGCTGTCTGATTGAACATGTGGACTTGTGAATTTAGAAGCGTAGAGATTCCGTTCATGGCGTTGTTGTAAACCTGAAGCGTCGTCGTCCCGGGCACGCCCGAGAAGGCGGGCGTGTTGAACAAATTCCGCGTCGAGAGCTCGTCCAAATGAACGCCGTCTTGCTGATTGTTGAACGAGCTCACCAGCGAGGCCGCGTCCATATCGAATCCGGAGCGGGAAAAAAGAGAAATTCCGTTGATCCCGTTCCCCGACGCGACAATCTTCCCGCCGAAGTTGAATAGGTGCGCTCCGGAAACCACCGTGAGCCCTGTTGTGAAGTTATTCACGGCGTTGATCGTGCAGCCGGGATCGGCCAGGAACATACCGGAGCTCAGAGAGATTTGAATGCCGAGCACGTTTTGAGACGCGGTGTTGGTAGCGGAATTCAGCGTAGCGCTCGATGTCGCGCCAAGATTGATCCCAAACACCTGTGCGGTGAACGAGCCGGTGAAAATCAAGGACGAAGAATCCTCCGCGTCCACGCCATCTACGCCGTTGTTAAGCGCCGAACTATTCGAGATGGAGGCCGACGAATCGCCCACGACGAAAATGCCGGTGACGGCGTTGTTTTGAGCGGTGATGTTTTCGAGGATAATCCCGGCGACGCCTTGGGCATGAATTCCATTGGCGCCGTTTT
>DASQJB010000357.1:0-3810 GCA_035631295.1 Bryobacteraceae bacterium | reverse complement strand
CGTCACGCTCGACTGGATGATGCAGCAAGCCGAAGCAAAGCCGCAACACCCCGGACTGATCTTTAAAGCAGAGGACCGCGATGCGGCGCATGCCGGCGCAGTTGCCTTGGGCAAACTCTATGATTCGAGGCGCGGGCTGGGCGGTTTCTACCGCTATCTGCCGCGGAAAATGGAGGACCTCACAAATGACGCAGCGAATCCCGGCGATCAGGTGATCATCGAGCGCCCCAAAATTCACGTGAGCGTAATCGAGCGCATCCGGCAAGGCACGGATGGGTATGCGCCGATCGTGCTGCCGCGAAGCTACGCGGTAGTGAAGGCCAACGGGGATATCGTGGACCAGCCTGAGGCGTTCGAGGACCCAACTCAGTCGAAGGACCGCGGGAACCGGCAAGAGTCGGTGTGGAATCTGGTTTGGTGGAAACGCGTGGCGTACTTCTGCTCGGTCCTCACGTTTCTCGCTTTGTTGGCGTTTCCGCTTTACCGGGATACCACCGAAGTCTGCGTCGGTAGGCTTTGTTTTCTCAGCCCCCCGATTGCCTGGGCGGGCCAGTTCCTTCCAGGGTTCGCTTCTGCCTGGCTCGGCGCGTATGACTCCCACCCGCTCAGTTTCATCCTGCTGGCCCTCCTATTTATGGCGTGGCTCCTGATCGGCGACCGCATCCAAGGATTGATTCACGCCAACATGAATGCTTTATGGGCCCGGGTTCGCGCCAACCAAGGAACTCCCATCGCGGATGCGAAAGTCGCGAATCTCCCATCCGATCTGCTGTACCGCTACCGCACCAGCGCCGGCTACCAACGCTTTATCGGCGCGATGAAGCGTTTCGTGCTGCCTCTCCTCGCGGGAGTCGCCGCCGCGTCAGTGCTGTTGCAGACGGCCGCGCGCCTGTCGTTTCAAGTGATGAGCTCGGGCGGTTTGGTGTGCTCCGAAGCGGCCTCCGGGTCTTCTTTTTCCACGAATTCCGTGTGTTGGCCCAGCGGCTACGTTCTGAGGGAAGGCAGTCGGTATGAGATCACGCTCCACGTCCGGGATCCTTGGCTTGATTCCACGATCCCCGCCACGCTTGCCGGGAACCGGATGGAGCAGACCTCGCGGACGACGCGGCTGATTATGTACGGTGCTGTCCCCCTCCGGCGCGTGCTGCGGGAGCCGTGGTTCAAGCCCATCGCGCGAATCGGACACACCGGCAACGATCTGTACCCCCTGGACGCTGCCGATTTTTCGAAGCCGGGCCAAGGCATCTCTGCGCTCGTTGCCAAGATTACCGCGCGCCGGTGCGGCGAGCTGTTCCTATTCGTGAACGACGCCGTTCTGCCGTTTCCCAAAAGGCAATATTTCTACGGCAATAACAAAGGCAGCGCGACCGTCGACGTCAGGGAGCTCACGGATGGTAAGCCGTTGCAACGCGGTTTATCGCCGCCCGAAGAGCCAAAAGAGTGCCGTCAATAGCAGACTGATGAGCAGGCTGGTCACCCACGGAAAATAGAACACGCTATTCTTTCCCCGGATCACGATGTCTCCCGGCAGCCTCCCCAGCCGGATCGGCAGCCGCTCGCCTAGGGTGAACAACAGGCCGGCCACGATCAGGATCGCGCCTAAAATGATCAGCATCCGCCCCACGACTCGATCATAGCTCCCACCACCGTTCATAATAGGGGCGGAGGATTTGCGCCCCCATGCTCGTGGAAGCGCCGCCATTTAAGCCCACTTCTCAAGACGAATTCAATCCCCTGGTCTCCGCGCAAGCGCGCTTTGACGAAGCGGCCGCGCGCCTTGGCATCGATGAGGGGATGCAGAAGGTTCTCCGCTCTCCCGCCCGCGAGGTCATCATCCACATTCCCGTCCAGCTTGACGACGGCCGCATCGAATTGTTCACGGGCTTTCGCGTCCAACACTCCATCGCGCGGGGTCCTGCAAAAGGCGGAATCCGGTACGCTCCTGACGTAACTCTCGATGAAGTCCGCGCCCTCGCCGCCTGGATGACCTGGAAATGCGCTGTCACCAACGTTCCCTTCGGCGGAGCCAAGGGAGGCATCGTCTGCGATCCGAGCGTCCTGTCGCCGGCCGAGCTCGAAAAAATCACCCGCCGCTACACCGCCGAGCTGTTCGAGTTCATCGGTCCCGAGATCGACGTCCCTGCTCCCGACGTCAACACCAACGAGCAAACCATGGCCTGGATCATGGACACCTATTCCATGCACTCCCGCCACACCCAAACCGCCGTCGTCACCGGAAAGCCCATCGATCTCGGCGGCTCCCGCGGCCGCACGGAGGCTACGGGCCGCGGCTGCATGGTCGTCACCGAGCAGGCTCTTCGTCTCCTCGGCATGGAGCGCTCCTCCACTCGCGTAGTTATTCAAGGATTCGGCAACGTAGGCGGCATGGCCGCCAAGCTCATGGCCCGCTCCGGCTTTAAAATCGTCTCGATCATCGAATACGACGGCGCCGTTTATAACTCTAAGGGCCTCGACGTCTCCAGCCTGATGAAATACCGCAAGGAAACCGGCTCGATTCTCGATTTCTCCGAAGCCGAAAACATCGATCGCGAGGAAGCCATGTTCCTCGAAACCGACGTTCTGCTTCCTGCCGCGCGCGAAGACGTCATCACTTCGCAGAACGCGCACAAGCTCCGCTGCAAGGTTCTCTGCGAAGGCGCTAACGGCCCCACCACCCATTTAGCCGATCCCATCCTCCGCGAAAAAGGCATCTTCGTTATTCCCGACATCCTTGCCAACGCCGGCGGCGTCACTGTCTCCTACTTCGAATGGGTCCAGGACCGCCAGGGTTATTTCTGGAACGAGCAACTCGTCAACGACCGCATGGAAGAAATCATGGTCAACAGCTTCCAGGACGTCGTGGCCTACGCCGAAAAGCACGGCGTTCACAACCGCACTGCCGCCTACATGCTGGCGCTCGACCGCGTCGCCTTCGCCATCAAGCTCCGCGGCATCTACGCCTGAAACGCAGTATTCTCAGCCTGATCCGCCAGCTTCTTCAGGCTTTCGGCCAGGGCGCGGGCGGCTTCCACCGATAGCGAGATTCTCAGTGGAAACTTGCCCCTGAGCTTGCCTGTCTCCGCGCCGAGCAATTCCAACTGAATGCATTTGCCCTCGAAAATCGCATTCGCAACCGTACCCGAGACAGCCTCGAGTTCCAGATCCCGGCCAATGCAGGTCGGCAAATTCGGAATCGCTTCGCGAAGAGCGCGGGGCAGAAACAGCCGGTTGGGACTCAAGCGGCCGGCGCCGGCTAAGCGCCGAGCGGAGGGATTGACTTCGGCATGAAGACATCTTAACCCGGCACGCAGTTGACCTAGGCACACGGTTGACACCGCCTCGCGCTCGCTGATATAAATCGTTCCGGCGGTCTTTCCAGGACCTCCCCGGGGGTGCCCATGAAGATTCAAACTGTCGTTTTTGCGCTGGCCGCGGCGGTTCCCCTCTCACTCTTCGCCCACCACAGCGCCGCTGCGTATAACCCCAAAGAGGTTGTCACTGTCACAGGAACTGCCACGGATTTCAAATTCGTGAATCCTCACGTCCTCATCACGATCGACGTCAAGGACGGGAGCGGCGCAGTCACGCAGTGGCAGGGCGAGCTCACCAGCCCCAACCATCTCGTCCGGGCCGGTTGGACCTCCCATTCCATCAAGCCCGGCGACACCGTTACCCTGAGTGGCAACCGCGCCCAGAGCGGCGCGCCTGCGCTGCGAATCTCCAAAACCGTCGTCAACGGCCAGGAACTCAAAACGGAAATGGAGAAATAGCCGCAGTGCTCCGGAATCGAAACTGGATCGGCGCTCTCCT
>DASQJB010000356.1:0-2721 GCA_035631295.1 Bryobacteraceae bacterium | reverse complement strand
CACGCGCGCGTGGCCGTATCGCGGAGCAACCACCACGGCCGGCGGCCTCCAGTAGCCGGCTACCCAAACGCGGTTGGGCGCATAATAACCATCGATCCATGTGTACCCCGGACCGGGACAGGGTGGAACCACAGCCACTGGCGCGGGTGCTCCAAACCCAATTCCCACACTCACCCGCGGAGCCGCGGACAAGCCGCCCGCCAGAAGCATCATGAGCGCGATTGCTTTTTTCACTTCTTTAGCCTCCTTACGCCTGGAAAAATTGCAAGCCACTTGCCACAGCGCAAACGCATGAGAACGCGAGAAAAAAGGGTGTCGGCGCCGTTGGCGGCGGTGGATTTCCGCCACCAGGGCGGTGCTGCTGGGCCGCCCGCGATATACTCACTAAACTGGCGTCAAACGCCAAGGAGGTTTATGAGGATCGCGCTTGCCTTACGCCTCATCCCGGCTGCAGTGACGGTCGTCGCCTTGGGTCAAACTCCATCAAGCGAGCAACCCAAGCCCAAGATCAGGAGCCTGTCACACGCTATCCACGCCGTCGAGGATCTGGATACGACACTCGCCTTTTACCGCGAAGTGTTCGGTCTCAACGGCACGCCGCAGGATTTTCCAAACGCTGCCGTGCCGCTGCTCACCGACGCTCCCGGCGTCACGCTGCGCATGTCGATGATGCCGCTGCCGGGGGCGATGCGTTTCGAGCTAACCCATTTCAAAGGTCTCGAACGCAAGCCCGCCCGAGCGGCATACACCGATCCCGGCGCCGCGAGCGTTGTGCTCTACGTGCGTGACCTCGACGCGGCAGTGGCGAACGCGAAGAAGGCGAATGCACCGATTATCACTACCGGCAGCGCGCCGGTCGAGATCGCGACGGCGAAAGGCAAAGCCCGCTCGATTCTTTTGCGCGATCCCGACGGGTTTTTCATCCAAGTGGTCCAGGAAACGCCCGCGCCGGGCGCGCCCGAAGGAAATGTGCATCGCGTCTCGCTCGCGTATACCATGGAGAGCGCTGAGGCGACCGCGAAGTTCTACGGCGGCATGATGGGCATCGAGCTAACCGGCCCCTCGGGGTTCTCAAAGGATCCGGCAACGCTGAAGTTGGTCGGCGCGCCGGAGGGAACCGAGTTTCGAAAGCTTACGGGCCTCCTTCCCGGCCCTCCCGCTTATGTTGAGTTCACCGAGTTTCGCGGCGTGCCGCGCACCAAGTTCCACTTGCGCGTGCGCGACCCCGGCGCGCCCGCGATGGCGATTCAGGTGGTCAACCTCGACGGCATGATCGCGCAGATGAAGACCGCGGGCGTTCCTGTGATCTCCGCCAACGGCCAGATAGTGGATTTCGGCGGCGGCACGCACACCATTTTCGTGGAAGATCCGAACGGGATGAACGTCGAAGTGTTTGAGCGAACCGGCGCGCCGCAGGGGAAGGGCCAGACGAAATAGCGGCCGTATTTCCGCGAAATCAGCGAACATGAACCTGCAACTGGAGCGCAAGACCGCGCTGGTGACGGGGTCGACCGCGGGCATCGGCTTGGCGATCGCCACAACGCTGGCGAGCGAGGGTGCGGCGGTGATCGTGAACGGCCGCACGCAGGAGCGGGTGGATAAAGCGATGGGGCAGTGCGGCGCGGCTCACGGAATCGCGGCGGACCTCGGAACCGAAGCCGGGACGCGCGCCGTTATTGAGCGCTTCCCGGCCGTGGATATTCTGATAAACAATCTGGGCATTTTCGAGCCGAAGCCGTTTGAGCAAATCCCCGACGACGATTGGCGCCGCTTTTTCGAGGTGAACGTGCTGAGTGGGGTGCGGTTGAGCCGTCATTATATCGGCGGGATGAAGGAGAGAAACTGGGGACGGATTGTGTTCATCTCCAGCGAATCGGGGCTGCAGATTCCAGTAGAGATGATTCACTACGGAATGACGAAGACCGCGCAGCTTGCCATATCGCGCGGGCTCGCTGAAACGACAGCCGGAACCGCGGTCACGGTGAACGCGGTGCTGCCTGGTCCGACAGCGTCGGAGGGGGTGGCGGAGTTCGTGAGCCGGCTGTCTGCGGAAAAGGGCGTCGACCAGAGCCAATTCGAGCGGGAGTTTTTCGAGAACGCCCGTCCGAGTTCCATTCTGCGACGCTTCGCGACGCCACAGGAAGTCGCCGCGGTGGTCGCGTTTGTCTGCAGTCCGCTGGCGGCCGCAATAAACGGAGCGGCCGTGCGCGCCGACGGCGGGGTTGTTCGATCCATCGCTTGAGGGGCGCCTTCTTGAGCAGGTGTCACAGTTGTGGCTGAATTTCACGGGGCCATGCTCAAATGCTTCGATTCAATCGTACTTCCGGACTGACACCTGAATTGATCAGCGCACTGCGATGAAGGTGCGTTGGCCAGAAGGCTGTTTGATCGCTCTCGCCGTGAGCCTGGCTTCAGGGCAGCGCCGCGGCGATGTCCCGCCCGAGCTCGTGTGGAACAACTTGAAGGGCAATTGCCCGGCTCACTTGGAAGGGGCGAGTCTGCGCGGCAATGTTGTTGTGCTTTCGTTCGGCGCAGATGCTTTCCCGGAAAACGTCGCCGAATGGAACGAAACCATTCGGAGCTTTAAGGACCAGCCAGCCTTGTTCTTTCAGATCGCCGATGACTCTGAATTCCTCCTGGATCAGGCTTTGAAAAGGACGGCATATTCAGGTTGTCTTTTATTTGACAGCAATCAGGAATCAGCGGAATCTCAAGCTTCCG
>DASQJB010000355.1:0-10276 GCA_035631295.1 Bryobacteraceae bacterium | reverse complement strand
ATCGCCCGAGATCAGGGTTTTATCAGGGTCAACGAAAATCAGCTCGTCGCCCTTCGTATGCGCTCCCCCGAACCACAGCAAGCGCGCTGTCACTGCGTCCCCGAGATCCAGCTTTCGTTCCTTCTCGAAGGTCTCATCCGGGGGCCGCAGTTTTACATCGGCCAGCAGTTCGCCCCATTGGTCGTTGCGGCCCGCGAACTGCTTGATCAGCTCCTCGCCGTGCTTGTCCATTTCCTCTTGCTGCGTCCTGTTACGGATGAGAATCGTGCCTGCCGGAAAGCCCGGCTCGCCCGCCGCATGTTCCGGATGGAAATGGGTGGTCGTCAGGTACAACTTGTTGTGGGGCGCCAGCTTCTTCGCGACCTTTGCGATCGTGGCGCCATTGCGCGGCCCCAAGCCCGTGTCGATTACCAACGTTGCGTTTCCGCCCACGACGATGGCGATATTGGGGAAGCCCATAATCGCCCACACGTGACCGGAAACCTTTGCGGCGTCTTCAGTGAGAATGGGCTGGACTTGGGCATCGACCGCGGCCGTCATGAGCCCGAGCGTAACCAACCAAGCGATGATCCTCATAGGGTAGTTGTACTACGTTTGGGCTCGCGGAGCCAAACGCGGAGACCGAGGCACGCGCTATTTGGGCGGCGTTTCTGCGTCTGTACAGTCAGGCCCCGCAGCCTCCCCACGGTTATTCCTGGACCTGCACTTGGCTGATCTGCATCACTGGTTGGATGTCAGTGTATTTGGGGATGTCTCCCTGGATTTCGGCGGCGTGCGGCGCGAAGGCAGTCTCGAAGGCCTCTACCGACTCGAAGGTTCCGTGCACGATTGCAATAAACGGTGCAGGCGAGGCCACAGTTGCGCCACTGATGCCCTGCACCACGGAAATCTTCTTCATTGCCGCGCCCATTCGTTTCCGAAACAGGGGGATGTGAGTTTGCAGATAGTAGTCCATATCGAAGGTGCGGCCATCACCGGCCGGATACAACACGGTGACCTGGATCATTCGTTTCTCCTTGTTCGCTTTTCAGAATCTTACCTATGGTAGTGCATCATCGGCGCTGGACCAGAGTAAGTTCCCCGCAGGAGTCTGCTCTTCCTACGAATTGCCCGACCAGGAGAACCTGCGCGTGCCTCTCGCATGGTGAAAACCTTCCCTACAACGGTACGCGTGTCCAGGCCCGGAGCGCGGCCAGACCACGGCCGATTCCGCCGGCTTGATAAGATTCACGGAAGCATTGCCTTTCTGCACCTAACCGGCGATCACCAAGGAATTTATGAAGATTGCACTATACATCGCGATCCTAGCAGCCTGCGCGCGGGCGCAGAGTGCCGATACCATCCTGGTCAACGGGAAGATCCTCTCGGCAGATGCGCGGTTTTCCACCTTCTCCGCTGTGGCGGTTCGCGACGGCAAACTCGTAGCACTAGGATCTGGCGCCGAAATTCGAAAATTGGCCGGCAAGGATACGCGCGTGATCGATCTGGGAGGCCGCACGGTCATCCCCGGCTTGATCGATTCACACATGCACGCCATCCGTGCCGCGCTCAGCTTCGCAACTGAAGTGAATTGGATCGGCGCCCGCTCGTTAAAGGAAGCGCTCGAGCGGATTACGGCAGCTTCGCACGAGATGAAACCCGGTTCCTGGCTGATCGTGGCAGGAGGGTGGAACGTGGAGCAATTCCAAGAGAAGCGGCGGCCGACGCAAGCCGAGCTGATCGCGGCCGCGCCCGACAATCCCGTCTACGTTCAACTGGCGTATGGCTGGGTGCTGATGACACCCGCTGCATACCGGGCGCTGAACATCGCGAACGAATCCGATTTGCCGAATAACGGGAAGTTCGAGAAAGACGCCGCAGGCAATCCCTCGGGCGCTGTAATTGGCGGCCAGTCCGCGATCACCGCATTGTTCGACAAGCTTCCCAAGCCCACTTTCGAACAACAAGTGGAGGGCACGCGGAAGTTCTTCCGAGAGCTAAATCGGCTGGCGATGACCGGCGTCGTCGATCCGATGGGCAATAATATGTCGCCGCGCGAATACGAAGCGTTGTTCAAGGTTTGGCGCGATCGCCAACTGACCATTCGCGTCGCATACAGTTTGAGTCCTTGGGCAGGATTCAAAGAGCTGCAAACTGCAATCCAAATGCTCCCCATGGGATTCGGGGACGACATGCTGCATTTCAATGGGCTCGGCGAGAGCATCACTGCGGGGATGTACAACAACGATCATCCGACGGAGGCAGAGAAACAGGAGTATTACGAAATCGTCAAATGGGCCGCTGAGCACGGGCTTACCGTCACGCAGCATTGGAGCCGCGATGCCTCCGTAGGGGAACTGCTTTCGGTATTCGAGCAAGTAAATAAGGACATGGCCATCGCGCCGCTGCGATGGTCGATCGCGCACCTGAACGACGCCTCGGTTGAAACGCTTCGGCGCATGAAGGCGATGGGAATCGGCTGGACAGTGCAGGACGCCATGTACTTTTCAGGGGAGCAGTTCCAGCAGCAGGCAGGTGAGGCCGCCGCGCGGCGGGCGCCGCCTGTGGAGACGGCACGCGAACTAGGAGTGGCTGTCGGTGGGGGCACGGACGCGCATCGCGTGGCCTCCTACAATCCCTTTACGTCGCTCGAGTGGTTCCTGGACGGCAAGACGGTGGGAGGAGTCGCGCTGCGAGGGCCGGAGGAGACGCCCAGCCGCGAGAACGCGCTGAGGTACTATACCTCGGGCAGTGCATGGTTTTCGCACGATGAAAACAAACGCGGATCCCTCGAAGTAGGGAAGCTGGCTGACTTGGCCGTTTTGTCGAAGGACTACATGACTGTGCCGGTGGACCAGGTGGGTGGGATCGAGTCGCTTCTGACGATGCTAGGCGGAAGAATCGTCTATGCAGCCGGTCCTTTCGCTCGGCTGGATTCAAGCCAGGTTCCATAGCCAATTTTCGGCGCTAAGTACATCGGCGGCAGGCTCTATTGTGCGCCCCGCTTTGGCTTTCAAGGCAGGCTATCGCGGCACGAACACGACTCCGCCGATGATACGATGTAGTGGTCCGCCTAAGCCTCGCGGTTTCAGACTGTTATGTGGATTGTCCGGCTCGCCCTCCGCCGTCCTTACACCTTCGTCGTCATGGCAGTCCTTATCGCCATTTTGGGCGGCGTCGCCATCGCCACCATGCCGGTGGACATCTTCCCTTACATCGATATTCCGGTAGTGAGCGTGGTGTGGCAGTACAACGGCCTCTCGCCCGACGAGATGGAGAAGCGCATCGTCACCAACTTCGAGCGCGGAGTCACTTCCAGCGTCAGCGACGTCGAGCACATCGAATCTCAGTCCTACACTACTGTCGCCGTAGTTCGGGTTTATTTCCATCCCAACGTCCAGATCGACATGGCCGTAGCGCAGGTGACGGCACAGGCGGAAGTGCAACTACGCAGCATGCCGCCGGGCATCACTCCGCCCAATGTCCTTAAATATGACGCCGCCAGCGTCCCCGTCCTGCAACTCGGTCTTTCGAGCAAGACGCTCCACGAACAAGAGCTCTTCGATCTTGGCCAGAACTTCATTCGCACGCCGCTTGCAACGGTACAAGGAGCGTCGGTCTCTTATCCATTCGGCGGGAAGCAGCGCCAGGTGCAGGTGGATTTGAACCTCGATGAGCTTTACGCCAAGCAGCTTTCGCCCATCGACATCTCCAACGCTCTCAACCTCCAAAACCTGATCCTCCCCGCCGGCACCGCCAAGTTCGCGCAAACCGAGTATCAGGTCAAAGTCAACAGCAGTCCGGCGCGGATGGATGACTTCAACAATCTCCCGATTAAAAACGTGAACGGGGCGACCGTCTATATGAAAGACGTCGCGCAGGTTCACGACGGCTTTCAACCGCAAACCAGTATCGTTCGCACCAACGGATCGCGCGGCGTCCTGATGACGGTTACCAGAATCGGCAAGACATCCACATTAGCTCTCGTGGACGCGGTGAAGAACGCTCTTCCCAGAATTCTCGCCACGCTTCCGCGCGAGCTGAACGTGGTCGCACTTGGCGACCAATCCATATTTGTGCGCGCCGCCATTCAAGGTGTCATGCGCGAGGCGATGATCGCCGCGGCTCTGACGGGCCTGATGATTCTGCTGTTTCTTGGAAGCTGGCGCAGCACGCTGATCGTTTGTATTTCGATTCCGCTTTCCATTCTTTCCTCGATCTGCATCCTGAGCCTGCTAGGCCAAACCATCAACGTCATGACGCTCGGCGGGCTTGCGCTCGCGGTCGGCATCCTCGTGGACGACGCAACGGTGGAAATCGAGAATACTCATCGGAACATGGCGATGCGCAAGCCGCTGATCCGCGCGGTGCTGGATGGCGCGTCGCAAATCGCGGTTCCCACGTTTGTATCCACGCTCGCCATCTGTATCGTCTTCGTGCCGGTGCTCCTTCTTACCGGGACCGCGCGGCATCTTTTCACGCCCATGGCCATGGCTGTGGTGTTCGCGATGGCGGCCTCTTACCTACTCTCCCGGACGCTCGTTCCGACCATGGTGCATTATCTTCTGAAGTCCGAAGTCGAGCTATACCAGCACGGCGAGCATGGCGAAGCCGCCGGCGCAAGGGGCGTATTTTGGCGCATGCACTATGTGTTTCACCATGTGTTCGAGCTTCTTCGTTTCCGCTACATCGGCTTGCTGGATTGGTCTTTGCGCCATCGCGCGATTGTGCTCACGGCGTTCCTGGCCGTCTCGATCGCCTCGTTTGGCTTGGTTCACCTGATTGGTAAAGACTTCTTTCCCACCGTCGATTCCGGCCACATGCGTCTGCACGCCCGCGCTCCTGCCGGTACTCGCATCGAGCAGAGCGAGCTTCGATTTTCCGCCATTGACCACGCGGTCCGCGAAGTCCTGCCTTCCGGCGAGGTCGAATCGATCATCGACAACATCGGCATTCCCGCAAGCTGGACCAGCCTGGCTCAAGGCGATGTCCCCAATATTTCGAGCGCCGACGGCGAAATCCTGATCGCCCTCAAAGAAGAACGGCAAAGATCCACTCGCGATTACGAAACTCTGCTCCGCAGGAGATTGCACGAGAGATTTCCTGATACCGTTTTCTTTTTCGAGCCCGCCAACATCACCAACCAGATCCTGAATTTCGGTTTGCCTGCGCCCATCGATCTGCAAGTCGTGGGACGCGACGCCCAGGCCAACTACAAGATCGCGGAACGCCTGGCCGCCAGGATTTCCCGCATCCCGGGCGCCGCCGACGTGCATGTGCACCAGGTCATGGATTCGCCCGAAATCCGCTTGAACGTAGATCGAGTCAAAGCCGCCGAATTGGGACTGACCCAGCACGACGTCACCAGCAGCATGCTCATTTCGCTCACGGGCAACGGACAGGTCGCGCCCAATTTTTGGGTGAACCAAGCCAATGGTGTCAACTACAACGTAGGGGTGCAGACGCCTCAATACCGGATCGATTCGCTCGACGCATTGCTCCGTACCCCTGTAACTGTGCCTGCCAATGTGGTTCACTCCACCACGCCGGGTTCGCTTGCCGGCGCGTCTATCGCTGGGTCCGATTTCATTGGCTCCGGGCCGGGCGGAGCCTCTCAGTCATATGGCAATCCCGGCGCCGTTCCCGGCGGTGCTCAGCTCTTATCGAATCTGTCTACTGTTCAGCGCGGCTATACTCCGGTGATCGTCAACCACTACAACGCGTGGCCGGTGTTCGATGTCTACGCCAACGTGGATCGCCGGGATCTGGGTAGCGTTGGCGCTGGTGTCCGCCAAATCATGAATGAAGAAGAACCCAAACTTCCGAGAGGAACCACTTTCGCCTTGCGCGGCCAGATCGACACAATGCAATCGTCGTTTTACCGGTTAGGACTGGGGATGATTTTCGCGGTGCTCCTCGTTTACTTGCTGATGTGCGTCAATTTTCAGAGCTGGCTCGATCCTTTCATTATTTTGACCGCCCTGCCCGGCGCGCTGGCCGGCATCCTCTGGATGCTGTTCGTAACTCGCACCACGCTTAACGTGCCTTCGCTGATGGGCGCTATCATGTGCATCGGGGTAGCGACAGCCAATAGCATTCTGATGGTGACTTTTGCAAACGATGAACGGGTCGAGCTGCCCTCCGCCCGCGACGCAATGCTTTCCGCCGGGTTCGCGCGCATCCGGCCCGTGCTGATGACCGCGGCCGCCATGATCCTCGGCATGCTTCCCATGGCGCTCGGACTCGGCGAAGGAGGAGAGCAGAACGCGCCCCTAGGTCGCGCGGTGATTGGCGGGCTGATGTTTGCTACTGTCACTACGTTGTTCGTGGTTCCGATTTTCTACACTTATTTGAGAACCACGCCGCCGGCGGATCGGGAACTGCCTCTTTAGATAATGCAATATACCGACCCCAATCCGACCGAAGAGAAGATTCGTAAACCTCCTCATCCGGCGCTTGCGGGTAACCGCTGGCGTCCTTCCCGTCTTACGATCACGGTCATTTTCCTCATCTCCGCGATTTTGATCGCCATAGCTTTCTTCGCCGGTTACATCCCCCTTCAGAAGCGTGAAACGCTGCTGCAAAGCGAGGTGGTCCAGCAGGAGCAAGCGCTTCCCCGGGTGGAAGTAATCCAGGTATCCCGCGCAACAGGGCAAAGCGAACTGGAGCTGCCGGGCAATATCCAAGCCGTTACCGAGGCGCCGATCCTCGCCCGCGCCGATGGCTACCTCAAACGCCGTCTCGTGGATATTGGAGATCGCGTCCGTGCCGGGCAACCAGTAGCCGAAATCGAAGCACCCGAACTCGATCAGCAGCTTCGGCAGGCGCAAGCCGCCGTCGACCAGGCGCGAGCGGCGCTCGAACAGGCGCTGGCTAACTATGAGCAAGGCAAGGCCAACCTGGAGCTGGCGCGCGTCAGCGCGGAGCGATGGAAGCAGTTAACTGAGCAGGGGATCGTTTCGCGGCAGGACAACGACCAGTATCAGGCCCAATTCACGGCGCAAACAGCCACGGTCCAGGCTCTGGACAGAGCGATTGCGGCCCAGCGCAGCAGCGTCGCCGCCGCGGAGGCGAACGTCGCGCGTATCAACGAGGTCCTCGGTTACCGGATCGTGAAAGCGCCGTTCGATGGCGTTATTACTCAGCGCAACGTGGACGTCGGCGCGCTAGTCGCGTCGGGCAACACGCTCCTCTACCGCATCGCGCAAACCGGAATGTTACGCACGTATGTGAACGTCCCACAGGCTAATGCCAACTCGGTTCATCAAGGCCAAAGCGCGGCTCTGACAGTCTCCAACTTGCCTGGACGCCGCTTCGCCGGGAGGGTTGCCCGCACGGCTAGCGCCCTCGATCCCACCAGCCGCACGATGCTGGTAGAAGTCGAAGTGCCCAACCAGGACGGTTCGTTGTTTCCGGGCATGTACGCGCAAGTGGATCTGCTCGGATCGAGAGGGATCCCGCCCGTGCTGATCTCCGCCGAAGCGCTCATTTACCGCGCTGAAGGAACGCAAGTGGCTGTCGTTCGCTCCGACCACACCGTGCATCTCCAAAAGGTCGTGGTCGGCCGCGACTATGGCGACAGATTAGAGATTTCTCAGGGTCTCCAGGAAGGTGAAACGATAGTCGCGAACCCGGGCGACATCGCGCAAGAGGGTGTAAAAATCGATCCCGTGGCGTCGGTGCGGTGAAGGAATTGTCGGGGGCGGCCCGACCGATTACCCATCCTACGGCTCAACGGCGACAGCTCCCACGTGAATCAAGAATTCTTCGGGAGCCGGGTCGAGACGTGAGATATCGCTGGATGCGACCCGGCGCTTGTCGCGGAACTCGGATAATCCCGATTAGATAGCGATACGGGAGGACATGAGGGCGCAAAAAACGTTCGCGTTAGCTAGGAGACCACCGCTCTAATCATCGGCGGCCACGCGATCGCTTTGGCGTTGTTTTCGGCGCTTGTGCAAGCGGCAGGTCGGAATTGATCATATCCGCGACGGCCTTCCAGCTACCGTCCGGCTGCTTCCTAAACACGGTCAGGTACTTCCCCTTGTCAGTGGTGATCGACTTAGGATTCTTGGGGGCCGAACTGGTCATCGTGTAAGTCCCGGTAGTGTAGACAAGGTCGCCGCCCTTAGACGCTTCCGCCCGAGTGTCCTGAAACGTAAGAGAGAAATTGGGATCGGCGAGCATGGGTTTCAAAGCCGCTCTGATGGCTTCTTTCCCATTGAGAGCCGGCGCATTCGGCATCAACAGGGTGGCATCGCCAACATAGTAGGCGACGAACTTATCCACGTCCTTCGCGCCGATATCCTTGACCCACGCGGCTTCGACATCGCGAACCGCGCGAACATCGGCTTCGCGCGTATCGGTGGCAGAAGAATTGGTACACGCCGTGGTGATTCCGAAAATCAATATACAGGCCGAAACCGAACCGAATCGCAGCATATTCGCCCCTCCTTGGCGTCGATTAGTGTACTACGAAGCGCGCCGGCATAGGCGGCGAGCACGTATGAGTATGGACGCTACATAAGCAGAGTAAGCGCTGCATGAAGCGGCCTGGAAGCGCGTTGCCGAGCAGCACAAGTTGGGCGGAAGCCTGTGAGGTGCTTATAGTTTTCGAGTGCATTGAAGATGATTGGACATAGCGCGGCCCACCGTCCTAACGACGACGGACGGCCACCGAGTGAGTGCGTTCCGACCGCGACGTGAGGGAAATCGCGGCACGTCTTCGGGCGAGCCTCGTAGATCATGCAGAGATTGCCATCGAGGAAGATGCAGCCTTCCATCGAACTCCGTAGAATTCGTCGGGCGGGCGCGTCGGAATCGGCAACCGTGTAGAGCCGGGTGACGGCCTCTCGTGTAGCGCCTAAGTACTCTGCGATGGTTTCGATCTCCCGCTTGCTCACCGGCACGACCGAGTGGCGGCAGCAATTTGCGCAAGCCGTACAGTCCACCTGCTTTTGCACTTCGCTAGCCAAGATTTGAAACGTTTTGTCGGCGTGGTGTTTGGCAGAGAGATAGCGACGAAAGTCGAGATTCTCTTCTGCCTTCGCAGTTCCCAGCCGAAAAACCTCAGCCAAGTCGGTAACCACGCTTGAAGCGTATTCCTGCTTTGTGGCGATGGCAACCCTCATTGAGAGCGATTGTCAACCCTCGTTAAAAATGTCCCCCTCGTTACCTCGTTTAAAATGTCCCCTTTTTCTTTTCGTAACCAGTTCCTTCCTACGATGCGGGCCGCTGCCGGAGCGTAGCCCTGCGAGGCCGCTAGGCCGAGCGTTTAGGGCGAAGCGCAGGCAGTGGCCCGCATCGTAGCCGCCGCCGCTGCCCCCGGTCTCTTCCAGGGATGGCTGGCCGGCGGTTTCCATCCCGATTTCCGGCGCGGCGGTTTTTCGCCCACTCGGATCGGAGCGACTGGCTTGAGCTCCGGCGCCGCGATCTCCCGGTGCGGCCGCGCCTTGCCTTGATAGCGAATCTCGATCCGCCCGTCTTCCCATTCGCACACCATCACCTTGGCTTGCCGGTCGCTGCCAGGATCTTTATGTCCAGCTTCTGGCACATCCGCCCGAACTGCGTCACCGGCACTTTCCCGTGCAGTTGCTCTTTCTCCGTGGGCTCCCGCACGTACACGTTTTTCCAGTCTGTGTACAGAGCCAGGGGCACGCCGTACTTCTCAATCCACTGCCGCAGCACCCGCGCCGCCGCTCAGATGGTTTCCTCATCGCCCAGGTAGGCTTCCACCGTCGAGGTCGCGTCGTCCACCATGTTCATTAGGCAAGCCCGCGGACCCCGTTTCTGATACCACTCGTGGAAGCTGCCGTCCAACTGCACCAACTCCCCGAAGTGCGCCCGCCGCTCGCGCCGGCTCCGGTGTGCCTTGCGCTTCCGGGCCTTCGACCACAGCCCTTCGGCCAGCATCCAGCGCCGCAGCGTTTCCGGATGTACTTTCTGCTGATCCTCGCTGGCCAGATGCTCCGCCGCCAACGTTGGCCCAAAGCGCGTCTTCTCGTCCCCGCTGTATTTCTCCCGGATTAACTTCAGGATCTTTTTGCGCTCTTTCTCCGGCCGGGCGCGGTGGGATTTTCGCCCCGCATTGCCGTGCTTGAGCGCCGCTGCTCCACCTGCCTGATATCGCTTCCACAAGCGCTTGGCCTGGCGGTAACTGACCTGCGTCACAGCCGCGGCGTCCTTCAGCCGCAGCTCCCCAGCTTCCACTCGCGCCAACACTCCCCCTCGTTGCAGTTCCCTCTTGCTCAACGCTGTCCGTCCCAATCCGACCTCCTCGCTTCGGGGGAGGTCTTCC
>DASQJB010000354.1:0-2017 GCA_035631295.1 Bryobacteraceae bacterium | reverse complement strand
TCACAGACGCACGACGGCAGTCGAGATCTGGGAACACACTCAAGGCGACGTAGGGTGGTTCGTCTCCGCCATCGGCACTGGTGGCACAATCACTGGTGTAGGGGAGTTTCTCAAACAAAGGAAGCCGGGTGTCCGCATCATAGGCGTAGAGCCCACCGGGGCGGCCATACTGTCCGGAAGGCCGGTGGGAAACCACCAGATTCCCGGAATCGGTGTGGGATTCGTCCCGGAAGTTCTGAACGTCTCCGTTCTCAATGAAATGATCGCAGTAACGGATGAGGACGCATTCTCCTGCGCGCGGCGGCTGGCGCGCGAGGAAGGAATCATTGCGGGTGTTTCGTCCGGCGCGGCTGCGCACGCCGCACTAATCATCGCCAACCGGAAGGAAGCCGCTGGAGAGACGATCGTTGCGATTTTAGCCGACACGGGCGAAAGGTATATCACCACGAGATTATTCGCCGAAGGAGCTCGACGATGAGCTCCGCTTTCACCTGGAACGCGAGGTCGAGAAGCGCAGGCGCTCTGGGCTCAAGCCTGGCGCAGCCCTTCGCCAGACCAGTCAAACCCGAGCATGTCGCTGGGGGATAGGAATCTCATGCTACGTCCAACCGAATTCAGCTTGACCGACACGATCGCGCTTCTCAGCCGCACACCCGCAGCCGTGAATGCATTGCTCAGCGGCTTGCCCGAGATTTGGGCGCGGAGCAACGAGGGAAATGATACGTGGAGCGCATTCGATATCGTGGGCCACTTGATCTGCGGCGAGCGCACCGATTGGATGCCGCGTGTGCGACTCATTCTGGAGACCGGCGAAGCCCGTCCATTCGAACCATTTGACCGCTTCGCGCAAAAGGAGAACGAAGGCAAATCGCTGGAGGAGCTCTTAAACGAGTTTGGCCGCGTTCGGACCGAGAACCTGGTTTCGCTGCGGCTGCTGAATTTGCAAAAGGAAGATTTGGCCCGCCAGGGGAAGCATCCGGCCTTCGGGACGGTGACGCTGGCGCAACTTCTCGCAACGTGGGCAGTTCATGATCTTACGCACATGCATCAAATATCGCGTGTAATGGCTTACCAATATCGCGAAGCTGTGGGGCCCTGGAGCGCATATCTGGGCGTCCTGCAATGCAACGGACATAGCGCTTCCTAAGTGAACCGGGCGAGCCCTCCCTAACCGCCGGATCGATAAACGCCCGCAATGACATCTTGCTCTTGGCTTTCAGATTCTGTAAGAGTTCGATGAAGAAGATCCTATGGGATCGAGTGGCAGTTCGGCAAGAAGCATGAAGACCTTGATCATCGGGATGGGAGCGTTGGGCGGACTGATCGCAGCACGCCTACGCGGAGCCGGCCTTGCGGTTTGGCTTGCGACGCGCGATGCCGAGCAGGCGGACAGGTTGAGGGCCTCAGGCCTCAGGGTGACGGGAATGGGAGGTTCCGTTACTGTCCAGGCCACGGCTATCGCCCCTTTGGATGCCTACGGAGCGGATGACAAGTTTGAACTCGTCCTTTTGGCCACCAAGGCTCACGATGCGATCGAGGTGGCGCCCAAGCTATCCCTTCTGCTCGGACCGAACGCCACGCTCCTGCCGATCCAGAACGGCGGCGTTCCCCAGATGCTCGCGGAGCGATTGGGGAACTGCGTACTTGGCGGGCTTTCGAATCTGGGCGCCACGATGGAGGCGCCGGGCATATACGAGCAGCGCAATGCGGGCCATTTGCTGATCGGAGAGCTTGCAGGCGGCGAAAGCGGACGAACCGAACGAGTCCGCGGGTGGCTTGAGCGCGCGGTAGAGGTCCGGACGACAAGAAACCTCCGGGGCGCGGTGTGGTCGAAGTTGCTCGTGAACTGTTCGGTAACCACGATCGGCGCTATCGTCGGCGGCACGATGCGTGGATACATGGCCTCGCCGGAAGGCAGCGAACTCTTCAACCGAACCTATGATGAAGCACTTTCAGTAGCGCTGGCCACCGGTGCGCAACCGGAAACAATGCTTGTAGAGCCAATCCCGCCGGGATG
>DASQJB010000353.1:0-5846 GCA_035631295.1 Bryobacteraceae bacterium | reverse complement strand
GATGTTTAAGCTTCCGCTGCGCGCGCGCACGATGGCCACGCCGCTCTCGTCGGTGGTCGCGGATTGATCCGGCTCACCGCCGCCGTGCACTACCAGCGAAGTTTGCGCGGGTTTGCCATCGGCGTAAGACGTGAGGATGAATACCTGATTTTCGAGATTGGGAATGAGCGTTCCGCCTTCGGGCACCGCCATGATGATGAGAGGAGATTGGCTGACTGCGACTGGCTCACCGCAAGTTTCGGTGTGATTGGCAGAATCTTTCACCGCCGCTTCGATGAGCACTTGCGCCGCACCCTGATTCAGTGGGCGGCCGGCGAAATAGCTGGGAAGCGGGAGGTCGAAATGATAGGCGCCATCGGAATCGGTGGTTCCTTCAACGGGAGCGGTTTCGAATTGCGAGACGTCCATTCCGACGGTTTTGATCGTGACCGGAGCGCCGTCTACGGGCTTGCCGAAGAAATAGTTGGCGCGAACGGTTCCCGTGACATGATCGCCGGGGCGGTAGCCGTGCTTGCTGGCGTCGAGTGCGACGGCCACTTTGAATTTGGGCAGGACGTAACGCTCGACACTCAGCGCGATTTCGGCGTTGCTGGATTCCATGGCGGCGCGGAGATGATATGTGCCGAGATTCACTTCCTCGGCGATGCGGAATTCGGCGGAGGCGACGCCGAAGGAATCGGTTTGCGCGGCTTTTTTGAAGACTTTGTTGCCGCGCGAGTCGGAAAGCTCAAATGTGAGGGCGCGGTTGCCGGAGGCCTGGCGGCTGAGGCGATCCAGAGCCAGAGCGCGGATGTGAATGGTCTGGCCGGGTTGATAGAGAGGCTTTTCGGTAGTCAGCAGGATGGAAGCGGTGTTCTGAAGACGCACCTGTTGGGTGTAGTCGGCGGAGCCGAGGGGCGTTTCGGCGACGTAATGGAGCGCGTACGTGCCGCTGAGTCCGGCGGGGAAACGGAACTGCGCCTGCGTGGTTCCGCGGGCATCGAGGGCGCCGGAATACAGCATGCGCGAGGGTTGGCCATTGGGGGCGAGATCGATGCGGAGGGAGGCTGGGCCGGCGATGGGTTCGCCCTGGGCATCGGCGACGATGACTCGCACGGCGGCCTGGCTGCCGCTCAAGTAGGATTGCTGGCCCAGAATGCGGAGAGTGGGCGTGCGGAGAATGCGGGCGATGGATTCGGTGTCTTCCAGTGCTCCGTTGCCGTCGGCGTAAGCGAAGCGAAAGCGCAGCCGCTGCCAGACCAGGTCCTCAACCGCGAGCGGCTTGGCCAGCGCAACGTCCACCTGCCATGATCCGCGGCCTGTCGCCAAGGCAGTGGGGCGCTCGATGGTAGCGAGAACGCCGTCTTCGGGGTCGAGGATCTGGACGCTGAGCCGGCCATTGCCTGCGCGCGGCGCCTGGTAAGGAATCGTCGCGTGAAGAACGCCGCGGGAATAAGTGGCGGCGATCGATGGGCCCTCGGAATTCTTGGGTGGCTGGAAGGACTCCAGCGCCGCAACGGCGACGAGCAGAGAAGCGCCGAAAAATAGCCACGATTTCTTCATAAATATTCCTTCACGGCTCGCTGGATTGGACTCCAAGAGCAACGGATTAGTTTCGCGTCAACAAGAGAATGCCGCGAAGGGCGGATTCCTTTCCGCCAAGCGCTAGCCTATAGATTAATAGCGAGGCTGACTATGGGAAAGTTCCTGCTCGGGTTTCTGATCGGATTGGCGTTTGTGGTGTTGTTAGGCGTCCTTCTAGTGTTCGCGGCGCTGCGCTTCGGGCAGGGCCGGCCGACGGTGATAGCGGCCAACTCCGCGCTGGTGCTCCGCCTGGAAGGCGACATTCCCGAGCAAGCGCCGGTGGAACTGAGTCTGCCGTTGTTGCAGACCCAACGGCAGTTTACGGTCGTGGAGACGTGGCGGATGCTGCGCGACGCGGCCACTGACAGCCGCATCAAGGCGCTGGTGGTGATGCCGCGCGATCTGACGGCGGGATGGGGGAAGCTTCAGGAGCTGAGGAGCGACATCGCCACGTTCCACAAATCGGGCAAGCCCGTGTACGCGTTTCTGCGCGGCGCGGCCATGCGCGAATACTACGTGGCCTCGGCGGCCGACAAGATTTACATGACGCCCACGGACGAGCTCGACGTCAAGGGCCTGCGCGCGGAGATGTATTTCGTCAAGGGAACGCTGGACAAGCTGGGCGTGGACATGGAGTTCGAAAAAATCGGACGGTTTAAAGACGCGCCGGACATGTTCACGCGGACCTCGCCCACGCCGGAAACGATTCAGGTCAACAACGAGATTCTGGATCAGTTCTTCTCGGACGCGACCGCGGTGATCGCGGAGGGGCGCAAGAAGACGCCGGCGGAGGTGCGCGCGGCCATCGATGAAGGACCCTTCGTGGGGCAGGAGGCGCTCAACGCCGGGCTGGTGGATGGACTTCTTTTCGAAGACGAGATGTGGGGCAAGCTCAACTCTGCGGTGGGGAATCTGACTCAGGTGAAGGAGAGGACCTATCTGCGCGCGGCGCCGCCGCCAGGGGGCAAGCGCATCGCGTTCATCACCGGCGACGGCGACATCACACGGGGAGGGACGAACGAAGACGTGTCCGATACGGGCATCACCGCCACGCGCATGGTGAAGACGATGCGCGAGGTGGAGAACGATTCCTCGATTCAGGCCGCAATCCTGAGAATCAATTCTCCCGGCGGCGATGGAATCGCGTCCGACGATATTCTGCACGAGGCGCGGGTGCTGAGCCAGAAAAAGCCGACGATCATCTCCATGTCGGATTTGGCGGCTTCCGGCGGATACTTCATCGCTATGACGGGAACTCCGATTGTGGCGTATCCGAACACGATCACCGGATCGATCGGGGTGTTCTTCGGGCGGCCGAATTTGAGAGCGCTATTCGACAAAATCGGGATCAAGCAGGACACTTTGTCGCGCGGGCGCTTCGCCAACATCGATGCGGTGAACGGCCCGCTGACCACGGCTGAGCGCGAAAAACTGCGCCGGGAAATCGAAGTCTTCTACAAGGATTTCGTGGAGCGGGTGGCGAAAGCACGGAGCCGCAATTTCGAGCAAATCGATGCCTTGGGGCAAGGGCGGGTGTGGCTGGGGACGCAGGCCAAACACAACGGTCTGGTGGACGATCTGGGCGGGTTGGACAAAGCGGTGGAACTGGTGAAGGAGAAGGCGAAAATCGGGCCAGCCGAGAAAGTGACGTTGGTGGCATACCCGGCGAGAAAGACGCTGATCGAGGCGCTGCTTCAAAGGAGCTCGACGGATACGGAAATCGAGGAGAAGCTTCAGGCGCTGGTAGGGAATCTGCCGATTCGGTCGCTCGTGCACGGAGGCATTCTGGAACTGATGCCGTACACGATCGAGGTAAAGTAGGAAAACACATGAAATTCGCCGCGGTTATCGAATACACCACCGACACAGCGAAGATCGCCGCCACACGGCCGGCGCATCGTGAGTATCTGAAGACCTTGCTCGAGTCCGGGCGGTTGGTGATCAGCGGGCCGTTCGCCGACGACCGGGGTGGAATTCTGGTTTATGAAGCCAATTCCGCAGCGGAAGTGGAAGAGATCCTGCGCGACGATCCGTTCACCAAGGCAGGAGTGTTTGAGAAAGTACAGATTCGCGAGTGGCGCGTGGTGATGGCGAACGCCGAGTTGTGCGTTCCTACGGCCGCTAAAGCGCCCGTTGCAGGCTGAAGCGGGCTCCAGCTCACACGCCGGCGGCGATGCCGAGTTTCTCAGTCCACGGTACGGCGCCGCTGAGGGCGTCGTTCACGGCCTGGATGTTTTTCACGCCTTCCGTGGTTAGCCAGTCTTCGAGAGCTTTGACGCCTTTGGCCCCGTAGATGGGCATGCCATCCTTCCATGTGGCGCGGCCGCAGAGGACGCCGGAAAAATCGGTTCCTGCTTCGGCGGCCATGTGGAGGCTTTCGACAAACTGTGCGTTGCCGACGCCTGCGCTCAAGTAGATGAACGGCTTGGTCGCCACGGCGGCGGCGTTACGGAAATGCTCTAGCGCCTCGGCGCGCGTGTAAGCCTTTTCGCCCTTGAACACCGCACTTCCCTCGACGAATTCGGCGTTGATGGGAACTTCCACCTTCAGGACATCCACGTGGTATTGCGGCTTGGAAAACTCCTTCATGCTTCCAATAACGATTTGGGGCTTGTGCTTGGCGAACTCTAGACCCTTTTCGTTGCCTCCTTTGGGGTCGTAGCCGACGAATTCCAGGAAGAAAGGAATCTGGTGGAACTCGCATTCCGCGCCGATACGCTCGATGAAGGCGTGCTTGATGTTGTTCACTTGGAGATCGTCGAAGGGGGTGTAATAGATCAGGATCTTGACGGCGTCAGCGCCCCAGTCGACGATGCGCTTCACGGAAACTTCGGGGAGCAGATCGGGAAGGCGGCCGGGCTTGGTGTTGTCGTAGCCGCTTTCTTCGTAGGCCAGCAGCAAGCCGGCGTTGGAGGCGCGCGCCTTCGCCGCGTCCAGGCCGTACTCAGGATCGAGAAGGATCGCGGAGGCATGGGGCGTGAGCACGCGCACTACGGCGGTTTTGAACTCCGACATCATTTCGGAAGTGATGGCCTTTTGATCAACACCCTTGGCGGAGGCAATGGCTTTTTTCAAGCTGCCGCGCTGGTCCATGGCCGCGGCGGCGATGATCGCATTCTTGGTGGAGAGGGCTTTGAGATGTTTAAGCTTTCCGGGAGAAAGAGCCATGATCTATTGTAGTGTGCGGATGTAGTACAATCCCGCGGTGCGCTCTCGCGCACTCAATTTCCAGAAATCGGAGAGAAACAAAGTGTTAGAGAGATATTCACGCAGTAGACTTGCTTTGGCTGTTGCGGCTTGCGCTCTGACCGCATCGATCGCGAGCGGGCAAAATGGGCCCACTCCTTCAAACGGCTGCGGTAGTCTTCCCGGCTATACGCAGTTGAAAGCAGCGCTGACGGCAGCGACCATCGCCGAGAACAGCGGGCTGAAGAACCAGATGTGGGGTACGATCGTGGATCGCGACGGAGTGGTGTGCGCGGTGGCGTTCACCGGCAACGACCGGACTGCCCAATGGCCTGGCAGCCGTGTGATTTCCGCGCAAAAGGCGAACACGGCCAACGCATTCAGCCTGGATTCCGGCTCCTTCAGCAACGGCAAAGGCCAAGCCGCAGGCTTGGCGTTATCGACGGCGAATCTTTATTCCGCGGTTCAGCCCGGCGGCAGCCTGTTCGGTTTGCAGGAGAGCAATCCAGTGAATCCCAGCGTGGCGTACGCAGGGTCGCCGGACCGCAATGGCACGGCCATCGATCCGATGGTGGGTTTCAAAATCGGCGGAGTGAACGTCTTCGGCGGCGGACTCGCGCTTTATGGTCAGGGGCAAGTGGTGGTGGGGGCGATCGGCGTCAGCGGAGATACGTCTTGCACGGATCACAGGTCGCCTGGCGCACGCGAAATAATTTGAATCTGGATCACCTGGCCGGGGTCGGCGGAGTTTCAGGCGACAGCGCGCGCCCGGATAACATCATCTACGACGTCACGGCGAATTCGAATGGCGGCACGGGCATCAGCAAGGGTGGATTTGGCCATCCGACGTGCATTAACACGGGGGATCAGACAAAACTTCCGGCGGTCAAGCCGTAAAATTACTGCTGGATCCGGCTGGAAAACCCCGGAACCGGGTAAACTCTTTGCGGGCAGGATTGCCCGCCCCACAGAGCACCGGAGCTGCAACCAAACGCCGGGCAAAGCCCGGCGGCAGGCTGAAAGCCAGGCCCCACCGAAATCGTCGCAGCAGGCAACGATTCTCAGGTGTAGTGGTAACGGCGTGGCCGCAGATTTCA
>DASQJB010000352.1:0-11654 GCA_035631295.1 Bryobacteraceae bacterium | reverse complement strand
GCTGCGCGCGGGCAAGGCCGCCGTTGCCGCCATGGAGGCGGGTTTCAGCAAGGCGCTGATCACCATCATCGACACCCACGTCACCACCGTGGTTTCCTGCGCCTTCCTCTTTCTGTTCGGGACCGGCCCCGTGAAAGGCTTTGCGGTGACGCTGGTGATCGGCCTGCTGGCCAATGTCTTCACGGCCGTATTCGTATCGAAGACGATCTTCTATTGGGAGCTGGGACGACAGCGGCAGGCAGTTTCGCTCAGCATTTAGCGCACAGGCGTAAGTCCGTTGCGCATTGGACAATGATTTGTGGTATGGTAGTTCGCTTGTCCGGTTCAGCGGCGGGTTTTGGCTCGCGCGAGACTTCCGCCTCGCCTCGGAGCAGCGGGCGGAAACCCCTCCGTGGGAACTTTTCACCTCCGGCTGGTGTCTGTAAATCGAAGCCGATAGTATAGGCTCAATGCAATTATTCAAAAACACGAACTTCGACTTCCTAGGTAAGAAGTGGATCTTCATCGCTCTCTCCCTGGTGGTAACGGCGGCGGGCGTGGGTAGCCTGATTCTCAAGGGCGGTCCCAGCTACGGGATCGACTTCCGGAGCGGCGCCGAGGTGCGCGTGCGCTTCGATCAGGATCCGGATCCGCTCGTGGCCAAGATCCGCTCCGAGCTAGGCAAAAAAATCAGTGGCGAAATCACAGTCCAGCGCCTCACCGGCACGCCGGAGTTGATGATCACCACAGAGGTCAAGCAGGAAAAGGAACTGAACGCCAATCGCCAGGCCATCGACGACACGCTGGCGGGTATGTTCGGCGATCAGGGCGGAAAGCTGTCTTTGAACAGCTCCTCGGTCGGGCAGTTGGCGGACCGCCTGCGCGATCCGCTCCTGCAAGCCGGCGCGCCCATCTCGGAGCAGCAACTCCAGGATCTTGCGGCCGCCATCCACTCCTACCGCAGCGCTCATGGCGGCATCATTCGCGACTTCAACGAGCTTCGCAGCGTTCCCGGTGTAGCGGCCCAGGTGATCGAAACGTTAAATAAGGTCGCGATTCCGGGGCACTACACGATTCTTTCCGCCGACGTGGTCGGGCCGAAAGTCGGAAACGAGTTGCGCACGCAAGCCATTCTCGCCACTCTCTACGCGCTAGGCGGAATGCTCGTTTACATCGCCTTCCGCTTCGAGTGGATTTACGGCGCGGCCGCGGTGGTGGCGGTCTTTCACGACACCATCATCACTATTGGACTGTTTTCGCTGTTCAACAAGCAGATCTCCCTGACGGTGGTGGCGGCTCTTCTGACTCTTGTGGGCTACTCCATGAACGACACTATTGTCGTTTTCGACAGAATACGCGAAAATCTAAAGCTGATGCGGCGCGAGAAGCTGGAGACCATCATCAACCTCAGCGTAAACCAAACCTTGAGCCGGACCGTGATGACCAGCGGCTTGACGCTGCTGACCGCCCTTTCCCTGTGGCTGTTCGGCGGCCAGGTGCTCAATGGATTTGCGTTCGCGCTGGTGTGGGGGATCATTTTCGGAACTTATTCTTCGGTCTTCATCGCCAGCCCCCTGCTAATCTTCTGGCAAAATTTTGTGGAATCGAGGAAGAAAAAGGCGCCCGCGCCGGTGTCTAAACCGGTAGCGCCTAAACCGGCAGGTCAAAGGCAGCCCGCCGTATCGGGTGGCAGGAAGGCGGGTAGAGGCTAGGCGCGACAGAGCCGCGACCGCAAGGGAGCGATTAGACAGAGCCGCGACCGCGAGGGAGCGGTTGGAGGAACAAACATGGCAGAGATGTTCAGACAGACCTTCGTGGATGGGGTCGGCAAGACCAATAAAAGCTGGACCGTGACCCTCTCGTTCGCCGGCCAGATGCTCGCGGTCGGCGTATTGGTTCTGATTCCGCTGATCTTCACCGACGTGCTGCCGAAGGCGCAGTTGGTGAGCATGTTGACGGCGCCTCCGCCCCCGCCCCCTCCGCCGCCTCCGCCTCCGCCCGTCCAACAAGTTAAAGTCATCAAAGTGGCGCCGCGCCAATTCCAGGCTAATGTCTTGCAGGCGCCCCGGGAAATTCCCAAACAAGTGGCTGTGATCGTGGAAGACCAGTTGCCGCCTTCGACTGCGGGCGCCGTGGGCGGAGTTCCTGGCGGCATTCCGGGTGGAGTTCCCACGGGCTTGCTTGGCGGCATTGGGGCCGCTCCGCCTCCTCCGCCTCCCCCGCCGAAGGTGCAGGAGGCAAAGCCCGCCACTCCCCAGCGGATCCGTGTGGGAGGCCAAGTCCAGGGCGCGAAGCTCATCAAGAAGCCGACGCCCAATTATCCGCCGCTCGCCAAGCAGGCGCGCATCCAAGGAACCGTGAAGTTTACCGCCATCATCGGCAAGGATGGCACCATTCAGAATCTGACGTTGGTCACCGGCCATCCGCTGCTGGTGCAGGCCGCCCAGGACGCGGTGAAACAGTGGATCTACCAGCCGACGCTTCTCAATAACGAGCCCGTGGAAGTGGTCACCGAGATCGACGTGAATTTTACTTTAAGCAATTGAAGCCGGGCGGCGGGCAAAGCCGTCTAGCTTATTTCAACTCGCAGGAGACAAAACATGTTGTTAACTTTTCAAGTATGGGCGTTCGCGCTTCTTCAAGAAGCGAGCCCCGCCATCAGCTTTGACGTGCGCACTATGCTGCACCAGATGAGCTGGCTGGCGATCTGTGTCGTGATCGCGCTGTTTATTATGTCGGCGTGGTCCATCGGCGTGATGATTGACCGCGTTATCGCGTTCAACGGCGCCCGGAACCAGTCGCGGCAGTTCGCCCCGGCTGTGGCCGGCGCGCTCCGCGAAGGTAAGTTGGACGAGGCCATCAAGATCGCCGATCGGTTTGGCAAAAGCCACCTGGCGAAAGTCGTCGTCGCCGGACTCCAGGAATTCAAGGCTCATCAGATGAGCGCGGAGATTTCTGGAGAAGAGATTGACGCCTCCAAGCGCGCTCTCGAACGGGCCGAGGCCATCGTGCATGCCGAGCTGAAGCGCGGCATCTCAACGCTGGCCACCATCGGTTCGACCTCTCCGTTCGTGGGGTTGTTCGGAACCGTCATCGGCATCATCAACGCCTTCAAGGGCATCTCCTCGGAGAAGTCGGTCGGACTCGGCGCGGTGGCGGGCGGAATTTCGGAAGCCCTGGTCACCACCGCCGTCGGTCTGTTCGTCGCCATCCCGGCCGTCTGGATGTACAACTACTTCACCAATCGCGTGGAGGCGTTTGACGTCGAGATGGGTAACTCCAGCTCCGAGTTGGTGGACTATTTCTTGAAGCGCTCCCAGCGGGCTGCGGCGAGGCAGTAGGTAGGACAAGCTTTAGCTTGTCCCTTGCGAGTTGAAAACCGGACAGGCGGGCGGCCCACAGCCGTCCGCCTTGCCCTGTGAGGATTGAAAGATGCAAAAACAGAAAGCGCCTCCAGTAGTCGCCGACATTAACGTCACGCCCATGGTGGACGTGATGCTTGTGCTGTTGATCATTTTCATGGTCATCACGCCCCTGCTTACCAAGGGCGTGGACGTGGAGAAGTACCGGTCCAAGAACGCCATCGCGATGAAAGCCGCGGATAAGGAAGACGCGGTGCTGGTGGCTGTGACGCGAAATGGCCAGGTATTTTTGAGCCCCGGCAACAAGCAACTGGCGGTGGACGATCTGCCGAGCAAAGTTCGAGATTTGCTCACCAACAAAATCGACAAGACGGTTTACATTAAGGCTGACCGCCGCGCCAAGTATGAGGCCGTGGAAGACGTGGTGGATAACCTCCGCGCGGCCGGCGTCGACCAGCTTGGTCTGTTGACCGAGCAGGCAAGTCAGAATCAGTTAGGAGCAGGCGAGGGCGCGGCGAATTAGGTTGCCCAAAACAGAGCCGCGACCGTAAGGGAGCGGATAAGCAAGGAGAGATTTCTTATGGCAATGGCAGTGGGAGGAGGGAGCGGCGGCTCCAAATGCGATATCAACGTCACGCCGCTGATTGACGTGTTGCTGGTGCTGCTGATCATCTTCATGGTGATCACGCCTTTGACCCCGCACGGATTGGACGCGCTGGCGCCTCAGCCGCCGCCGCCGAATCAACCGCCGCCTCCGCCGGATCAGGACCGCACCGTGGTCATCGTGATCGAGAAGGATCACAGCATGCATGTCAATCAGGATCCGGCGATTCCGGAAGACCAGCTTCAGCAGCGTCTGGTTGACATTTTCAAGACCCGCGCCGAGCGCGTAGTCTTCGTCAAGGGCGACAAGGATTTGGAATTTGAAGCAGTCGCGAAAGCGATCGACATCGCCAAAGGCGCCAACATCGACAAGATCGGATTGATGACTCCCAAGATCGAGGCGGGCCAATAGAGATGCATAAGAGTTACACCCTCGGTCTGGCCGGCGTGGCCGGCTTAATGATATTGTTCGGCGCGGGTTGCGACAAGCTGAAATCCAGAGACCACATCAACCAGGGCATCGCGGCGTTCAAGAACGCAAAATTTAGCGACGCCGTGGAACACTTCAAGCAGGCCGCGGCGCTCGATCCGACCAACAACAACGCCGTCGTCTACATGGCCACCTCTTACTTCGCCCAATGGATTCCCGGCGCTGAATCTCCCGAGAACAAGGAATACGCCGACCGGGCCAAGGAGGGCTTCCTCAAGGCGCTCGAAGCCGATCCTAACGATAAGACGGTGCTGAAGTACCTGGGCGCCATGGCCTACAGCCAAGCCGCCTCCCTTCCCCAGGATCAGAAATTGGCCAAATTCGACGAGGCTGAGCAGTGGTACAAAAAGTTGATCGCCGTGGATCCGACGGACAAGGAAGCCTACTACACACTGGCTGTGATCGATTACTATCGCTTCCATCCCACGCTCATGCTGGCCAAAGTGGATCTGCATATGCGGCCCGAGGAGATGGGTCTGCTCAAGGACAAGAAAGTGCGGGAATCGCTCACGGTCAAGTATTCCACGACTCTCGATGACGGGATCTCCAATGCGAATAAGGCTCTCGATATCGACAAGGAATACGACGACGCCATGGTTTATCTGGAGCTCCTGATTCGTGATAAGGCCACTCTTCTTGACAACAAGGAAGAGTACGACAAGCAAGAGAAAGTCGCTGACACCTGGCTGGATAAGGCCATGGCGACCCGCAAAGACAAAGCCGCGAAAGCCAACAAGCAGCCCGGCGGCATCGTCCAAGACAAATAAATATCTCTTAAATATCTCTCGTAAAAAGCGCAAAGCTCGCTAAGAAATCTTAGCGAGCTTTGCGCCTTTTACGAGAGAAATCACTTATATGTAAAACTCGCCGATCCGCGGAAGAAAGAACGCCTGTTGCGGTGTCTAACCAAGCATTATGGCGGAAATGTTTGGACAAACCTTCGTAGACGCGGCCGGAAATACCAACAAGAGCTGGACGGTAACCGCGTCGCTTATCGGGCAGATGATCGCGGTGAGCATCTTAATTCTGATGCCGCTGATTTTCACCGGCGTGCTTCCCAAGGCGCAGTTGATCAGCATGCTCACGGCGCCAACGCCGCCGCCTGCGCCGCCTCCTCCCGCGCCGGTAGAGAAAGTCCTAGCGAAACCAGCGCCCAGGCAGTTCCTGGGCGAAGTCCTATGGGCGCCCAAGACGATTCCCAAACAAGTGGCCGGAATCCTGGAAGATCCGTTGATCGAGGGACCTTCAGGCAACGTCGTAGCTCCTCTGGGCGTGGTTCCGGGTGCGCCGACCCAGGTGATTCCGGGCTTGGTGAACGCTCCCCCGCTTCCGCCGCCTAAAGGCTCGGCCGAGCGGGAAGCCGCGTTGGCCGCTCCCCTGCGGATCGTCGTCAGCAGGGGTGTTCAAAGCGCGAAGCTGGTAAAGAAGCCCGTTCCGGCTTATCCGCCACTCGCCAAGCAGGCGCGCGTCCAGGGAACCGTGAAGTTTACCGCCATCATCGGCGAGGATGGCGCAATTCAAAACCTGATGCTCGTCAGCGGTCATCCACTGCTGGTCCAGGCGGCCCGGGACGCGGTGAAACAGTGGCTCTACCAGCCGACCCTTCTAAATGGCGAGCCGGTGGAAGTGGTCACCGAGATCGATGTGAATTTTGCGTTAAGTCAGTGAAGCTATCTACACGAAAAGTTCGCGGATTCGTCCGTGCTTCCTGTTCCGTTGTAAACAGCCGTCTGCGGATAAGGGCAGAGCGGCCGCGTGCGGTCCACAACTCCCCGCGTCTGATGCGACGCCTCGATCCGGTCCGGAGCTTTCCCCTTCTCCACCCAATCGGCCAGCGCGGCTATGGCATCGAAATTATCGGTCCCGTCGCCGCCGCGACAGTGGCCCATGCCGGGCACCATGAATAGGCGAATCGATTCCGCTGCTTTCTTGGCCCCGCCCATGCCTTCTGCTACGCTTTCGTAGTAGTTGACGCTATTCCGCGGCGCGATTCCAGGATCCGCCCAGCCGTGATACATCAGTAGCTTCCCTCCGTGCCCGAAAAACGGCTTCAGATTCGGATCGGTCGAGTTCATTGTCGCGGAGATGACCGCGTCCGCCTTCGCCATATCGCGGTCGGGATCGAACGTCATGTAATTCCAGTTCGAATCGCGGAAGACGAGATACTTGTAAGTCTCGTCCGCGAGCGACATCGGTTTCTCGCCGGAAAGTGTGGTCCATCCCGCCTCGCTGCCGCGCTCTAACCCTGGAAACAACGCCTTCCCGGTTCTCGCGCTCGCCGGGCCGGAGTAAATCTTGCGCGCCGCTTCCACTTGTGGCGGCGTGAGGCAGTTCGACGAATCTCCGCTCGCGCAAGCCAGCTCTTTCGGATCGAAATGGCAGCGACTCGGATCTTCCAGCACTCCGTCTTTTACTCCATCCATCGCATCGCAGGCCTTCAGCACGGCTTCGTGCAGTAGTTTGAACTTCTGGGGCGAAATGAAGCCGGCCTCGTCCTCATGCACGATCTGGTTCATCCACACCTGTTGCCCTTGCAGATGTGTGACGTAATTGGCGGGCGCTCCTGCGACGATGCCGTCGTAGTCGTTGGGATATCGTTGCGCTTCCGCCAGCGCCTGCCGGCCTCCAGTGGAGCATCCATTCCAATACGAATGCGTGGCGGATTTGCCGTAATAGGCCGCCACTACCCCCTTGGCCGCGACCGTCATCTCATGCACGGCGCGATAGGCGAAATCCGTCACCTTTTCGGGATGACCGAGAATGAAGTCGGCGCTGTTGCCGGAGTGGCCGGTGTCGGTGCTGGCTGTCGCATACCCCGCCGCGACGGCCGTCGCCATGGCGGGGAAGCTGATCGATCCGGCCCACGCGCCGTTGCCCACAGACTGGAGCGAACTATTCCAGCCCGCGGCCGGCATCCACACTTCGATCTTGATCTCGGAATCGCTCGACGGCTTCAGCGTGGCGGCGACCCGGCAGAAGGCTGGCAGATTCCGGAACGCCGCCGCCCCCGGCGCCTTGCCATTCCCCGGCGCCTGAAACTCGCCCGCGGCGACCAGTTGCGCGAGACCGATCTTCGCGTTTGGCAGAGCCAGCGAAGAGAGGCTCTCGCAAGTCGCCGCGAAGACAGGCACAGAGCTGAAAAGCAGCACAACCCAGAAATCTTTGCGTGCTTTGCGCCTCTGCGAGAGCATCAAGAACTTACTTTGCCTTACACGAAAAATTCGCGGCATCGTCCGTGCTCCCGCTGCCGTTATATACGGCCACCTGCGGATACGGGCACAGCGGACGCGTGCGATCCGTCTGGCCGTTTCTCACGCGCGAAGCAAGTATCTGATCCGGAGCCTTTTTCGTTTCCACCCATTGCTCCAACGCGGTCAGCATGTCGAACGTGCTCGTCCCGTCGCCGCCGCCGCAATGCGCCATGCCGGGAACCATGAACAGCCGGTAGCTGCCCGTCACCTTGCCCGCGCCGCCCATTTTCTCGAGCACGTTCTTGTAGTAGTCGACGCTCGACCCCGGAGCGATCTGCGGGTCCGCCCAGCCGTGATATTGAATCATCTTCGCGCCGTGCGCGAGGAAGCCCTTCAGGTCCGGATTCATCGCGTCCGCCGCGGCGTCCTCTTTCCTCGCCAGATCGACGTCCTTATCCCAGTTCATGGTCTTGTAGTCCCAATTGGGATCTTTGAAGACCACGTACTTAAAGAGATCGGTTCCGATCCCGAACGGTTGCGGCCCGGCCATCGTGTTCCAGCCCATCTCGCTGCCCGGCTCGAAGCCCGGAAATTCCACGTGCTTGGTCCGCGAATTCGTCACCGGGGCATACACTCGGCGCACGGATTCCACTTGCGCCCCGGTCAGGCAGTCCGGCCCCTCCGCGCCCTTGCATTCGATCGACTTTGGGTCGAACTTGCAACGCGTGGGATCTTCCAATACGCCGTCCTTGACTCCATCCAGCGCGTCGCAGGCCGCGAGCACAGCGTTGTGAACGGTCTGAAACTTCGCCGCCGGAATCTCGCTCTCCGCGTCCTTGTGCACCTGCTGCGCGATCCAAATCGCCTGCAGGGAGCGCCCAGTCCAGTTCAATCCGGGCGATCCCGCGATGATCCCATCGAAATCGTCCGGATAACGCTGCGCCTCCTCCAACCCTTGCCGCCCGCCGGCCGAGCAGCCATTCCAATACGAATATTTGGGAGCTTCGCCGTAGAACGCGGCGACGATCGCCTTCCCCTTCATCGCCATCTCATGCACCGACCGGTAGCCGAAATCGATCAGCTTCTCCGGATGCCCAAGAGCGAAGCTGGCGCTGCCGCCCTCATGGCCCGTATCGGTCATCGAAGTCGCATAGCCAAGCCTCACGCCTGTGGCCAGCGTCGCCGGAGTAATCGATCCCGTCCACCCGCCGTTTCCGTTGGCTTCGAATTTGTGGTTCCAGCCGGAGGCGGGCATCCAGATTTCGATCTTGATATCGGAGTCGCTGGTCGGCTTCACAGTGAACGCCACGCGGCAAAATGCCGGAACATCGGCGAACGAAGCCGCTTTCCCCTTGCCTTTCGCGCCTCCGCCCCCCTCGGGAGCAAAAGCTCCCGCGGCTACCGATTGCGCCGCGGTGATCGTGGTGTTCGGCAGCGAAAGCGAACTCAGGCTCTCGCAAGTCGCCGCCGATAGGGAAGCTGCCATCGCCAGAGCAAGCGCAAGCAGCAACAACGAGCTAACGATTTTTGCACGTGAAGTTTTGAGCGTCATCTGTATTTCCCTTTCCCTTGTAAACCGCCACTTGCGGATACGGGCACAACGGACGCGTTCGCACCGCCTTGCCATCCGCCGTCCGCGAAGCCGTCACCGCGCCGGGGGCCTTCCCGCTTTCGACCCATTGCTGGATCACGCTGAGCATATCAAAACTGGCCGTTCCATCGCCGCCCTGGCAATGCTTCATGCCCGGAACCATGTACAGCCGGTAGAACTCCTGCGCCTTCCCCCCGGCCATCTTCAGCACGCTCTTGTAATAATCCACGCTGCCCAAAGGCGCAATGAGCTGATCGTTCCAGCCGTGATATTGCAGAAGCTTGCCGCCGCGCTCGAAGAACGTTTTGAGATTCGGATCGGTGGCGTTCAGCAAGCCGTGATCCATCTCATCCGCTTTCGCGATATCGCTATCGAAGTTAAGTGTTTTGTAGTCCCAATCCGGATTCTGGAACACAACGTACTTGAATTCGTCCAGCGCGAACGATGTCGGCTGAAGGCCCGCCAGGAATTGGTCCCAACCCAGTTCGCTACCCGGCTCCAGGCCAGGAAAGATGAGCTGCCTGGTTCGCGGGTTCACCGCGCCTGAGTAGATTCGCCGCGCCGCGTCCACTTGCGGGCCGGTGAGGCAGTCCGGCCCGTCTGCGCCTTTACACTTGAGCACGCTCGGATCGAACTTGCAACGCGTCGGATCTTCCAGCACTCCGTCGCGCACTCCATCCTGCGCGTCGCACGCCTGTAGAACGGCCTGATGAATCGCCGGATATTTGCTCGGCGGAATGTAACTCATCTCGTCGTTGTGAACCGACTGCGCCACCCAGACGATCTGGGCCATCATGTGAACCCAGTTATTCGCCGGCGCTCCAGCGATGATCCCGTCGTAATCGCGCGGAAAAAGCTGCGCCTCCGTTAATCCCTGCCGGCCACCTTGCGAGCAGCCCGTCCAGTAAGAAACCCCGGGCTCCTCGCCATAATAAGCTTTGATAACTGCTTTCGCGGCGGTCGTCATATCGTGCACTGCCCGATACGCGAAATCGGTGAGCTTTTCCGGATGCCCGAGCGCGAAGCTGCCGCTGCCGCCTTCGTGCCCGGCATCGGTCATGGCCGTCGCGAAGCCAAGCCGCAAGGAATTCGCGAGGGTATTGTAATTGATGGATCCCGTCCATCCGCCATTGCCGTTGGCGAGAAACTTCTTGTTCCAGCCCGACGCAGGCATCCACACTTCGATCTTGATCTCGGAATCGCTCGATGGTTTGAGCGTCGCCGCGACCCGGCAGAACACCGGCAAGTCCTGAAAGGGGGACGCGCTTCCCGTGGGCGGCGGGAAGGCTCCCGCCTCGACCGTTCGCGCCACGGTGATTTCGGAGTCCGGAAGCCCGAGAGAAGCGAGACCGTCGCAAGGAGCGCCCGCCGCGGACAATGGCGTCGCCATTAGCAACCAAGCAAGCAAGCGCACCATGCCGATTATAAGGTAATGATCAGATTGCCCGCGCCATCCACGCGGTAGCGCCATCCGGCCGGAACGAGCGTTGTCGAGCCGTAGTCGAGAATCAGCGCCGGTCCGCGGTGGGCTCTGGTGCCGATGTTCTCGCGTTTCCACACATGCACGCGCCGCCATGCCTCGTCCACCCAAATGCGCCGCATCTGCGGCCGGCCCGCACGGTACGAACCTCGCGCGAGCTTCGGTTTCGCTGTCCGCATTCGCGCACGGACGCGAATGGTCACGATTTCAACATCGCGGCCCGGATTTGAGTATCCGTAAAGCTTGGCATGCTCGCGGTGGAATCGCGCCACGGCGGCGTCCGCATCCGCCCAAGGGACGTTCAACTCGTAGCTCTGACCCCGGTAGCGTAGATCCGCGCTGCGCTCGATCTCCGCTCCGGGAGATTCACGGCGAGCTCTGCGCGCCAGGGCGGCGAATGCGCCCGTGATGTCTGCCCGACCCAAGACTCCCGCCGAATAATCTCGCGTCGCATCGGCCAGAAGCATCCCTAGCGCTGAAAGCGCTCCGGCCTGCTCGGGCACGATAACGGTCCGGAGGCCCAGCTCGCGCGCGATTTCGCATGCGTGCAGTCCGCCGCATCCGCCGAAGGCGACGAGCGCAAAATCGCGCGGGTCGTGGCCGCGCTCCACCGAAACCACGCGAATGGCCCGTTCCATGTTGGCGTTCGCCACTCGCAGAATGCCCGCAGCTGCGGCTTCGCGCGACAATCCGAGCCGCCTTGCGATTCGGTCCACAGCGACTGCCGCGCGTGCCGCGTCGATGTGCATCGCGCCTCCAAGCAAAGCCTCCATGCGGCCCAGCACCACGTGGGCATCCGTCACCGTGGCGTCCAAGCCCTTTCCGTAACAGGCCGGCCCAGGATCCGCGCCCGCGCTCTCCGGCCCCACGCGCAGCAGTCCGCCCGCATCCACGCGCGCAATCGACCCGCCTCCCGCACCCACCGTGTGTATATCCAACATGGGCACGCGAATCGGCA
>DASQJB010000351.1:0-4075 GCA_035631295.1 Bryobacteraceae bacterium | reverse complement strand
TGGCCGAAAAATAGGCAGGGTCAGATGCGGCTTCCAGCACGGGGTTTGACGGGATTTAAGCTTTCCAGCCGACGCCCTGGCCTCGCCCCTTCGGATTTCGTGCGCGATCGCTGAATCGAGGCTGGCAACGCCTAGGGAAGACCTCAGGTGGCGGCAGAACTCGGTGCCGCGGGGACGGGAAGCGCTGCCGCTGGAAGTCGTGCCGGATCAGCGGTCCAAAAAGGTCTGCCAACTCTCATCTGCCCTGCTTGGAATGACATGACGGGGGGGCTCATCCCCTACACGATCAGTCCTGATTTGCGTGATAGACCCACTTGCCGGCAACCATCGTCCAGACAACCTTGGCGTCGCGCATTTCTTCCGGCGAAACGGTGAGCACATCCCGATCAAGCAGCACCAGGTCGGCGCGTTTGCCGCGAGCGATGGTGCCGATGTCATCCCGGTTCATGGCGCGGGCTGAGTTCCGCGTGTACGCATAAAACATGGCCTGGCGCGGCATGGATTGGGAAGCGTCCAGGATGCCTTCGGATCCCTTTCGCGTTTCCGCCTGGTAAATTGCGCGGAAAACGTTGGCGGTCGACACCGGCCAGTCACTGGCTCCCGAGATAATGCCGCCGTTGTCGAGGATGGAGCGCGCCGGGTACTGCCATTTGTAGATGGACGGATCGATGTAGGGCTTGAGAATTTCGATCGTGTCGTTAGAGGCTTCGGCCCAGAACAACTGCAAGGCGCTGACCACGCCGAGTTGGCGGAAGCGGGGAAAATCTTCCGGCCGGACGAATTGTTCGTGGGTGAGTGTGTGCGGGAGGCGGGAATCTCCATTGGCGGCACGGGCTGCGGCGATGCCGTCAAGGGCGGCTTTGACGGCGCCATCGCCGATGGCATGGACGTGGATAATCAGGCCCTGCTTGTCGGCAGCGACGCAGAGGCCGGCGAAAGTCTTGGGATCAAAAAGAAGATCGCCGTTGTGACCGGTGTTCTTGTAGGGCTGCGTGAAGTGCGCCGTTTGCGAGGGGAACTCGGCGACGCCATCGGCAAAGATCTTGATACCGGTGACGTGGAGGTGGGGAACATTCTTGTAGAGGTCTCGAGTTTTCCGGACCGCGGCAAGTTCGCCAGCGGGGTCCTTCGACAGCACTTGCGGAAACGCCACAATCTCAGAATTCAGTTCGCCCCGGTCGGCAAGCATCTTGTAGGCAGTCAGCACCTGGTCGGAGGCTAACGGATCGAGCCAAGCGGTGATTCCGAGGCTGTAGTTGTAGTGCAGAGCGGCGCGTCCGGCGGCGAGGAGTTGATCCGCCGTGTATTTCGGCAACAGTGCTTCGACCTTCTGCTCACCGGCATCGACGAGAAAGCCGGTGGGCTGCATGTTCCCATCAACGCCGTAGTAAGCGCGCTGGTCGGGTGTGAGCGACTTCAGATATGCCGAGGTGACGCCAGCTCGCTCGAGGAGGTTGCGATTTGCCCACGAGGTGTGGCCGTCCATGCCCCGAAGCAGGACGCTCTGGTGCTCGTAGGCACCGCTGCTGAAGTCCCGGTTGAGGACATCGGGGTGCGACCAGAACTCGAGCGGGAGGCCGAGGATCTCAAGGACGTCGCCGCGCATGCCGCGTCCGGATTTCTTGGCTTCGGCGACAAAAGCAGGCAGTTGGTCGAGGGTGTCGACCTTGTCGGTGGTGTCTGCTCCGATCAGGGAGAGTCCGCCATCAATGGAGTGGCTGTGCGAGTCGATGAAGCCGGGGAATAGGGTTTTGCCATCGAGGTCGACGCGTTCGGCGTTGGGAGAAACCGATTTCAGGACTTCGGGCAGAGTGCCCACCGCCAGGATTTTGTCTCCCCGAATGGCGACGGCTTCGGCGTAAGGATTTTGCGGGTCGGCGGTGAAGATTTTGGCGTGAAACAGGACGCGCTCGGAGGCGACGGCTTGCGCCCAGGCGGATGGAAGAAGAAGAAAGACGGCGACTAACAGAAGCATGCGGTGACGCCCCGCGACTATTCCCATTGGTTCAGCCCTCGCGACCGGGTGGTACGGAAACAGACACTATACACAAATCGCAGGGCGACAGCCGAGCTTCAGACGCGGGCGCGCGGAAGCCTTGACGCTTGAATGTCAGACTCGTCGACCGGCGCCAAGAGCGGATCTTGGGGAATGCACAGGAAGGATCGGGAAAGCGGCGCGCTGACTTTAAACGGGAGTGCCTGACGGGCTTCTGCCATCGCCATCTTCAAGCTCACGTCTTGGGCGTCGCTGCTAGCGAAGAGCCGGCGGGACCTCGGGTTCGGCGGAGCCGTCGGTACGGGCGTCGGAGGCGGCGAAGTTCATGCCGGTCTTGGTGTTGTGGTCGATGGCCTGGCCGCGCCCCATAAATAAAGAGAAGTCGCCCCGTACCACGAGTTGGTGTCCCATGAGGGTGAGTTGCTGGCGAACGTCGGCGGGCACGCGATCCTCGATCAGGATATTGCAGGTGAGGTCGAAATTGTCACGCACGGTGAAGCGGGCGGCTTCCATGGCGGCTTGCAGGTTCATGCCATAGTCGACGAGGTTGGAGACAAATTGGGCGTGCGCGAGCGGCTGGTTGGCTCCCCCCATAATGCCGAACCCGATGTGGTCGTCGCCATGTTCGAGGAACGCCGGGATGATGGTGTGGAAAGGACGCTTGCGCGGCGCCAGTGCGTCGGGCTTCGACGGGTCGAGCATGAACAGGGCTCCACGATTCTGCAGGGCGAATCCCATGCCGCGCACGGTGACGCCGGAACCGAAGCTGGAGAAATTGCTCTGGATGAGAGAGGCGATGTTGCCTTCGCGATCGACGGCGGTGAGGTAGGTGGTGTCGCTCGCGGGAGGCTGTCCGGCCTGGGGATTGCAGTCGGCTTTTTCCAGATCGATGAGCCGCGCGCGCTGCTTCGCGTATTCCTTTGAGAGCAGGCCGGACACGGGGATTTTGGCGAAGCGGGGGTCGGCGTTGTAGCGGGCGAGATCCGCGTAAGCGAGCTTCATCGCCTCGACGCGCTTGTGAATTTCTTCCGCGCTCAGCGGGCCGGCTTTGGCAGGTTGGAATTGCTCCATGATGTTGAGCATTTCCAGTGCGGCCATGCCCTGGACGTTTGGCGGAAGTTCGTAGACCTTCCAACCGCGATAAGTGGTCGAGATCGGCTCGACCCATTCGGCAGCGAATTCTTTCAGATCGTCGGCCTGCAGGCTGCCGCCCAATTCGCGTTCGGTGGCGAGAATGGCTTGCGCGATCGCGCCGGAGTAGAACGCCCGCGGACCTGCGCTGGCGATGAGGGCGAGAGCTTGGGCGACGTCGGGATTCTTGAAGACTTCTCCCATTTGCGGAGCCTGGTCGTGGATGAGGAAGACGCGGCGGGATTCGGGATCATGCTGCAGCTTCGGTTGGGATGCTTTCCAGTCTGCTCCGATCATCTCTTGCACCGCGAATCCGTTTTCCGCGTAAAAGATCGCCGGCGCGAAGAGATCTTTCCAGGCCAAGCGTCCGAAGCGTTGGTGCAGTTCGTTCCAACCTTCGACCGCGCCGGGAACTGTGACACTGTCGATGCCTGCGCCGGGCATCCTCGTCTCGCCTTTGGATTTCAGATGCTCGATGGTGAGGGCTTTGGGAGCCCATCCGCTGGAGTTGAGGCCGTAGAGCTTGCCGGTCCTGGCATTCCAATAGATGGCGAACAAATCACCTCCGATGCCGTTCATGTCCGGCTCCATCACGCCGAGAGTCGCGTTGGCGGCGATGGCAGCATCGATGGCAGTGCCTCCGCGGGAGAGGATTTCGGCTCCGGCTTGCGAGGCTTGCACCTGGCTGGTAGCGACGATGCCATAGGGAGAGACGACCATCGAGCGGGCATTGGTGCGGTCTTGCGCGAGAGCGGTGATCGCCAGGGTGATCAGCACAGCGATTGGTGATCGGCGCATGCGGGTTTTTTCTCCTGGGTCTGATACTGTAACTGACCGGCAAGGTTCACCGCACGAAAACTGGCGCCGTCCCCAAGCGATTGCGGGTCCCCTCAAAAAGCGTGTTTTGTCCGAAAACCGTAAGGGAATGTTTTTTAAACGCGGTGCGGG
>DASQJB010000350.1:0-33927 GCA_035631295.1 Bryobacteraceae bacterium | reverse complement strand
CGGCAACGCGAGCTTCTCCGCCAGTTCCTGTGGCCTCGCAGGGCCGATCGAATCCATCCAGCCTCGCAGCACGCTTGCCGGATCTTGTTCCGCCGCCAAGGCGCGCTCCAAACGCTCCGTCGCGGCCCAAAACGGCCGACCTCCTCGCTGAATGGTCTGCGCGCGGCCGTCGCGCGCCAGCGAATCGCAGAATGTTTGCCACTCGCCAACCGGCGGCAGCAGGACCAGCGTCAACAGCGCGTCGTGCAGTTCATCGGCATCGCGCACGATGGGCCAGGATTCTTCAGCGACTTGCGAGATTGCAGCGGGGTCAAGGACGCCCAGGTTCGCAGCGTCTTCGGGAAGCGTGCGGCGCAGTTGAACAGCGCGAGCGCGGCGCTCTTCCAGCGGCGCATCGTCCAGGAAGGCGTAAGGGTTCGCGTTCAGAATTTCGTGGCAGAACGGCGAAGGCTCGCGCGTATCGATGGCCACCGTGCGCAGAGTCCCTTCCCCAAGGCGATCGAGGATATCCTTGAGTCCGCTCAAGTCCATCGCTTCATACAAGCAGTTCGCGATGGTTTCATTCACCAGCGGATGATCGGGAATGCGGATTTCGCCGGTGAGGTTTTCCGCGCAGGCGACTTGATCCGGGAACACGGAAGCCAGCAGATCGTCGGCGCGCATTCTTTGAATCGGCGGCGGAACTTTGCGTCCACCGGCGAAGCGCGGAACCGCGAGCGCGCGCGAGGCGTTCCACTTCCAACGCGCCCCGAACATCGGCGCCGGCAGCATGGCCTGCGTGAGCACGTGTTCCACGTTCGCGGGGCTCAGGAAGCTGAACACCATCTCCAGCGGGAACGAATGCTGATCGCTCAGCGACAGAACGAGTCCGTTGTCGGTGGCCGCGGCTTGCAACTCAAAATTGAAGGTCCGGCAGAAACGCTTGCGCAGCGCCAGCCCCCAAGCGCGGTTGATGCGCGAGCCGAATGGAGCATGCAGGACAAACTGCATTCCTCCGGCTTCGTCGAAGAATCGTTCGGCCACCACCACTTCTTGCGTTGGGAGAACGCCTAAAGCGTTGCACCCTGCGCGGACATATTCCACGGCTTGCTCGGCGCCCCGGCGGTCCAGGCAGCATTGGTCCATCAGCAGAGCGCAGGCATCCACAGGGGAAGCTTGAACGATGTCCTCGCGCAAGCGGGAAACTTCAAGGGAAAGCTCGCGCGTGCGCCCCGGCGCCTCGCCATTCCAAAACGGAATCGACGGAGCGGCGCCGTGCGCATCCTCTACCCGTACGCGGCCGGTCTCTACGCGCCGGATGCGCCAGGAAGCGGCGCCCATCAGAAACACGTCGCCCACCATGCTCTCGATGGCGAAATCTTCGTCAACCGAGCCGATCACGTGGCCTTCCGGTTCCGCGATCACTTGATATTGCGCCGTATCCGGAATGGCGCCGCCGTTGGTAATGGCAGCGAGACGCGCCCCTCGGCGTCCCTTAACGCGATGATTCACCTGGTCGCGATGCAGAAATGCGCCGCTGCGTCCTCGCGACGTCGCGATGCCTTCCGAGAGCATCTCCAGCACCTGATCGAAATCGCGGCGGGCCAAATTGCGATACGGCCAAGCCTGGTGCATCAAGTCGAAGAGTTCTTCCTCGCCGAGATCCTCGCAAGCGGCCATGGCCACCATTTGTTGCGCGAGGATGTCCAGGGGCGCAACGGGAATTTCGAGCTTGTCGAGCTCGCCGCGGCGAATGGCTCGCACCAGCGCCGCGCATTCGATCAGCTCATCTCGCGTCGTCACAAAGAATCGAGCCTTCGGCAGAGCGCCGACCCAATGACCGGCGCGACCAGCGCGCTGCATCGCTACAGCGATCGAGCGAGGCGAGCCGATCTGGCATGCCAGATCCACCGTGCCGATATCGATGCCCAGCTCGAGCGACGCCGTCGCCACGACCACCCGCAGCTCGCCTTTCTTGAGCTTTTCTTCAGCATCAAGCCGGAGCTTGCGGGAAAGGCTGCCATGGTGCGGCAGCACCGCGTCCGCTCCCAGCCGCTCGGCCAAATGATGCGCCACGCGCTCGCTGAGGCGGCGCGTGTTCACGAAAACGAGCGTGGTTCGATGCTCGCGCGCGAGCTCGGCGACGCGGTCGTAGATTTCGTCCCACATCTCCGTGCTTGCCACGGCGCCCAATTCGTCTCGCGGGACTTCGACGCCCAGATCCAACGTTCGCCGGCGCCCCAACTGCACGATCTTCGCCGCCGGGCTCAGAAATTGCGCGACCTCTTCAATCGGACTAACCGTCGCCGACAATCCGATCTTCTGAACCGGTCTCTGCGTGAGCCGCTCGAGGCGCGCGATGGAAAGCGCCAGGTGCGAGCCGCGCTTATCGTCCGCAATCGCGTGAATTTCGTCCACAATGAGCGTGCGCACGGACTTGAGCATTTTTCGCGAGCGCTCCGCCGTTAGCAGAATGAACAGCGATTCGGGCGTCGTGACCAGGATGTGCGGGGCTTTCTTGCCCATCCGCTGGCGTTCCGCGGCGGGCGTGTCGCCGGTGCGCACGGCCGTGCGGATCTCACCAAGAGGAATTCCTTTCGCTCGGGCGAGCGCCGCGACTCCCTCCAGCGGGATGTCCAGGTTTTTGTGAATATCGTTGCTGAGCGCCTTCAATGGGGAGACGTAGAGCACTGCCGTCTCATTCGGCAATTCGCCCATGCGCGCATTTTTGACCAGCGAATCGATCGCGGTGAGAAACGCGGCCATCGTCTTGCCAGCCCCAGTAGGCGCGGAAATCAGGACGTCGCGCCCGGCGCGAATCTCAGGCCATCCGAGCCGCTGCGGCTCCGTGACGGCGCCAAACCGCGCCTGGAACCATTCCTGGATCAGGGGGTCGAATTCCGTGAGAGGCATGGGGCTCGTAGTTTTAAGGTAGCAGCAAAAGGAGGAGTCAGGCGGCGCCGGCTAAAGGCGGGCCGCAGCCAGGATTGGCCGCCCCACGGTGGGGAGGTGGTCGTGCTTTTTGAAGTCTTCGGCTTGTTTAGTGAGCTCACGGCGGCGCATCCAGAGGGTCAGTTCGGCATTCGAAAATTCAAAGCCATCTTGCTCGGGCTGCTAGGGTTGGCTCAATGCTTGCCTGAAGATACGGATGTCAGCGGCGGCTTTGAGCGCCTCCTCTTCCGCTTCGGCGCGCTTTTGCTGGAGCTGCTTCAAATCCGTTTTGGCCAGCAGGAGGGTGCGGTTGAGGCGCTGCTCGTAGAGACTGAGGCGAGCCATCAACTCGCCACGGCCGTCGAGCGCGCTGGCTTGGGCGAGGGCGCAGTGGATGAGGGGGTCCGTGGCTAAGTCTTCGGGCTGCTCCTGAACGCTCAGAGAGAAGAGATTGTTTTCCACGGCCCGGATGCGATTCAAGCGTCAATAGGTGTCGGCGATGGTTTGGACGGCCTTGGTTTCGAGGAGACCCTTGGGCTTGAGCTCGGCGTGGAACTGGGCGCAGTGCTTTTGGTAGGCGGCGAGATCGTCTTCGGGAAGAACGACCGTTTGGCCGGTGAGGCCGTGGCGCAGGGCGTTGAGCCCGACCCGGCGTTTGCCTTCGGGGATGACGGGACCGGTAGAGCGGGCAGCGTTCCGGCGGTTGACGGCGGCTCTGGTTTCTTTTCAGAGACCGAGCGAGGGATGCGGCTGGATTCATGGAAACACCTCAATTGCTCTTAGGGCAGCGGAAAGGGCAAGGTGAGAGGATTGAATCTCGATGTTCTAGAAAAAATGGGAGTTCGGAGGATTCGAGGGGCGTCACTAGCCGATTAGCGACAATATATCTCTCGCAAAGGCGCGAAGCACGCAAAGATTCTCGGCGCGCCGGTCTGTCAGAGCGCGCCGTGTTCCCACTGGAACACGTAAGCGATGGCGCCGACCAGATTAAAGCCGGAATGCAGAAGCGTCGAGGCGGCGGTCGATCCAGTCTTGTATTTCGCGTACCCGAACGCCGCGCCCGCGATCCCAATGACGGTGATCTGCTGCCACGCCCATTGGTTCTGCGCGCCATGCAGCAGCGCGAACGGAAGGGCCGTCAGCAAAATGCCTCCCGCAGGGCCGAACGTCTTCACCAGAAGCGGAAGCAGGAAGCCGCGGAACACCAGTTCCTCGAATATCGGGCCCAACACCACCACGAAGAGCATCACCACCCCAAGCGACCATTGGCCGGTAATCAGCGCTTTGATAGGATCGGTTACGGGCTTGGCGCCCAACGCGCCGCCGAGCATCGCCGTCGCGATGGCCAGCAACAGCCCCCCTACGATCCAGCTCACCGGGAACCGCACCGGACGGGACCATGACAGCGACCTCCAAAAGGGCCGGTGATGCTTCCACGAAATCAGCAGGTACAAAGACGCAAGCAACAATGCGTAAATCAGGACTTGAAAAAGAAGAGTGCGGCCAGCTTGGTTCCGGATGTGGAGCGCGCGCACCAGCACCGCGCCGGCGAATCCGCAAGGGATGACCGAACCGATGAACAGCGCCAAGTCTTCGTAGCTCCAGAACGGAGCCTCGAAAGCTTCAGGCATGGAGGTCGATGAGGATCGCCGCCAGCAGCGGGATCATCAGCTCGTGATGGCCTGTCAGGGCGAAGCCCTGGCCGCCAGACCGCGCGTGCGGCCGTTCGACCACGTTCACCTTGGGCCGGTAGTGCTGGAGAAAATCGAAGTTCACCGTGGTGAATTGCGCTAGCGGATGCCCCAGATTGCGCACCACCGACACGGCCTTCAGAAACACTTCGGGCAAGACCACCGCCGAGCCGACATTCAAATACACTCCCCCTTCGTGCAGTCCGCGCACCAGCGAGCACAGCAGCCGGAAATCGCGATGCGTGGTCTCCCCGATCGCTCCAGCCATGGCGGCGGGGTGCGTGTGCGGAGTGTCGGTCCCAATCGCCACGTGAACGGTGACAGGAATTCTACTCTGATAGGCGGATGCAAGAACGCTATGAGACGCGAATTCCGGCTTGGCCAGCGACTCGAGACGTTTGCCGAGCGCCTCGCCCATGCCCAGCCCCTCGCGATGGCCTTCGGCGATAGCGTCGTTCATCTCACGGCCCGTCTCTTCCGCCGCGCCAAAGCGGCCGTCGGGCAGAACCGCCTCCACATCTTCGCTGGTTTGGCCAGCGATCGCGATTTCGAAATCGTGGATGGAAGCCGCGCCGTTCATGACGAAACCCGACACCCAGCCGCGCTGCATCAAGTCCAGCAAAACGCCAGCCAGGCCGCATTTGATGACGTGGCCGCCCATTCCCCAGAGAATGGCGCGCTGTTTTTCCCGGGCGCGCCGCAGCGCCTCCACCACTCCTCGCAGCGAATCGCCGGCGAGGATTTTGGGGAGCGTGTCTAGCCAGGCCGCGATTCCGCCGTCCTGAGTATACGCACGGGCGAAGTGCTCCACACGCACCTTTCCGCCGCGCGCTTCGATGGGCACGGTATTCAGTCCCTCGAATGAAAGGGGCTTTTGGGAGTAGCGGCTCATTCGAGCGTATCCTTGGCGGAGCAGGCTTTAGCCTGCAACGAGTGCTTTAGCACGCGTAGATGGCGGAGGCGGAAGCCTCCGTTGCAGGCTGAAGCCTGCTCCACATGGGCCTTCATGCGGCCTGCCCTTTCCGCAGCACCTTCCGCAGAGCCTGAGCCGTGTAGCTCCGTGGATTCGCGATGATCTCTTCCGGCGGTCCGCACGCCACCACCGTTCCTCCGCGCTCGCCGCCCTCCGGTCCCAGGTCGATGATCCAGTCCGCGGTCTTGATTACATCCAACTGATGCTCGATCACGACGACCGTGTTTCCGAGATCCACCAAACTGTGCAGCACCTCCAGCAGCTTCGCGACGTCTTCGAAATGCAACCCGGTGGTTGGCTCGTCCAGGATATAGAGCGTTTTGCCCGTCTGCCGGCGGCTCAATTCCCGCGCGAGCTTGATGCGCTGCGCCTCGCCGCCGGAAAGGGTAGTCGAGGATTGGCCCAGGTGCAAATAGCCCAACCCGACGCGCACCAGCGTTTCGAGTTTGGCTTTGATCTGCGGAATGTTTTCGAGAGTGCTCAGGGCCTCTTCCACCGTGGACTCCAGCAGATCGGCGATGGAGTAACCCCGATACTTCACTTCCAGCGTCTCGCGATTGTAGCGGCGGCCGCGGCAGACGTCGCAGGTGACGTAGACGTCGGGAAGGAAGTTCATCTCAATGCGCTTCAGTCCGTCGCCCTGGCAGGCCTCGCACCGTCCGCCCTTGACGTTAAAGCTGAAGCGACCCGGCTTGTAGCCCCGTTCTCGGGATTCGGGCAGCATCGCATAAAGATCGCGGATGGGCGTGAACGTCTGGGTGTACGTCGCCGGATTCGACCTCGGTGTGCGGCCAATGGGCGATTGATCGATCTCGATTACTTTGTCGATCTGATCTAAACCCTTGATAGAGGAGTGCGCCGCCGGATCGGCAAGCGACCCATACACCGCCTTCGCTGCCGCGCGGTAAAGGATGTCGTTCACCAGCGTGCTCTTTCCGCTGCCGGAAACACCCGTGACCAGGATGAACAATCCCAAAGGAAATTCGACGTCGATCTTTTTGAGATTGTGCGCCGCAGCGCCGCGGATGACGATGCTTTCGCCGCGTGGAATGCGGCGGATCCGCGGCACCGGAATCTCGCGGGCGCCCGCAAGATATTGGCCGGTGAGCGAACTCGGATTTCGCTCGATTTGGCGCGGCGTCCCCTGCGCTACTAGCTCGCCGCCTAATCGCCCCGCTCCCGGTCCCAAATCGATCACGTAGTCGGCACGTTCGATGGTGTCGGCGTCGTGCTCCACCACGAGCACGGTATTGCCGAGGTCACGCAAGTTCGCCAGCGAATTCAGCAACCGCTCGTTATCGCGCGCATGCAGTCCGATGGAAGGCTCATCCAGCACGTACAATACGCCGCGCAAACGCGATCCGATCTGGGTCGCCAGGCGGATACGCTGAGCTTCTCCTCCGGAAAGCGTCGCGGCCGAGCGTTCAAGACTCAGATACTCCAGCCCGACGGCAACCAGGAACTCGAGTCGGTTTTGGATTTCCTCCACGGCGCGGCCCGCGATCTGGCGTTCGCGTTCGGTGAGCCTCCAGTTCTTCACCGCTTCGTGCGCGGCGCTCACGGAGAGATCCACAATCTCGCCGATCGAGACACCGTGAACTCGAACTGCCAGGCTCGCGGGCTTCAACCGGGCGCCGTGACAGGCCGAGCAAATGAGCGGCGAAAGGTACTCCATGAAGTAATCGTGGTAATGGTCGGCCGCGACGTCCTTATAGAGGCGCTCCAGCAGACCGAGCACGCCGGGCTTGCCGTTGGCGCCTTCGAGCAAGATTGTCTGCGCCTTTCGCGGCAGTTCGCTGAATGGCTTGCTCACGTCGATTTTCTGCGCGGCGGCGAGCGCGTTCAAATTGTGCGCCAGGAAGCTGGAGCTTCCGCCGGGACCGATTCCGCCATCCAGAAGCGGCCGCGACGGATCCACGATCACTTTCACGGGATCGAAGCGCCACGTGTTGCCGAGGCCGGAGCAAGCCGGGCATGCGCCAAACGGGCTGTTGAAAGAGAACGAGCGCGGCTCGAGCTGCGGGATGCTCGCGCCGCAATCCGGGCACGCCAGTTTCTGCGAATAGAGCTTTTCTGCGCCGTTCACTACAGCCACGGTGACCAGGCCGTCCGCAAGCTTTGTCGCGGTGACGATGGAGGCTTCCAGCCTCCTTTCAATCTCCGGCTTGATCACCAGCCGGTCCACAACCACTTCGATGGTGTGATTCTTGCGCCGGTCGAGCGAGATGTCTTCATCGAGCGAGCGTAGGACTCCGTCGATGCGCGCACGCACGAAGCCCTGCCGCGCCAGCTTCTCCAAGTCTTTTTTATATTCGCCTTTGCGCCCGCGCACGATCGGAGCCAGGATCATGACACGCTCGCCCTGCGAAATCTCCATCACTTGGCGCAGAATCTGGTCCGTGGATTGGCGTGAAATCTCGCGCCCGCAGTTGGGGCAATGCGGCACGCCGATCGCCGCGTACAATACGCGCAGGTAGTCGTAAATCTCCGTGATCGTGCCGACGGTAGATCGTGGACTGCGGCTGGTGGTTTTCTGCTCGATGGAAATGGCTGGGCTGAGGCCGTCGATGGAATCGACCTCCGGCCGCTCCATCTGATCGAGAAATTGGCGCGCGTAGGGCGATAGCGTTTCGACGTAGCGGCGCTGGCCCTCGGCGTAAATGGTGTCGAAGGCGAGCGACGACTTCCCCGACCCGCTCAGTCCCGTGATGACGGTAAAGGTGTTGCGGGGAATTTCGACGTCGATATTTTTCAGATTGTGCTGCCGTGCGCCGTGCACGGTGATGCGGTCGAGCAAACTTCATTTTCCCATAGCGTGGAAGGAACGGCATTTACCATGGAGATATGGCCCGCTTTCTTATTGTCGCTGCCTTTTTTTCGGCGTTCTCATTGTCCGCTCAAACCCGGACGCCCGTTTTGATCGACACCGACATTGGCGACGCCGTTGACGACTCGCTCGCCCTCGGGCTGGCGCTGACATCGCCGGAGCTGGACGTGCGCGGCGTCACCACCGTCATTGACGACGTCGAGAGCAAGACCCGGCTCGCCTGGAAGGAGCTGGTAGTTTTTGGCCGGCGCGATATTCCTGTCGCCATGGGCGCTCCCGAACCGCTGCTCGACACCAGACTGCAGAGTCATCCGGGGGCGTTCCACCTGCTGACGTCCTCGGATCAGATTCCGGATTCGGCGCGCCGACCAGCCGCCAGCTTCATCGTGGACACTCTGATGAATTCGCGCGACAGATTGACACTGATCGCCATCGGCCCGCTGACCAATGTTGCTCTTGCGCTGAAGACCGAGCCGCGAATTAAAGAGCGGATCGAGCGCATCGTGCTCATGGGCGGAGCATTCGCCACCCAAGCATCTGGCGGCGGCCAAATCGAATATAACGTCAAGCGCGATCCTGTAGCAGCGGAAGTCGTCTTCCGGTCCGGCGTGCCGATATTAGCCGCGGGTCTGGACGTCACAATGCCCTGCAAGCTCCGCTCGGGAGATTTAGAAAGCCTGCGGGTGGCGCAGTCTCCAGCAGCCCGGTTTCTCCTTCGCCAGATAGAGTTGTCGCAATCGGAAACCGGCGAGGCGCTCCCGACGCTTTACGATCCCCTGGCCGTGGCCGCTGTCTTTCGGCCCGATCTTGTCGAGACCGCCGCAGGGAAGGTCGAAGTGTCATTGGCGAACGACGCAACGCGGGGACAAACCCGGTTTATTCCGGATTCAAGCGCAACTACTCGTGTGGGCGTGAAGGTAAATGCCCAAGCTTTTCTCGACCTGTTTATCAAGCGCGTCGCTCATGGCGGAGCATTTGGCGCCGCCCGTTAGTGCGTCATCGAATAAATGATGTAGTTGATCCCGTAGCGGTATGCCAGAATCGTCATGGCCGCCGGATAATACGGCACATCCGCGAATTCCCAGGCATCGCCAACGTCAGTATTGAAATTCACAGCCACCACCATGTGATTCTTGTCGTCGTAAATGCCGCGCCAGGCGGGCGCGGTTCCCGCCGGCTGGACTACTTCAACGCTCCCGCCGGACCCGCGGTACAGGTGGCGTGAGCCGGGAATGAACGTGCGGTCCTTCTGCTGAATGTCATAAAGAACATGCATCACGGGATCGGTCTCCGCAAGGTCCGGAATGTCTTTATTGGGCAGCACGCGCGCCATCACTTCGCGGAAATACTCCCACTCGTCCTCGCCCCAGAAGTCGTCGGTCACCAGGAATCCGCCGCGCATCAGGTAATCGCGGAGCCGGTCGATTTCGGCCTGCGAGAGATCCCAATTGGCGGCCTGGGTGACATAGATCCAGGGGTAGTCGAACAGCCGGTCGTCAGTCAACGCCAGATGGCGGGGCTCGCCGATGTCTATCCGCGTCAGCCGCTGAATGCCCCTGGTGAAATGATTATCCGCGTCCGGCCAATCCTGCGCCCACCAACCGTTGGCCCGCCCGCGCCGCGAGACGAAACCGAAGCCGCGGCGGAACTGCGGCAAGTCGGTATATTCCATGCGGACAAAATGAAAGTCGGCGTCTTTGGGGAAGTGGAAGTCGGAATCGCTTTCGTTGTCCGGGAATTGCGGGAACCCGCGACGCTGCGCCCATGCCGCGGCTGCGATGAGCGCGAGCGCGGCGGCTATTCCGGCGCGGATAAAGCGAGCTGCCATCCGTACATGATAACGGCGCCGTGAGGGAATCGGTTACACTCGTCGGTAGTGTACGCCGCCCGCTCCGCCCTGCTTCTGTTCCTTGCCGCGGCCATCGCATCGGCGGAGTCCGACCTAGTCAAAATCGCTTCGCCTAACGGCCAGATCGAATTCCGGCTCATGGTCGCGCAGCCTGCCGAACCTTACGCGCTGCCTCGCATCGCCTATCAGGTTTATTTTCAGGGCAAGCGGTTGATGGATGCGTCCTTTTTGGGCTACGAGATCGAAGACCCCGTTCCGCTGCTGGGGGAAAACGTGGGATTGGTCGATTCCAAAACCACTTCCGTAGACGAAACCTACGCCATTCCGGCTGGGAAGGCAAAAACGATCCGCAATCGCTATAATGCGCTGCTCGCCGAGTATATGCAGAACGGTTCGCTCGGCCGGCAGATCAGCATCGAGGCTCGCGCTTACGACGATGGCGTGGCGTTCCGCTACGTCATTCCAAACACGACGCCGCTGCCCGAAGTGAGAATCGATAGCGAGGAGACCGAATTCAATTTCGCGAAGGACGGCGAATCCTTCCCTCTGATTCTTCGTAATTTTCAAACGAATTACGCGGATGAATACAGCCGGCTTACGATGAGTGGTCTTCATCCCGAATCGCTGATCGGGCTGCCGTTCGTGGTCGAGCAGCCGGGAATCGGCTGGGTAGCGATCACCGAGGCACACCGCGAAAATTACGCGGGGTTGTATCTGAGTCACGTGGAAGGCGCCCGAATGATCGCCACGCTTGCTCCGCGCCCGGATCAGCAAGGCATGGCCGTGTATTCGAAGACCCCTCTGGTTTCGTCGTGGCGCGTACTGATGATCGCCTCGGATCCCGGACAGTTGATCGAGTCGAACCTGGTCATGAATCTTAATCCTCCTTCCGCGATCGCCGACACATCCTGGATCAAACCGGGCAAGGCGGCGGGGAACGAATGGTCCGGCGCGCCCGTGAATACTGCGAGCGTCAAGCAGTCTATCGATTTCGCGGCGGAATCGAAGCTGGAATATATGGTCGTCGGTCCTGGCTGGGCGGCCGGCGCAGAGGGCTTGCCGCCGGACATCACGAAACCAGCATCCGGTTTCAACCTGCAAGAAGCTCTTGCTTACGCCAAATCCAAGCGAGTTGGCTTATGGCTCGCGGCGGATTGGAATTCGGTCCACCGCGAGATGGACGAGGCTTTTGCGCTGTTCGAAAAATGGGGCGTCGCAGGAGTTGTGATCGATGGCTTGAATCGGACCGATCAGTGGATGACGGGTTTTTGCCGGAGCATTGCCAAAACCGCAGCCATGCATCGTCTCATGGTCGACTTTCATGGCGCCTTCCTGCCGGACGGCATTCAGCGCGCGTATCCGAACGTATTGACCCAAGAAGCCGTCCTAGGCTCCAAATATTTGAAGTCGAACGCGCGCCCCAATTCACGGGACGACGTAACCTTCGCGTTCACTCGCCTGCTCACCGGATCGATAGATTATGCGCCCTCTGGCCCCGCTGCTCATCAACTTGCGCTATATGTGGTCTTCGATAGCCCGCTGATGGCCATCGCTGGCGCACCCGAAAACTACCAAGGGCAGAAGGGCTTCGAGTTCATTAAGTCCGTCCCCGCAAGCTGGGACGAGACGAAGTTCGTCAACGGGCGAATCGGCGAATACATCAGCATGGCCCGGCGGAATGGCAACGATTGGTATCTCGGCAGCATCACGAACTGGACTCCGCGGGAAATCGAGATTCCGCTGGCGTTCTTAGGCAAGGGCGGCTACACGGCCGAGATCTATTCCGACCATGGCTACGAGCGCAAGCCGGTTGATTCGGCGACCGTGTTGAAACTGAACCTGGCCTCGGGCGGAGGCGCGGCGGTGCACCTTCACCCGGCGAACTAAAACACAAACTTCGCCGCGAATTGCATAATCCGGGGATCGCCGAAAGTGGTGATCTGTCCGAATGTGGCGGGGCTGCTCACAGTTGCAGCCGGGTTGTTGGGCCGCATGTGATTCAGCAGGTTGAACGCCTCCCCGCGAATTTCGATCCTCTGTCTTTCGCGAACTGGGAACGCCCTTACTAGCGCCGCATTGATATTGAAGCTGCCCGGCCCCAAAATATTCGCGGGGCCAAGATTGCCGAACGCGCCCGTGGCGGGGGCGCCGAAGGCGGCCGAATTCAGCCATGTCAGGCAACTGACGCCGTTGGAGCAACTGCCGCTTGCCCGAGTGTTTCCTCCCACATAGCTGGCGCGCTGGCCAGCGATGCCCGTCAATGCGACGTCCGTACCCGCGGCCACGCTGATAAAACTGCCCGATTGAATCTGCATAATCTCCGAAAGCTTCCAATCGCTGGCTAGAATGCGCATCCATCGCGAGGAGAATCTCGGGCTCTCTTCGACGGCCGAAAAATTGATCAGGTGCCGATGATCGATGCCGGCGCAATTGCCTCGATCGAAAGTCCTATTGGCGGGATTCGTATAAAAGCTTCCATCCAGCTCTGAAGTGAAGGGCCCAGAGATGCAATGCGACCAAGTGTAGTTTCCCAGAACTGTGAAGTGGCTTGCAAGGCGGTGCTGCGCGGTCAGCAACAAAGCGTCGTAGTTCGCCGTTGAGCCATCGTCGAGCGAGAAGATCGAGCCGAAATATTGGCCTTGCGAAGGATTCAGTAAATACAGCACGCGGTGTTGATTCTCGGTGGCCAGCGTGGAAACGCCTGGAATGTACACGGCCGCATTCACCGGCGCATCCGCCCACAGATGAATTGTGTTGTTTCCTAAATAGCTCCCCGAGAACAGCCAATTCGAGCCGATTTGTTTCTGAATGCTGAGATTCCACTGCTCCAGATACGTGTTCTTAACGTTCAAAGGATACGTCGTGTAATTTCCTGGAATCGGAAACACGGCGTTTTTGTTGAGCTGAAGCGGGAAGGGATTTCCGCCCGGAAAACCCGCCCATGGATTCTGGAAGGACACGCTGGGCCGGCTGATGGAATCGCCCCATGGCGGCTCCTCCGAAAAGCCGTAAGCGAACAGGGTGTGGGGCATGTCGTAGAAGATGCCCCAGGAGGCTCGGATGCTCATGCGGCCGTCGCCCTTCGGGTCCCACACAATGCCCAGCCGCGGCGCGAAGTTGTTCAGCTTCGTGCGAGAAGGCCGGCCGTTGGTGTCGAACCCTGGGTCGCCCGGATACAGCACGCCAGCGGGCGCATTCGGATAGACGGTGGAATGGACGTTCTGCAAGAAGAGCCCCATGTCGAAGTGGCTCACGTAGCCTGTGGCCATAGAGCCGCCGATGTACGGCTCCCAGCGAAGGCCATAGTTCACCGTCAGATGCGAAGTCGCTTTCCACGTATCCTGCGCGTAGGCGCCGAAATACTGATAGCGCTCGTTATCGTACTGAATGCCTTGTTGGGAAAACGTCGTCACGGCGCCGGCGAGGAAATCGGAGAGCGCCAGGCCCGTGGTCTGGCCCGTGAAGCTGAAGCTGCCGTCCCCCAGCAGGGGTCCGTAGACATTTTGAATCGGGCGAATCCAGTTTGCTCCGAACGTGAGCTGATGCGTGCCTTTCAGGATGCTCAGATCGTCCGAGAGCTGATGATCGGCTACCGGATCTTTGGCCGCATAGGAAAAGACGGACGCGCTCGATAGAGTGCCGGCCGTGATGATCACGTGGCCGGGCACGAGGGTGGTCATGTTGATCCCCAAACTGGGGCCGTCGAAAGTCGGCGATTGCGTTTTGGTCACCGCGGAGCGGTTGTACGTCGCCCTGAACGAATTCACCACGCTTGGGCTGATGGCGTAAGTATGACCGAACACGCCGGAATTCACCAGATCGTCCGCGCCCGAGAGAGTCATCGTGAGCGGATTCTTGCCGTCATAAGGGCTGGGCTGAAGCGAGTGGGTGACGAAATATCGCAAGAACAGCGATTGCTTCGAGGTCAGTTGATAATCGCCGCGGGCCAATCCCATGTGCTCGTCCTGATTCTGCACGGTAGCGTAAAATTCCTTGCCGCACGGATCGCTGGTCGGTGGATAGTAGGTCATCATTTTGAGCGCGACCGGACTTAGCAGGGAAGGCGGAAGCACGTTGTTCACGTATGGAGCTTTCAACGTCACGGGCTTGCCGCCCTGGCAAGTGGCGGAGGTGTACGTGGTCAAATCGCCTGTCAGCATCAGGGGAGTCGGAATGATGGCGAACGAGCTAGTCGGGTTGGAGCGGATGATGTTTCCCTGATAACCAAGGAAAAAGAAAAGCTTGTCGTGCTTGACGGGTCCGCCTAATGTGCCGCCGAATTGATTGCGCTTGAGTGAATCGCGCGCCAGCGCTCCGGGATTGCGCGCATTGAATATGTAATTCCGCACAAATTCGAAGACGTCGCCGTGAAGCTCATTGCTGCCCGATTTGGTGACGCCGTTCACGGCGCCACCCGAATGTTGGCCGTACTGTGCCGGCAAGGCGCTCGTCTCCACTTTGAACTCTTGCAACGCGTCAGGGAACGGCAGCGGCAGATTGAGATTGTTGAAAGGGTCGTTATGCGTGGCGCCGTCGAGGATGTAAGTCGTGCCGATCGCTTGACCGCCCGCCACGCTGTAGACGGCTTCGTTGGGATAATTCTTGGCCGAAACCAGATCGGCGTTAGGCGCGATGGCTGCGGCGCCGGCCAGCAGCACCAGATCTGTCGCGTACCGGCCGTTCAGCGGCAGGTCCACTACGCGCTGCTGATCCACCACTTGCCCGATCCCGGTGGAATGGGTTTCCACCATGGCCGCGGAAGCTTGCACTTCCACTTGCTCGCTGATCGATCCGACTTTCAACGTGACGGCGATCGTGGGGTTGGTATCCACTTGCAGCACGATGCCGGATTGTACAAACGTGGCGAAGCCTTCCTTTTTCACCTCCAGTTTGTACGGCCCCACGGGCAGGCTGGGCAGCACGTAGGCTCCATCGGTTCCGGTGACGGCCGTGCGAACAAGACCGGTGTCGGTCTGAGTTACTTGAATCTGCGCTCCAGGCACCGCCGAGCCGCTGGAGTCTTGCACCGTGCCCGTGATTTGAGCCGTGTTCTGCGCCCACAGGCTCGCTGTTGCAAGCGCGCAAATTGACACACCAATTTTAAAAAGCCTCATATACCCCTTTCGGGCTACGCAATTCAATAACGAAGATTGCGGCCGAAATTTCGTAAAATTATGACAGCGGGACCGGTTGGAGTCAAGGCCGTACCATGAAGAGGTGAAGCAGTTTGTCGCGGTGCTCTTGGCGCCTGCGTGTATGGGAGCCGGCGCTCCCACTTTCTACCGCGACGTTCTACCCATTCTTCAAAATCGCTGCCAGGAGTGCCACCGCCCCGGGGAAATTGCGCCCATGCCTTTTCTCACTTATCAGCAAGTCCGGCCGTGGGCCAAATCCATCCGCGCCGCCGTGCTGACCGGAAAAATGCCGCCTTGGTTCGCCGATCCCTGCTGCGGCAAATTCGAAAACGAGCACTCGCTTTCGCCAACCGAGCGTCAGACGCTCGCCAAGTGGGCCGAGACCGGCGCGGCGCAGGGCGATGCACGCGACGCTCCGCCGCCGAAGATTTGGACACAAGGCTGGAACCTTCCCGCACCGCCGGACCAAGTCTTCACCGTGCCGCAAGCGTTTTCCGTTCCGGCATCCGGCGCGGTGGAATATCAATATTTCGCAATTCCTACCGGATTCAAATCGGACCGCTGGATCGCCGCGGCCGAAGCGCGGCCCTCAAACCGTGCCGTGGTGCATCATGCCGTGGTCTATCTTCGCGAGCCCGGCTCCACATGGACGCGCGGGCCGACGAAATCCGACATCCTCACGATTTACACGCCCGGCAGTTCGGCGGACGTGTCGCCGCCGGGGATGGCCAAGCTGGTGAAGGCCGGCTCGGATCTTGTGATCGAGATTCACTACACGCCGAATGGAAAGCCCGCCGCCGACCGGATGCAAGTTGCGGTCAACTTCGCGACATCGCCGCCCCAGAGGCGAGTGCTCACGTTGCAGATGGACAACAGCACGTTCCGTATTCCGCCAGGCGACCGCGATTACCGCGTCACTGTCTGGGGAACTGTGCCCAACGACGCTCTGCTGCTCGGATTCTTTCCACACATGCATCTGCGGGGAAAATCCTTCGAGTATACGCGCATTCGCGGCGATGGCCAGCCGGAGACGTTGCTTAAAGTCGCGCCGTACGATTTCTATTGGCAGCTCTCTTATCGTTTGGCGCAGCCCATGGCGCTGAAAAAGGGGACGCGACTGGAATGGATCGCAACGTTCGACAACTCGGCCAACAATCCACGCAACCCCGATCCCACGGCCGAAGTGCGCTACGGCCACCAAAGCTGGGAAGAGATGATGATCGGATTTTTTGACGTCGCCGTGGATCCCATAATGGATAAGAACGCGTTCTTCACGCGCTGAGGGCAGGCGACGGCCTCCCACTGTGCCACACTGGATTCGTAGTCCATGATCTCCGCTACATTTCTTATCGGAATTGTTTTGGCGCTGGCGATCGGGGCAGCGCTGGGCGTGCTGTGGGAGCGTGGCCGCGCCACACGGCGCGAGAACCCCGACGAACCGGTCGTTGAAGCCGTCGCGCGGCTCGAAAAGCAGATCCGCGAGGTCGAGTTACAGCGCCAGCACATGCTCGGCGGCTTGGAGCAGCATCTCGCTTCTCTCAACAGGGAGACTGTGGCGCTTTCGCACGCCTTGCGGGCTCCGGGAGCGCGCGGCCGCTGGGGCGAGCTGACGCTGCGCCGCGTCGCCGAGCTCGCCGGCATGGTCCCCTACTGCGATTTTCTGGAGCAGGAGTCCGCGAACGGAATGCGCCCCGATATGGTGGTGAAGCTGCCCGGAGGCCGCGTCCTCGCCGTGGATTCCAAAGCGCCGCTAGCGGCTTACCTAGAGGCGGAATCTGCCCCGGACGAGCCGGCCAAGCGCGCCGCGCTCGCTCGGCACGCCCAGCACCTTTCGCGGCACGTCGCGCAGCTCAGCGCGCGCGAATATTGGACAGGCTTGCAGCCCGCGCCCGAAATGGTGGTCCTGTTCCTGCCGGGCGATCATCTTCTGAGCGCGGCGCTGGAGCACGATCCCGAACTGCTGGACCGCGCGCTTGCGAGGAAAGTCCTGCTTGCCACGCCCGTCACGCTGGTGAGCGTTTTGAAGGGTGTCGCGTACGGCTGGAAACAAGAGCGCCTGGCGAGCAACGCGGATGAGCTGCGGCGCATCGCCTCGGAATTGTACGATCGCGTTCGCGCGTTTGCGGAATGCTACGCCGACACCGGCCGCAATCTCGCCAAAGCTGTGGACGCTTATAACCGTTCGGCGGGCTCATGGGAGGCGCGGCTTGCGCCTTCACTCCGACGCATGCGCGAGCTGGGCGCCGGCGGCGCTGCGGACGTTCCCAATCCCGCTCACATCAACATCGCCGTGCGCGACGTCCCGGCGCCCACGGCCAGCAAAACCGCCCATACGGGTGCATGACCCGTCAGCTCTTCCTGTTTCTGTCCCGGCAGCGGAGCGTCCGCAAATGGATGGAGACTTCGCAGTCCGCGCGCAAGCTCACCCGCCGCTTCGTGGCAGGCGAAACGCTGGAGCAAGTCGTCGCCGTTTGCGAGCGCCTGCGGAGCGACGGCTTTCTTTGCTCGCTCGATCACCTTGGGGAAAACGTAAAGTCGCTCGAAGAGGCTGCCTCCGCCCTCGACGCTTATCTGAAGGCGCTCGAGCGCATTGCCGAACGTGCTCTGAACGCCACCATTTCGCTGAAGCTCACGCAAATGGGGCTCGATTTCTCGGAAGAAGCCTGTCTCGATAACGTGCGAGCCCTGGTCGAGCGCGCCCGCGTTGCCGGAACGCATGTCGAGATCGACATGGAGTCTACTGCCTACACTGACCGAACGCTGGATGTGGTGGAGAAGATCGCCGCCGAATGTGGATGCGTCCGCGCCGTCATCCAGGCATATCTCTTTCGGAGCGCCGCCGACGCTGAGCGTATGAACCGGCTCCACATTCCCGTGCGGCTCGTCAAGGGCGCTTATCTGGAGCCGGACAGCGCTGCCTTTGCCAACAAAATCGATGTGGACCGCAATTACCTGACGCTGATGAAGACCTTGCTCGACCGCGGCGCCGATCCGGCCGTGGCGACGCACGACGAACACATTCTGGGCGAGGCGCTTCGCTATGCGCGCGAGCGCCGGTTGGGCAAGGACAAATTCGAGTTTCAGATGCTGTATGGAATTCGGCGCGATTTGCAACGGCGGCTGGTGGACCAGGGATGCCGAGTCCGCGTTTATGTCCCCTACGGCACAGCGTGGTATCCCTACCTGATGCGCCGGCTGGCGGAGCGGCCCGCCAACTTGCTATTCCTGCTGCGCAACCTGTTTCGATGAGGCCGTCATTTCCAGCGGCGCCGATCCCGTGATTTCGATTCCAAACGCGTCGAGGCCAAATACCTTGCGCGGATGATTGGTTAGCAGGCGAATCGTGGTCAGCCCCAGTTCGGCCAGGATCTGGGCGCCGATGCCGCTTTCGTGAATGGGCTGCTGATCGGCGCGCGGCGAATGCTTCCTTTCTCCCATCCCCGTTTCGTGTAAATAAACCAGCACGCCGGAGCCTTCCTGCGCGATGCGTTCCAACGATTTGAGCAGGGTTGCATGGCAATCGCACTCCGTGGAGCCGAACACGTCGCCGGCCACGCAGCGGGAGTGCATGCGCACCAGCACGTTCTCCTGGCCCGCGATTTCGCCCCGCACCAGCGCGATATGCTGCTCACCGTCGATGGTGCTGACGAAAGCGATGGTTTTGAAATCGCCGAACTCGGTGCGAAGGCAGCCTTCGCCGCGCCGATCGAGAAACCGCTCGGTGCGGCGGCGGTAGCGGATCAGGCTGGCCACCGAGATCATTTTCATCTTGTGCTTTTCGCAAAATTCCACGAGCTGCGGCACGCGAGCCATGCTGCCGTCCTCGTTCATGATTTCGCAGATGACGCCGCCTGGCTCCAGCTTCGCCAGCTGAGCCAGGTCTACGGCAGCCTCGGTCTGCCCCGCGCGCACCAGCACGCCCCCTTCCCGCGCTCTGAGAGGAAACACGTGGCCGGGCCGAGCGAGATCCCGCGGGCGGCAACCGGGATGGATCGCGGTCTGGATCGTGCGGGCGCGGTCGGCGGCGGAGATGCCCGTCGTGACTCCCTCGGCGGCGTCGATCGATTCGCAGAAGGCGGTGCCAAAACGCGACGTGTTCATCGGCGAAATCAGCGGCAGATGCAATGCATCGCATCGCTCCGGAGCCAAGGCCAGGCAGATCAGCCCGCGCCCGTGCGCCGCCATGAAGTTGATCGCCTCGGGCGTGACGAATTGTGCGGCCATGGTGAGATCGCCTTCGTTTTCACGGTCTTCGTCATCGACGACGATCAGCATGCGCCCGGCGCGGATCTCCTCAATCGCTTCGGGGATGCTGGCGAATGGCATGTTGGTTTCAGGATAACGCCGCTGGTGGGGCGGGCTTTAGCTTCGGTATGGTTCGTGCTGCGCGCCGGTTCGGGGACTGAAGTCCCCGTTGCAGGCTAAAGCCCCGCTCCACGTTAGGCGGTTACCGCGCCCTGCGCGGCTGACCCAACCAACCGGATGTATTTCTGGAAAACTCCCGACGTGTATTTCGGCGGACGCGGCTGCCACGCCTTTAGGCGCGCCGTAAGTTCCGCCTCCGGAATCTCTAATTCGATTCGGCGGTTCTCGATATCGAGTAGAATCGAGTCGCCTTCCTGGACGGCGGCGATTGGTCCGCCCACGGCTGCCTCTGGCGCGACGTGCCCCACCATGAATCCGCGGGTCGCGCCGCTGAAGCGACCATCGGTGAGCAGAGCCACGCTCTCCGACAAGCCGCCGCCCGCAATCGCGCCCGTCACGCCGAGCATCTCGCGCATGCCTGGCCCTCCACGCGGACCCTCATAGCGAATCACTACAATGTCGCCCGCCTGGATCTGGCCGCCCGTGACTGCGTGCATGGCCGCTTCTTCGGTATCGAAAACCCGCGCGGGACCGCGCTGCGATTTGCGCTCGATGCCCGTCACTTTGATAACAGCGCCCTCGGGCGCAAGGTTGCCTTTGAGAATCACCAGCCCGCCGCTGGCTTTGATCGGGCTTGCCACAGGCTGAATGACCTCCTGACCCGGCGTCTCGCGAGCGTCCGCGGCTTCTTCGCCGAACGTGCGGCCCGTAACCGTCAGCGCGTCCTTATGTACGTAGCCGCCTTCCGTCAAACGATTGGCGACCACACCCCAACCACCGGCCTTATCCACGTCCACGGCGACGAACCGCCCGGCCGGCTTTAGGCTCACTAGCAGCGGCGTGCGAGAGCTTATCGTTTGAAAGTCGTCGATAGACAAATCAACGCCCGCTTCATGCGCGATCGCCAGCAAATGCAGCACGGAGTTGGTCGAGCCGCCGGTCGCCGCCACCGCGGCGATCGCGTTTTCGCAAGCCTTGCGGGTAACGATGTCGCGCGGCCGGCGCTCCGCCTTTACCGCATCCAGCACTACTTGTCCGCACCTATAGGCGACTTTTTCCTTACGCGGATCCACCTGCGGCACGGCGGCTGAATTCATCGGCGAGAGTCCGATCATCTCCATCACCGTGGCCATGGTGTTGGCGGTGAACTGGCCTCCGCACGCTCCCGCGCCCGGACACGCCGCGTTCTCGACCGCAAGCAACTCGGCGTTCGTGATGCGCCCAGCGGCGTTCGCGCCCACCGCCTCGAAAACATCCTGAATCGTGAGGTCGCGGCCTTGGTAGTGGCCCGGTAGAATCGAGCCGCCATACAATACGACGCTCGGGACGTTCAGCCTGAGCAAAGCCATCGCCGCGCCGGGAATCGTTTTGTCGCAGGCGACCAGCGCGACGATTCCATCGAACATGTGGCCGCGGCCCACCAGCTCGATGGAGTCGGCGATGAGGTCGCGGCTCACCAGCGACGCCTTCATGCCCTCGGTTCCCATGGTGACGCCGTCGCTGATCGCGATGGTGTTGAACTCCATGGGAGTGCCGCCCGCCTCGCGGATTCCCGCCTTGACGTGCTTGGCCAGCTCGCGCAGATTGTAGTTGCACGGCATGGTTTCTATCCATGTGTTGGCGACGCCGATAATGGGCTTTTTCAGATCTTCGTCGGTAAAGCCAATGGCCTTGAGCATGGCGCGAGCCGGCGCGCGGTCACGGCCTTGGGTGATGGTGTAGCTAGGGAGTTTCATTGGGAAATTTCTATGCTATATCCTTTCACTTCGCGGCGCCAATTCGGAAGCCTGCACTATTCTCTTCCCATCTGGCTTGTGATGCATCAATGATCGTGTCGCGCCGCCCATTGGGAGGCGCGGGAATCGGTTCATGAGCGAGATCTTGACAAGGGTATGGGAGAACCTCATTGGTCGCTTGGCAGGACCAATGAATCTCCGCTTGATCCTCCAGCCGGCCGTTGCGACGATCCTCGCAATCCGGGCCGGGCTGAGGGACGCGCGTCAAAACCGCCCACCCTTCTTCTGGGCAATTCTTCGCAACCCGTCGCGTCGCCGCGAGCTGTTGCAACAGGGGTGGAAGGATGTGGGAAAGGTGTTCATAGTTGCCACGATTCTGGACGTGGTCTACCAACTCATCATTCATCAAGGAGTGTACGTCTTGGAATTGCTGATCACAGCAGTGGCGTTAGCAATTTTCCCCTACGTTCTGCTTCGCGGCCCAGTCAACCGCTTCGCAAAACTGGCGTCCGGGAAGAGGCCGCAAAAAGCACTCCGCACGAGGGATGGCCACAATAAGGTGCCATGGCCTGAGCGGTTAGGAGGTCCTCAGAGTTCCTGACCTTAGAGCGACGCGGCAGAGGCAGAGCGACGCGGCAGAGGCGCGAAGCAGCAGTTACGCAACCCTTTGATGGGGTTGGCGCTGTCTTCCAAAAAATAAACCCTTTGCGGGTTGGTCTGAATCACAGCTTCGATGAAGCGATCCCCACTCCTTCTGGCAGTAGGAGGGGTGCTTGCCGTTGGAGCCGACCGGCCGGACTTGCCACCGGTGCTCACCCTCCCCCAGGCGCTCGACATCGCGCTTAAAAACAGCACCAACATCCGGACAGCCATGGCGCAACTGGACCAGGCAAAGGGTCAATACGAGCAATACAGGTCTTCTTTGCTACCGCAGTTGGACTTGCACGCGCGCCAGAGCCTTTTGACGGTGAATCTGGTCGGTCTCGGAGTCCCGGTTACCGGCGAGACAGGAAAAATCGGACCGTTCGGCTCCATGGACGCCCGCATCTTCCTGACCCAGGAGCTGTTCAATCTCGCCGATCGGCGTGCTTGGCAGAGCGCGCGCTGGCGGCAGAATTCCGCGCAGTTCATGGTCGGAGATGCGCGGGAGTTGGTGGCGCTAAATGTAGTTGCAGCCTATCTGGAAGCGCTAAGAAACAAGGCCACGCGGGATTCTCTGGCCGCTCAAGGAACGCTGGCGGGAGACCTATATAAGATTACGCGGGAGCGCGTGACGCAGGGCGTCGCAGCCGAACTGGAGGCGAACCGCGCGATGCAGCAAGTCAACTCACTCGAACAGCAGCGGCAGGAGGCCGACCAAAGCTATATCGTGGCGAAGCTCAACCTCGCCAAGATATTGCAGGCTAAGGTGACATCCAATTACGAGGTCGCCGATCCCGCCGCTTACGGCGCGGGAGGGCCGCCGGATCGCGTCGCCACCATTCAAGCCGCCCTCGCCTCGCGCGCGGAGTATCGCTCGCTGGAAGCCAGCGTCAAGGCGGCCGAGCTAGGAGTGAAGTCGGCGAGAGCGTCCAGACTGCCCACTTTGCGTATGGGCTTCAGCGATGGCCAAAGCGGGAACTCGCCAGAGAACAACGTGAACGTGTATTCGCTGAGCGGCATTGTGGACTTCCCCATTTTCGATGGCGGGTTCATTCATGGCGAAATCGAGGAAGCCAAGGGCGTGTTGCGCGAAGCCCTGGCGGCGCTCGACCAGGGCCGCTCGCAGATTGAGACGGAGGTGTTGACGTCCATATCGGGCGTAGAGTCGGCTCTCAAAGAAGTAGCCACCAGCGAGGCCAACGTCAAGCTATCGCAGCAGGAAGTGGAATTGGCGCGGCAGCGCTTCACTCAGGGCATCGCCGACAACACCGAAGTGGTGAACGCGCAGGATCGCCTGGAGCGAGCCGCCGATGCGCGCATCCGGGCCGAGTTTAACCTCGGGCTGGCGCGCGCCGACCTGGCAAGAGCCTCCGGCGTAGCGGAAAAAACGTATCGCAGATGAGGGTTGGGAAAGAGCTATGAAATGGGCTTTGCTCTTGGCGGCGATAACCGCCTTAGTTCTGTCCGGATGCAACAGGAATAAAGAACCCGAAGGCACGGTCTTCGTAAGCGGCCGGATTGATGGAGACACCGTAGAGATCTCGTCCAAGATTCCTGGGCGAATTGTGAATCTGGCAGTGCGCGAAGGCGACTCCGTGGAAGCCGGACAGGTGGTGGCGTGGCTCTCTAGCCCTCAGCAGGAAGCCATACGCGACACGCAGAGAGCCCGGATCGTAAGCAGCCAGCGGATCGTGGACCAATTGCAGCGCGACCTCGCTACTTACGACGAAAAAATTAAACAAGCCGAGCTATACACCAAGCAGGCCCAGATGGATGCGCCGGGGCAGGTCCAGCAGGCCGAGGCGAATGTTGCCGTGAGCAAAGCCGAGCTTGCGCGATGGGAAGAGGAACTCGAGCAGGCCCAGATGGAGGCAAAACGCTATCCTCCTCTGGCCAAGACGGGAGCCGTCGCCGTTCAATTATCCGAACAGTTTCAAACCAAGGAACAGTTGGCTCTTGCCTCTGTCGAGGCCGCGCGCAAACAAGTGGCGGCTGCCGAGGCCGCTCTTCAGCGGGCGCGGGCGCAATTGCAAAATATCCCCATCCAGGAAGCCAACCGCCAGACGTTGCTCAGGCAAAGGGACGCGCACAAGGAACAGATCGCCTCCGCCCAAGCAACTGTCGAGGCGGATAGGGCGGCGCTGCGGAAAATCGAGGCAGACATCGCCGATTTGACTATTCACGCTCCCATCGCGGGCACAATTCTGACACGGTCGGCCGAGCCCGGAAGAGTGATTCAGCCCGGGCAAACCATGCTGACCATGGTGGATTTATCCAAGCTCTATTTGCGCGGATTCGTGCCGCAAGGCGAAATCGGGAAAGTGAAAGTCGGCCAGCAGGCGCAGGTGTATCTCGATTCCACCCCGAACGAACCCGTTCCCGCCGAAGTGATCCGCATCGACCCGCAGGTGATGTTCACGCCGGAAAACACCTACTTCAAGGAAGACCGCGTGAAGCAGGTGATGGGCTTGAAACTTGGTTTGCGCGGCGCTTACGGGTTTGCGAAGCCAGGCATGCCGGCAGACGGGCGAATCCAGGTCCAGGCCGTTCCTCCTAAAGGCTGATGCCCGAGGAAGTCATCGTTGAAGCCGTCTCGCTAGCCAAGAGCTATGGCTCGCTCAAGGCGCTCGATCGCGTTGATTTCCAAGTCCGGGAAGGCGAGATCTTTGGCCTGATTGGCGCCGACGGAGCCGGCAAAACGACGGCGTTCAAAATTATCGCCGGCGTGCTGCCTCAGGGAGGCGGAGAGATTAGAGTATTGGGCAAGACGCCTCGAGAAGCAGGCCCGCGCGTTGGATATCTCACGCAACCGTTCAGTCTTTATCTAGACCTCAGCGTTGACGAAAATCTTGCGTACGCGGGAGGATTGCGCCAGGTCCCCGCGGCCGATTACGCAGATCGGAGGGAGCGCTATTTCAAGCTCTTCGATCTATCCCGCTTCACGGATAGATTGGCGGGACGTTTAAGCGGCGGCATGAAGCAGAAGCTCGCGCTCACCAGCGCGCTGATCGCGGACCCGGCGTTGCTTCTTTTGGACGAGCCGACCACAGGGGTGGATCCGGTGACTCGGCGCGACTTTTGGGATGCCTTAACGTCGCTGGCGACCGTCGGGATGACCATCGTCGTCGCGACTCCCTATCTCGACGAAGCAGAACGTTGCCACCGCGTGGCATTAATAGAGCGGGGCAAAATTTACGACATTGACACTCCGACGCGCTTTCGCTCCAAGACGGGGCTGACCCGGCTGGAAGTGGAGGTGGAGCCCCTGGCGCAAGCCGAAAATGTTCTCGCCAAATCTCCCGAAGCAGAAGACGTGCAGAGATTCGGCGATCGCCTCGATGTGATGGCGGCAAACCCGGACACAGCCGAAGCAGACCTCCGCCAGCGCGCGGAATCCAATGGCCTCGAGGTGAAAGAAATTCGCCGCTCACAGCCGACGCTGGAAAATGCCTTCGTAGGCCAGTTGCGCAAAATGCGAGGCGTTCATGAGGTTCCACCTTTTCCTCACCCCTCCCCGCCTTTCGACCGCAAAGGAATCGTCATCGGCGCGAAAGACCTGAACAAAATCTTCGGATCGTTTCAGGCAGTGAAGAACTTTCAACTCGAAATTCGCAATGGCGAGATCTACGGACTGCTGGGCGCAAATGGCGCCGGAAAAACCACCTCGATCAAGATCATATGCGGTTTGATCGAACCAACTTCCGGCGGCGTCACGTTGCTGGGAAAGTCGAAGGGGCTGCGGGCGACTTCCGTGCGTTCCCGGATAGGGTACATGTCGCAGAAGTTCACGCTTTACGACGACTTGACGATCGGCGAGAACCTGGACTTCTATGCCCGTCTGTACGGTGTGGATGAAAGCGTGCGCGAGGAGCGCAAAAAGTGGGTGCTTGAAACCGCGGAACTGAGCGGCGAAGAGGGGATGATCACTCGATCCCTTCCCGGGGGATGGAAGCAGCGTGTTGCGTTCGGCGCGGCTGTCATGCATGAACCGGAAGCGATTTTTCTGGATGAACCCACTTCAGGCGTCGATCCGCTGGCGCGACGCGCCATGTGGCGGGTGATCAATGCATTGGCGGATCGCGGAGCCGGAATCCTGGTAGTGACTCATTACCTGGAGGAAGCCGAACAGTGTAACCGGATTGGATTCATGGTGGCAGGCGAGGTCATCGCGGAAGGATCGCCGAGCGAAGTGAAGGCGAATATGAAGGGCTCGCTCTCCGAAATCGAGACGGACAAACCCAACCTCGCGCTTGCGACGCTCAAGACGAAGTTCGGCGCATCCCGCGTATCGCTGTTCGGCGACAAATTGCACTTGGTGACTGAAACTGAAGGGCAGCAGAAGGAAGCCAAGGCTGAACTGGAGACTGCGGGCGTCAAAGTCACCGCCTGGAATCCGGCGGAGTTCTCGCTCGAAGACGTATTCATCTCTCTCATCGAATCGCGAAGGTCGGCCATCCCGCTATGAAAAAAATTGGCGCCCAGGCGATGAAGGAATGGAGGCTGTTCCGGCGGGACAAGTTGTTGGTCTTGCTGGCTGTGCTGATGCCCGTCGTGCTGATGTCCTTAGCCGGCCTCACCCAATCGTTGCGACTGCGCAATGTGAGGCTCCTGGTTTACGACTACGACAACACGCCGCTCAGCCGGACTTACCTGGAAACCTACGCCGCCGCGCTCACCTTCCACATCACCCCGCGGAAACCAGGAGAATCGCCCGAGCGAGCGCTCGCGAGCGGGAGAGCACGCGCGGCGCTGATCATTCCGCCGAATTTCGAGCGGGATGCCCGCAGCGCAGCCGAGCCCAACGTCCAGTTGCTGATCGACGCGACCGATTCTAACGCCGCCACGGCTCTGGGCAACTATGCGGCGGCGCTCAATACGAGCTTTGTCCACAAAAGCGGCATCATTCCGGAACCGCCACTTCTAGTAAGAGCGGACCAGCGTCTTTGGTATAACCCCGGACTCTCGAACCCGGTATATTTTGGCGCGGGCGCACTGGGGTTGATGCTGATCATTTTCCCCGCGTTGTTGGGAGCGTTGGCGACCTCGAAAGAATACGAAATGGGGACCATCATCCAGGCATACGCCTCCAGTCTTACGGCAGTCCAATGGGTGACGGGCAAGGCTCTGCTTTATGTCTTGATCGGACTCGTAGAACTCGTCATTTGCTTCGCGCTCGGGCTGTTGGCATTCGGTTACCGAATTCCGACCGATCCCACTGTGCTGTTGACGGCAACCATCTTGTATCTGTTCGCCGGAGTGTTCTTCGGAATGATGATGGGCAACGCTACGGGAACCCAGAGCGCCGCGATTCAAGGCGTTCAAATGGGCTCGTTTCTGCTTTCGTTGCTGCTTTCCGGCTACCTGTTCGCCGTGCGGAATATACCCGTGCAAATTCGCTGGTTTTCTAACCTTTTGCCCGCAACCCATTACGTGCAAATTGTCCGCAACTCCATTCTGCGCGACGTGGGATGGAAAACGTCGTTCTGGCCGATGGTGGCGTTGCTGCTTCTGGCGACGGCATTTTTTGGCATCAATGTGATCCAGATGCGCAAGATGCAGTTCAAAGCGTAGGGTCCTAAAATGACAGCATTCTTCAGGCGCTATTTGGCATTGGCCACGAAGGAAGTCCAGCAGCTCCGGCGCAATCGTGGCTTGATCGTTCAACTGATGATCCCTCCGACACTCGTCTTGGTCTTATTCGGATACGCGTTGAACCCCAAGGTCCGCGGCCTCCGCCTGGGCGTCGTGGATGAAAGTCTTACGCCGCAGAGCCGGAACTTCATCAACTCTTTAACCGAGAACGTGAATTTCAAGGTCACGCGCCAGTTTCTGCGCTCGCAAGATGCGGAGGCTGCGCTCAGGAATTTGGACCTGGATCTATTCCTGGCGATCCCGGAGGACTTCGCGCGCACTCTTGTGCGCGGCCAGACGGCCGACGTACAGGTGGTGATTGATGCGGTAGACGCTAATACTGCGCAGATCGCACAGGGTTATCTGGGAAAGGTTCTAGAGGCATACAACAATCAGGCCGGCAGCCTCTTTCCGGCCGTGGAGTACAGTTCCAGGCGCACTCTCGCCCTCACCCGCGCCGCGCATGCTGCCCCGCCTCCCGGCGCCCCCGGGGTACAACCCGCCTATCTCTACAATCCGGGCCTGGTGGCGTCCTGGCACTATGTAACCGGCGTCATGAGCATCATCATGTTCATCAACGCGTCGCTGGTGGCCTCGGCGCTGGCCGTCAAGGAAAAAGAGACGGGCACCATCGAGCAGTTGTTGATGACCCCGGCCCAGACAGGTGAGATGTTGCTCGCAAAAACCACGCCGGTCTTCGTGCTGATGATGATCGTGCTATTCGTCGCGCTCGGCGTCGGCATGCTTGTCTTCGATCTGCCTGTCCGCGGGGCGCTGTGGCTGTTTACGGTTGCTGGGGCCGCCGCCGCCATGGCCGGAATCGGTATTGGCGTAATGGTCGCGACGGTCTCGAAATCGCAGCAGCAGGCTCAATTGCTCACGTTCTTTGTGAACCCGCCGATCACGCTGCTTTCAGGATCGACATCCCCGGTCGAGAACATGCCGCCATTCTTCCAGAAGCTCTCGTATTTGGACCCGTTGCGTTATCTGGTGACCATCGTCCGCGGAGTCACCCTGAAGAACGCGCCGTGGAGCGCGCTCTGGCCGAATCTGGCGATTCTGATCGCGTTTGCGATCGCCCTGTTTTCCATCAGCGCGTGGCGCTTCAGAAAGCAATAGTCCGAAACGGAGCCGGGTCATGAAGCATTCGCAAAAATCCAGTAACGCGGCCAGGCCGAAGATGAACCGCAAGGAATACGAAAAAGAGTTGCGCAAGCTGCAAGTACGGCTCTGCCAGCTCCAGGATTGGGTGAAGTCCACAGGAGAACGCATCATCGTGGTGATGGAAGGCCGCGACGGCGCTGGAAAAGGCGGCACGATTAAAGCCATCACCGAACGCGTCAGCCCGCGCGTGTTCCGCGTAGTAGCGCTCCCCGCCCCATCAGACCGGGAAAAGACTCAAATGTACATGCAGCGCTACATCCAGCATTTCCCCGCCGCGGGGGAAATCGTCATCTTCGACCGCAGTTGGTACAACCGCGCGGGAGTGGAATACGTGATGGGGTTCTGCACGGAGCAAGAGCATCGCCGCTTTCTCGAGTTGTGTCCAGTCGTGGAACGTTGGACCGCGGAGGGCGGGATCAGGCTGATCAAGTTTTGGTTGGAGGTTAGCAATAAAGAGCAGGAGCGGCGTTTTCTGGCCCGTATCGAAGATCCGCTGCGTCAGTGGAAGCTCAGCCCCATGGACTTGCCCTCCCGCTCTCGCTGGTACGGCTATTCCCGCGCGCGAGACATGATGTTCGAGGCCACCGACACGGACGCCGCCCCCTGGTACATTGTCCGCTCCGACGACAAGAAACGGGCGCGCCTTAATTGCATCTCCCATTTCTTGAGCCTGATTCCTTATGAGCCCGTTCCGAAAGAAAAGGTGAAGCTGCCTAAGCGCTCCATGAAAGGCGCCTACGACGACGAAGCCACGCTGAAAGACCGGCGGTTCGTGCCGGAGAGGTATTGAATCATGGCGGACACGATCTTGGAGACTCTAGCCTCGCCAGGGTCTCGAGATGTTTCGAAACTGCTCGAACAATATGGATGCGGCCCGATCCGCTTTGCTGGAACTGAGAACGGACTCTATGAGCGTCATCTCCTTTTCGACAACGTCATAGATCCGGCTGCAGCGTCGCCGCGGAATCGTTTTGAAGCCATCGCTCGCTCTGTGCGAGATGTCCTTTCACAGCGCTGGGTGCTCACGGAGAAAACCTACGAGACTCGCAACGCCAAGCGCCTCTACTACCTTTCCATGGAGTTCCTCATTGGACGGTCGCTCGCCAACAACGTGCTCAATCTTCGGATCGATCCGTTTATCGAACAAGCCGTTCAACAAAAGCACCTTGATTGGATGGAGCTGCTGGAGCAGGAACCGGACGCCGGGTTAGGCAATGGAGGTTTGGGGAGGCTGGCAGCCTGCTTCATGGAGTCCGCTGCGACGTTGCAGCTCCCCGCTATGGGTTACGGCCTCCGCTACGAATACGGCATGTTTAAGCAAACCATCCGGGACGGCTGGCAGCAAGAGGAGCCGGACAATTGGCTGCGCCGCCAGGATCCTTGGGAAGTCCCGCGGCTGAACGAGAGAGTTGAAATTGGCCTGAACTGCGGGTTCGAGCTCCGTGGAGGCGGCCTGCGCGCCGTCCCCGGCCGCCGATCCACGCTCTTCGGAATTCCGTTTGATCGTCCTGTGGTAGGTTACGGCGGCAAGACGATCAATACGCTCCGCCTCTGGGCCGCGGCCTCGCCCGACTATTTCAACTTCCGGGAGTTCAGCGGCGGCGATTTCGTGGGTGCGTTGGCCCAGACCTTATCAGCAGAGTCCGTCACCAGGGTGCTCTACCCAGATGACACGACAAGCCTCGGGCAGGGGTTGCGCTTCGTGCAGGAGTATTTTCTGGTGGCCTGCTCCCTTGCCGACATCGTGCGGCGATTCCTGCGAAGCAACTCCGATTGGAGCATGTTTCCCGAAAGAGCGGCCGTCCAGCTCAACGATACCCATCCCGCACTGGCGGTCCCCGAGCTCATGCGCATTCTGCTCGACGACGCGCATCTGAGTTGGGATCAGGCTTGGAATATCACGACGAGGACGCTGGCCTACACGAACCATACTCTGTTGCCAGAAGCCCTGGAGAAATGGCCGCTTGCGTGGTTCGAGAACCTGCTACCCCGGTGCTTGGAGATCATTTGTGAAATCAATCGCCGTTTGCTTGATGAGGTTCGGATTCGCTTCCCCGGCGACGAAGAGCGCGTTGAGCGCGTAAGCCTCATGGAGGGAACCGAGGGGAAAAAGCTTCGTATGGCGAATCTCGCCATCGCCGGCTCGCATAGCACCAACGGCGTCGCGGCGATTCACACCGAGTTGCTGCGCAGAACCGCTATGAAAGATCTGGCCGAAGTTTTCCCGGAACGCTTCAATAACAAAACCAATGGAGTCACGCCGCGCCGTTGGCTGCTGCTGGCGAATCCGGCTCTCGCGCGGGCGATCACCGGGGCCATCGGTGACGGATGGATCACGGATCTCAATCAACTGGCAAGGCTCAAGCCTTTGGCCAGCGATACGAGCTTCCAGGAGGCTTTCTTCCAGGCCAAGCGGGAGGCAAAGTCGCGGTTCGCCGATTGGCTCACCTCTTCGTCCGGCCGAACTGTCGATCCCGATTCCATCTTTGACTGCCAGGTGAAGCGAATCCATGAGTACAAGCGCCAACTCCTTAATGCACTGCGCATTATCGTGCTCTATAACCGGCTACGGAACAATCCACAAATGGAAATGTATCCCCGTACGTTCTTCTTCGCCGGCAAAGCTGCCCCGGGTTACCGACTGGCCAAGCTCATTATCAAATTCATCAACAACCTTGCGGGCGCGATCGATGGCGATCCGGCTGTGAATGGACGGATCAGAGTCGTGTTTCTGCCCGATTACAACGTGTCTCTTGCGGAACGGCTCATTCCGGCCAGCGACGTCTCCAACCAGATCTCGACCGCGGGCTACGAGGCAAGCGGCACCAGCAACATGAAATTCATGGTGAACGGCGCGCTGACTCTCGGCACGCGCGACGGCGCCACCATTGAGATGGCGCAGGAAGCGGGCGAGGAGAACTTATTCCTCTTCGGCCTGACGGCCGAGCAAGTCGCCGCGACGCGCGGCTGGTACAACCCTCATTGGCACTGTGAGAACGAACCCGAAACGCGAGCCGCCATCGAACTGATCAGCTCCGGATTCTTCAGCCGCAACGAGCCAGGCGCGTTTGCGCCTATCCTCGACGCGTTCTGTCGCACAGACTTTTATATGAATCTGGCCGACCTTGGTTCCTACCTCGACGCGGATCGCCGCCTCATGGAGCTATATGCGAGCCCCCATGAGTGGGCACGAAAAGCCATCTGGAACGCGGCAAGCTCCGGTAACTTTTCGAGCGACCGGGCCGTTTCCGAATATGCGTCGGAAATCTGGAAAATAGAAGCATGCCCGATCTCTTAGAACAACGCTCTGAAATTTCCCCTCTTGCGGGCCTTCCTGCTCCCAAGGAAATGCTCGTCGACGTTGGGCGGCTCGAATCGGAATACTACGCGGGCCAACCTGATCTGGACGATCCCAATCAGTTAGTCAGCTTCGGCACTAGCGGACATCGCGGCTCGCCGCTACGCGGCACGTTTACCGAGGCGCACATTTTGGCCATCACCCAAGCCATTTGCGACTACCGCGCTTCGGTGGGAACGAACGGCCCTTTGTACATGGGCAAGGACACGCACGCTGTGTCCGGCCCGGCGCAGCGGACGGCGCTTGAAGTCCTCGCCGCCAACGGAGTGGAGACTATCATTCAAAGCGATGACGGCGTGACGCCCACGCCCGTAATCTCACACGCAATCCTCGTTTACAACCGCAGCCGCAGGGAACGCCTCGCAGACGGCATCGTGGTGACGCCGTCGCACAACCCGCCGGAGGACGGAGGCTTCAAATACAACCCGACGAACGGCGGCCCGGCGGATACCGACGTGACGCGCTGGATTGAAGACCGGGCCAACGAATTGCTGCGCGGCCCCCACGCCGACGTGAAGCGGATACCGTTCGAAAAGGCGCTCCGAGCCCCGACCACGCATCAAGACGACTTTGTCATGCCTTATGTTCGCGACCTGAGCAGCGTTTTGGACATGGACGCCATTCAGGATGCACGCATGAGCCTGGCCGTCGATCCGCTCGGCGGTTCGGCGAATCCTTATTGGGAGCCGATCAATTCGGTTTACGGTCTGGATATTGCCGTAGTCAATCCGGCTATCGATCCCACTTTCTCGTTTATGACCGTCGACCACGACGGCCGCATCCGGATGGATTGCTCCAGCCCCTACGCTATGGCCCGTCTGGTCGGTTTGAAGGACAAATATCGAGTCGCGTTCGCCAACGATCCGGACGCCGACCGCCATGGCGTCGTCACGCCTAGCGAAGGCCTGATGAACCCAAATCACTATCTCGCCGTGGCCATCCGTTATCTGCTGTCGTATCGCACTGAATGGCGCGCTGGAGCCGCCGTGGGAAAGACTCTGGTCAGCAGCAGCATGATCGACCGCGTGGTGCAAAAGCTTGGGCGCAAGCTGTGGGAAGTCCCCGTGGGATTCAAGTGGTTCGCGCCGGGTCTGTTCGACGGCTCGATTTGCTTTGGCGGCGAAGAGAGCGCCGGGGCGAGTTTTCTGCGCCGCGATGGATCGGTCTGGGCTACAGATAAAGACGGAATCATCCTCGCTCTACTTGCGGCCGAGATTACCGCCCGCACCGGACGGGATCCGGGCGAGCATTACCGCGAGTTGGCCGCGGAGTTCGGAGCATCGTATTACACCCGCATCGATACTCCAGCATCGCCAGAGCAGAAAGCCAAGCTTGGGAGGCTATCTCCAGAAAACGTAAGCGAATCCATGCTGGGCGGAGAACTGATTGCAGCCAAGCTGACCCGCGCGCCCGGCAACGGCGCGCCGATCGGCGGATTGAAGGTCGCAGCCGCGAGCGGCTGGTTTGCGGCGCGGCCGTCCGGAACGGAAAACATCTACAAGATTTACGCTGAGAGCTTCCAGAGCGAAGCTCATCTGGAAGCCATCGTTTCCGAAGCACGCGAGATCGTAAATCACGCTCTCGCTAATTGAAGAGGTGATCTATGAAAGCAACCCAACTGCTCCACAACTTGGGCCAGAGCATCT
>DASQJB010000349.1:0-11793 GCA_035631295.1 Bryobacteraceae bacterium | reverse complement strand
CGAGTCTGATCAACCGTCTGTAGCCATGAAGACTCTCTACACCCGCCGGGGCGCCGTGTTCCTTCTCCTTTACATGATTGCCGTCGTTTACGGCTCTCTTTATCCCTGGGTGTTCCACTACAATCCCCACGCGGCGCATCTCCGCTGGCTCCCCCTCTGGACCAGCGGTTTCCTTCTCGATTTTCTCCTTAACATCGTGTTCTATGTCCCGCTCGGAGCAGCCGCGTTTCTAGCGTTCGGCGGTGGCGCGGCGGGCTTGTTCTTCGCCTTTGCCGCCGGCTTCACGCTGTCGTTCGGCGTCGAACAAGCTCAGCGATACAACGCCTGGCACGTGGGTGACTACAACGACATTCTGTCGAACAGCCTCGGAACAGCGCTCGGAGCCATCGCCGCCTTTGCGTGGAAGCGCGCGCATCGCCACTGGCCCGCGCTATCCCGCCGCTTCGCGCCGGAGGGACTGGTGCTGGCCGCGTTGTGGCTGGCGTGGAACGGCTTTCTGCTCTTGCCGGCCATGAGCCGCCACCCTTCGCAATACGGCGATTCGCCGCCGAGATGGATGCCCGCTGTGAATGAAGTGCTTGGCATTGTGACCGTCGCTATCGCTCTGCGGCCAGGTGTCCACCCGATGAAGAAGGCGCTGGCGCCCCTGTTCCTGCTTTGGCTAGCGGTCCAAGAACTGATGCCATTCCAGTGGGGAGGGCGCCAGGATTTTTCGTGGCTTCCATTCGAAGGAATGCTTTATGCCCGCCCGGAGATCTCTTTTCCGCTCGTATTCGGAAAGCTGTTCTTCTACACCGCCGTTGTGTGGGCCATGCGAATGCGCGGCGGGGGATGGTTTTGGGCGGTCTTGATCCCCCTAGCCCTGCTCGCAGCCGGCGAGGCGGCTCAGATCTACATTCCCGACCGCACGCCCGAAACCACCGATCTGGTCCTCATGGCTGGAGGCGCTTTCCTGCTTTGGATGGCTGATCGTCCTAAGACAGCCCGCAAAACGGAGCGCGCAGGCTGCTTGGTTGGAGGGAATTGAGGCGCCCGCGCGCCCTTTGCGGGCTGGATTGTGGCAAGCCAAGAGAACTAGATATACTGCATGCAGCGAGGTAAAAGGATGATTCGTGCCGGCGTGACGTTTGTATTTGCGGGAGCGGCTGCGTTCGCGGCGCCCACTTTCCAAAAGGACGTTCTTCCAATTCTCCAAAAGCACTGCCAGGAATGCCATCGTCCCGGCGAGATCGCGCCGTTTTCGCTGCTGACTTATGAATCGGCCCGCCCGTGGGCGAAGGCTATTAAGACTGCCGTGGTCACAGAAAAGATGCCTCCCTGGTTCGCCGATCCTAATTATGGCCATTTCGCCAACGACCGCCGGCTGAGCGCAGCCGAAATCTCGACCCTAGTGAACTGGGTGGATGGCGGCGCTCCCGAGGGCGACAAGAAGGACGCGCCTCCGCCGAGCAGCTTCCGAGACGGATGGAACATCAAGCCGGACATGATTATTGAAATGCCCAAGGAGTTTCACGTCGCAGCCACGGGCACAATTAACTACCAGAACATCCTCGTCACCGCTCATTTCGACGAAGACAAATGGGTGGTGGCCGCGGAGATGCGGCCGGGCAATGCGAAAGTCGTGCATCATATGCGCGCGATCGTGCGCCCGCCTAATTCCACTTGGATGAGGAACGCTGTTCCGGGAGAAGCCTACGAAGAAGGCTCCGAAGCCATGGCCGGCGCGAAGGAAGGCACGGACCTGCTCGGCAAATACAATCCGGGACTGGGCGCCCAAACCTTCGATGTCGGAGGTTCGGCGAAATTCGTTCCCAAAGGCTCTGACATCGTGTTCAACATTCACTACACCTCCGTAGGCACGCCGCAAACGGACCAATCTAAAGTTGGCCTGGTGTTCGCGAAAGAGCCGCCGAAGCAGCGTTACTGGATGTCGCCCGGCACGCCCGCGGCATTTAATCTGGTCATTCCTGCGGGCGATAGCAACGCCGAAGTAGTGAGCGAGGTCACGGTCGGAGTGGATGGCGCCAAGCTCGTGTACATCCAGCCTCACATGCATCTTCGCGGCAAAGATTACGAGCTTCGTCTGCTCTATCCTACCGGCGAATCCGAAACCGTGTTCAAAGGAAAATGGAATTTCGATTGGCAAGTGGGATATCAGCTCGCCAAGCCCATTCTGCTTCCCAAGGGAACTCGCATTCGCACCGTCGCGCATTACGACAACTCTGCGAACAATAAGTTCAATCCCGATCCGACCAAAAACATCCTCTGGGGAGATCAGAATTGGGATGAAATGCAGTCGGGCTTCCTTGGCTTAGTGTTGGATGTTCACACGGACGCGTCGAAGATCTTCACGCCGTCCGGTCCGAGCCTGTTGCCGAGAGGGAAGTCCGGCCCGAGGCTGGCCGCACTGGAAGCGAAGTAAACAGAAAAGTCTCTCGCAAAGCCGCAAAGCACGCTAAGACTTCTTTGCGATCGTTGCTTTCTTTGCGAGAACTCAAGAATAAATCATGAATTCGAGCAAATTCCCGTCCGGGTCGCGCACGTAGACGCTGGAAGCGGCTTTCTTGCGTCCGCCTTGACGCGCGACCGGACCCTCTTCGATCTTCGCTCCTGCTTTGTCGAGCATTGCCCTGAGAGCCGCGGGCGTGCCTTCCCACACGAAACAAAGATCGCCGCAGGGCGGCGTGGCGGCCGGGGCGCGTAAGGTAAACGTTCCGCTGCGCCACAATGCCGGGCGATGGAAATTGATCATCTGATCCCCGACGTAAACCGAGACGGCGTTGGCGCTCTCGCGCACCTCCAAACCCAGGCCGCGATAAAACGCGATCATCGCTTCGGTGTTCTGCATGGGCAAGGCGACGTGATCGTAGCCGCGGATGCCTCCGGTCTGCTGTGCCCTCGACTGGCCGGCGGCCGCCGCGGCGACTCCGCCGGCGAGGAACTTTCGTCGCGATTTCACGCTGTTCCGAAAACCGATTTGACTTCCTGGATTTGCGCCGCGTGCCGCCGCGCATGGCCCGCGATCAACACGATGAATTCCGCTCCGTTCAACGGTCCGAATCGAGGGTGTTCCAGAGCGAGCCAGTGCAGATCCCTGGCCCGGTCCTGGGTGAAGCGGATCGTTCGATCTCGCGCTGCGTGGAACTGGTCCAACGCCTCGGCAAGGCTGGAGAAGCGCCCCGTAGGCCTCACAGGCTCCGGCGCCTCCGCCTTTGTGGTTCGATTTGGAACACGAACGGCTAATTCGGCTTCCTTTTCTTTGTCTACGCGCGGAGATTCCAGGCGCGGGGCGGCCTCCAATCTGCCCAGAAACCTCTCCTCCACCACCGTCACGTGCTCCACGCATTCCAAGACCGACCACCGGCCGGGCTCTGGTTTGGCCCTGGCATGCTCTTCGCTCACGTCCGCCGCGGCGGCTTGAAATTCCTGTCGGCTCTTCTCCAGAGCTTCCACCAAATCGGTTCGTTGTTCGGGTGTCATCGCGATGAGTTTAACAAATGGCGTACCGGGGGATAATATTGCCTATGTCGATCGGCGATTTGCTGTTTGGCAAGCCCCTCGCAAGCTACGAAGATTCCGAGCAGCGGCTGGGTCCACTCGCAGGGATTGGAGTGTTCGGCCTGGATGCGTTGAGCTCCGCCGCCTATGGGCCGGAAGCCGCGCTCACGCTGCTGATCCCCCTGGGCGCGCTCGCCCTTCAGTACATCGTACCCATCAGCTTCAGCATTATCGCCCTGCTGATTATCGTCTATATTTCCTACCGACAGACCATCGCCGCTTATCCGGGCGGCGGCGGATCCTATACCGTCGCGCGGGAGAATCTGGGCCAACGCTTGGGGCTGCTCGCGGCTGCGGCCCTTATCGTGGACTATATTCTTACCGTCGCCGTCGGCATCTCCGCCGGAGTCGGCGCCCTGGTTTCCGCGGCGCCGGGGCTGCAGCCTCATACGCTCGGGACTTGTCTGGGGATTTTGGCGGTAATTATGCTCATTAATCTTCGTGGCGTTCGGGAAACGGGAAACATCTTCATGGTCCCGACTTATCTTTTTATCGGTTGCCTGCTCGGAGCCATCGCCGTGGGTCTGATCAAGTCTCTGCTCAGCGGCGGCCATCCGCAGCCAGTGGTAGCGCCGCATGCTCCCGGCGCCGCCACTGCAGCCGTTGGCGCGTGGGTGATCTTGCAATCGTTCTCCAGCGGCTGCACCGCGATGACTGGGGTCGAAGCTGTCAGCAATGGCGTGAGAGCTTTCCGCGAGCCTCCCGTCGAATCGGCGAGGAAAACGCTTACGGCGATCATCGGCATTCTGATCCTCATGCTGGCCGGCATCGCCTGGCTGGCGAGGGCCTATCAAATCAACGCCACCGACCCCGGCCAACCCGGCTACGAAAGCCTGCTGTCGCAACTCATCGCCGCAGTGGCTGGCAAAGGAGTTTTCTATTACATCAGCATTGGGTCCATTCTGGCCGTGCTCGCTCTTTCGGCCAATACCGCTTTCGCCGATTTTCCGCGCCTATGCCAAATCGTCGCCGGCGACGGGTACCTTCCCCACTCCTTTTCCGCGCGTGGCCGCCGCCTGGTGTTCTCGCACGGCATTTACGTGCTGGCGGCTCTCGCCGCGATTCTGCTCATCATCTTCGGAGGCGTCACCGACCGTTTGATTCCGCTCTATGCGGTGGGAGCGTTCCTGGCATTCACGCTTTCTCAAGCCGGAATGGTGATGCATTGGAAACGCGTGGGCGGTCCGGGCTCCGTACGCAGCATGCTGATCAACGGCTTGGGGGCCACCGCCACCGCGGCTACTGTCGTGGTGGTCTTGGCCGCTAAGTTCCTTGCGGGCGCGTGGGTCACCGTCTTGCTTATCCCGTCTCTATTAGCTTTCATGATTGCCGTGCGCCGCCATTACCGGGCCGTGGAAAAAGAAATCGAGCTGCACACGCCTTGGAATCTCAGCCACCTTCACCGGCCGATTGTCATCGTTCCTTTGAACGGATGGAGCAAAATTGCGGAAAAAGCTCTCTGCTTCGCGATGACTTTGTCCACAGAAATCCACGCGCTGCAAGTGAAATCCGACCCAGACGAAGCCGGCGACCTCAGCGATCAATGGACCCGCCTGGTGGAATCGCCCGCGCTCGAGTTGGGAGTGAACCCGCCGAAGCTAACCGTGATCAGGTCTCCCTACCGCCAGTTGTTTGGGCCGATCCTTCAATTTATCGAGCAAATCGAGCAAGAGCACCCGGACCGCTACATCGCCATACTGATCCCGGAAATGGTAGAGCGCCACTGGCGTCACTACTTCCTGCACAATCAGCACGCCGCCGTGCTGAAGGCGCTGCTGCTGGTGAAAGGCAACCAGCGCATAAGCGTCGTCAACGTTCCCTGGTATCTGAACGTTTAGGCTAGCGAGCGCACTTCCCTGCCTCGCCCAGTCATACAATAGATCCATCATGAATAAGCCCCTTGTCGTGCTGTTGTCCATCGCCACGGCGCTCCGGGCGCAGGTCACCTTCGACCGCATCCTCCACGCCGATCGCGAGCCACAGAACTGGCTCACTTACTCGGGCACGATGCAGAGCCAGCGCCACAGCTCGCTCTCGCAGATCACCACGGGCAACGTCAAGACTCTGGAGACGCAATGGGTGTTCCAGGCGCGGTCGCTCGAAAAATTCGAAGCCACGCCCCTGGTGGTCGACGGCGTTATGTACACCGTCCAGGCGCCGAACGACGTCATCGCGCTAGACGCCACGAACGGGAGCGTGTTCTGGGTCTACAGCTACAAGCCATCGCCGGCGGCTCGCCCATGCTGCGGCCGCATCAATCGCGGCGCCGCGATCCTGGGCGACACGCTCTATATGGGCACGATCGACGCACATCTGATCGCCGTCGACGCCAAGAGCGGCAAGCCGCTTTGGAATCGCGAAATCGCCAACGCCGCTGCCGGCTATGCGCTAACCCACGCGCCGCTCATCGTTAAAGACAAGGTGATCATGGGCGTGGCCGGCGGCGAATACGGCATCCGGGGCTTTATCGCCGCCTTCGACGCGAAAACCGGCCAGGAGGCCTGGCGTTTCAATACCATTCCCGGCCCCGGTGAGCCCGGCCACGACACCTGGAAGAATGACGCCTGGAAAACCGGCGGCGGCTCGGTTTGGGTCACGGGCTCTTACGACCCCGAACAGAACCTCACCTATTGGGGCGTCGGCAACCCCGGACCGGATTGGAATGGCGACGTCCGGCCCGGTGACAATCTCTACACCGATTCCGTCGTCGCGCTCGATCCTGATACCGGCAAACTGAAATGGCACTACCAGTTTTCCCCGCATGATGAGTTCGACTACGACGCCGTACAGGTTCCAGTGCTCGCCGACATGAATTGGAGAGGCTCGCGGCGTAAGGTGATGCTATGGGCCAACCGTAACGGCCTGATGTACGTGCTGGATCGCACCACCGGCGAATTCCTGCAAGGCAAACCATTCGTCGAAGTGAACTGGATGACTGGATTCGATGAAAAGGGCCGCCCCATGCGCGCTCCCGGCAAAGTCCCCACGCCTCAAGGCACGCAGATCTTTCCCGGCAATCAGGGCGGCACGAACTGGTATTCGCCGTCCTATAGCGCCCGCACTGGTCTTTTTTACATCCCCTCATGGGTGAACTACGACTCCACTTACATCAAACAGGATGTCGAGTACACGGAAGGCCGGACTTATACGGGCGCGTTTCCACGATCCAGCGTGCCCTTCTTTCCCGACCAAACCATGCAGCGCAAGGACAACGAGGGCTACGGCGCCGTGCGCGCGATGGACCCGGTGACCGGCGAGCGCAAATGGGAATTCAAAATGGGCGACGTCACCGATAGCGGCATCCTGACCACGGATACGGATTTAGTCTTCGCCGGCGGGCGCGACGGCCACTTCGTCGCCCTCGACGCGCGCAACGGCAATCTGTTGTGGAAGGCGACCCTCGGCGGAGGCGTCTTCGCCGGCCCTATAACTTATTCAGTCAACGGCCGCCAGTACGTCGCCATCTCGGCTGGAAATTCTCTCTTCGCATTCGCACTGCGCTGAACTCGGCTTTGAATAAAAATAGCGGCTTTGCTGAGCCGCTTCACTTAAACGACTCTGGCGGGCGGCATCTGCACTCCTGCGGTATTGCTGAAATACTCATAGGCAGATGCCGTTATCCCCGCCAGATTTCCGTTGACGCTAAACTGCGTTATTCGCCGGCCGTGGTTGCTGTACGATGCATTGGACCAAACCAACGCATGTCCATCTGATCGAACTTCGTCTTTTGAGTCGGGGTCAGCAATTGATAGACTCTGGCCATCGCCTTGGCGTGCAGCGCGTGGAAATCGGCGATCATTCCGCAATTATCGTGAATGATCCGATCGATTTCCGCGTCGTTGTTTGCCTTAATGGCCGCTCTCAGGGCAGCATGCTGCTCACCCATTTTTGGACTTAACGCTTCCGCGCTTCTCCTGGTGTCAGCAAAGATCTGCCGCACCTTTGTTTGCTGATCCGGAGTCAAGCTTAACTCTCTAGTCAAGCGCTGAACAAAGAAATCCGATCGCACGCCACCGCGCTCGCCAACCTGTGCTCGCGGCGTTCCGCCCGTGGCAGGCGTGGCCGGCGTCTGCGCCGCCAGCGTTCCGGCAATCGCAACAGCCGTAAATGCAAGAGGTAATTTCATAGTTTCCCTCCTCCTACTTGTTTGACGGCGCCAGACCGGCCCTGGCTTCGGATCCTGCAGTTGCGGCGGCAACAATAGCCTGTACACGGGATGAGTCTAAACCCAGGGCTTCGCCCGGATCGAAAATTTCTTGCATCTTCGGCGCCAAACTGGCCGATCCGGACCGAAGGCAAGGACTCCCGCTCGGCTTATACTGCGGCGCGCTCGGCGGCGAGCACTTTCAGGTTGACGCTCTCGTCGGCCGCCTGCTCGGGAGTCAGCGAGGCGCCCATGGCGATCAGTCTCCGCGCGGCAATATGTTCCGCCGCCCGGTTGATGGAATCCGCGGCGCAGAGCCTGCCGTCGCGAAAGTAGAAAACCGAAAATTTTCCATCCTCGGGTTGTCCTCTGACCGCGACGTTATCATGCCCGGCCGGCAGACCCACCATCTGCAACCGGATATCGAACTGATCCGACCAGAACCACGGCGTGGCGCGGTAAGGAGCGGGCTTTCCCGCGATCGCTTTCGCCACGCATACCGCCTGATCCACTGCGTTCTGCACAGATTCCAAACGCACCCGCGAGCCGGCGAACGGATTGGGGTATTCCGCGCAATCGCCAATCGCATAGATGCGGTTGTCGCGAGTTCTCAAGAATTCGTCTACCGCGATTCCATTGCTTACGGGCAGCCCGGCTGCCTCCGCCAGTTCCGTCCGCGGCCGGATGCCGATCCCCACTATCACCAGATCCGCCGCGCGGATTGTCCCATCGTCAAGAACGACTTCTTGCGCCTTCCCTTGGCTCGCGCGAATCTCGCGGACCTTCGCGTCGAGCAAAACCTCCACGCCCTCGCGTTCGTGAGAATGATGAAAGAATTGCGAGACCAGGGGCGCAACCACGCGCGCCATCAACCGCGGGAGCATTTCCACCACGGTCACCGCTTTTCCCAAGGTGCAAGCCGACGCCGCAATTTCCAGCCCAATGAAGCCTCCCCCAATCACCACGACTTGTTGGGTCTGCTCGATCCGCCGCTTGATCTCGATCGCCTCGCCGAGCGTCCGCAGGTAACAAACGCCGTCGAATTGAGCGCCCGAGACGGGCAAAACGCGGTTGTGGGCGCCCGTAGCCAGAATCAGAGCGTCATAGGGAATCGCGGCTCCGGAAGCCAGACGCACGCGATGCTCGAACGTCTCAATCCCAACCACGCGCTCGCCCGCGAGCAATCGAATGTTGCGATCGCGATAAAAGCTTTCGGGCCGCAGCAGAACTTGGGCCTCGCTCTGTTTTCCCAGCACAAACGCCTTCGAAAGCGGAGGCCGCTGATACGGCGCATGCGGCTCCTCGCCGATCAGCGTGATCGGCCCTTCGTAGCCTTCCGCGCGTAAGGAAAAAGCGGTCTGAAACCCCGCCTGCCCGCCGCCGGCGATGACGACTCCTTGAGACATCGCTATCCTAAACTTACCCTATGTTTGCCGGATTCCCGCCCGAGGCGCTCAAATTTCTGCGTTCCCTCGCCCGTAACAATCGCCGCGAATGGTTTCAGCCGCGCAAAGAGATCTTCGAAACCAAAGTGAAAGCCCCGATGACCGAGCTCGTGGAAGCCATCAACGCGGAATTGGTCCGGTTTGCGCCGGATCATATCACGGATCCCAAGAAGGCCGTCTATCGCATTTATCGCGACACGCGATTCAGCGCGGATAAGACGCCCTACAAAACTCATTTCGCCGCCATCTTTCCGCGCCGCGGCTTCGAGCGTCATTCAAGCGCTGGATTCTACTTCCACATCTCACCCACGGCGGTTGCCGTCGCCATGGGGGCGTACATGCCCGGACCTCAGGATCTCTTCGCCATTCGAACCTGGCTCGCCGAGCATCATCGGGAGTTCAACGCCGCGTCGAAAGCTCTCGGGAAAATCATGGGCGAGCTTCAGGGAGATTCGCTCGCGCGTAGTCCCAAGGGATTCGACCCAACCCATCCGGCCGGCGATCTGATCCGGCGCAAGGCTTGGTTCTTTGCTTCAAACCTGCCACCGGAGACCGCTGAGTCGCCCAAGCTCCTGAGCGAGATCGTCAAGCGCTTTCGTGCCGCCGCGCCGGTGATCGCGATACTGAACGCTCCGCTGGACCGCGCGAGTCGCCGCGCTTCGGCGGATGGTTTGTAGATGGCCGCGCAGAGATCTTATCTATTCGTCTCTTACTCTAGGGAGGACCTCGATCGGGTTCGCCCGGTTATAGAGGCGACGCGAAGGGAGCTTGCGGCCCTTGGTCTGCCGGTCGAGCTTTGGGTGGATCTCGCTAGTCTCAAACCCGGCGAGGTTTGGGACGTCGCCATCGCCGACGCCTCCGGTCTTCGGTTGGGTTGCTCTTCTTTGTCTCCCAGCGTTCGCTCCGCTCCGAAATGGGTACTCCGCGAACTTGCGATGTCGGCAGTGGCTTCAGACAAGCTCATCATCCCCGTGCTTCTGGACTGGCCCGTGGAACTGCCTTCGGACCTCGCCAATCGGCAGTGGCTGGACCTCTCCGGCCCTCGAACTGCCCTCGAGATTGAAACCGGCGCGGGACGAATCGCTCAGGCCGTGCGAGAGTTTCTCACAAGGACGCCGAAGCCTGCCGCTCCGGTTTCCGCAATGGAGGCTCCGCTGCTGGCCGCCGATTTCGCGGAGCAGGCGCGGGCGTCGAAGGCGACGGCCTCCGGGCAAGAACAGCCCACCTCCGTATTTGTGGTCCACGGGCGCAGTCCCAAGGCTCTGGCCGAAACTGGAGGGTTACCTCCCTTCCGTGGGCTGTCCGCCGCGGTTTTGTCCCGCCTGGACGACTTTCCTCAGTCGCTATTTCAGAAGTTCTGGCCCGTGGCGACCAGGCGCGATTTGCAATCGTGTTGCTTTCCGCCGACGACTACGGCGCGTCCCGCGAGCAATTTGAAGCGGTGAATGTGGGCGATAGAGCCTTGCAGTTCCGAGCTCGCCAGAACGTCATTTTGGAACTAGGCTTTTTCTATGGGAGCCTCGGTGGGAGAACGTATTCGTGCTCCTTCAGGAACCCGACGAAGTTTTTCCAAATTTCGAGCTGCCGTCGGACCTCCACGGAGTCGTTTTCGATAACATTTCGAAGACAGGATGGCAGAATAAACTCGGCGCCAAATCGACAGCCGCCAAATTCAAACTGATATCGGCCCTTTATGGCTCCGCGACGGATACCTCACGTGGCGGCGGAATGTCCCTGCGCTGAGCGACGCTCAGAAGAGTCTCACACTTCCCTGCCTGTACACTGGTACGTGACCCGCATTCCGGGAAAACATTTTCTCCGTAACTTGGTCGAGCGGCGGGCGCTCGTGGCTCAATTGGTCCGGCGCGACTTCCAGACCCGCTATGTGGGCTCTGCGGCTGGGTGGCTGTGGGGGGTGGTGCATCCCCTCGTCATGCTGCTGAGTTGGGTATTCGTCTTCCAAATCTGCCTGGGAATGACGCTCCCCCCCGGCGGCGTCACGCAGAGCTACTGGATGTTCGTGTTTTGCGGGTATCTGCCGTGGATGCTGTTCAACGAAACGGTGGCTCGATCAGCCGGCTCGCTGGTGGAACAGTCCAATCTCATCACTCGCACGGTATTTCCATCCGAAGTGGTGCCCGTCTCTATTTTTTTATCGTCGCTGATCCATCATCTGATCGGCCTCGCCGTCGCCATCGCAGCCGCGGCCATCGCCCTGAAGACCGTCAGTCCGATGATCCTGCTGCTGCCGCTCTATATGTTCTTCGTCGGGCTGCTGGCGGTGGGCGTGGGCTGGATCGTGGCCAGCCTACACGTCTATCTGCGTGACACAGGCCAAGTGCTCAGCGTGGTGATGACCATGTGGTTCTGGCTAACGCCCATCATGATCGACGAGCAGAAAATCCCGCGGCGCTTTCATCCCCTGGTGGCCTGGAATCCGATGTCCTGGGTGGTGCGCGCCTATCGCGAGCGGCTCCTTACGCCGGCTTGGCCGCACTGGCGCGAGATCCTCGTGCTGGCCGCCTATTCCGGCGCGGTGTTTGTGGCGGGCGGTCTGTTTTTCCGCCACTTGAAGCGTGGGTTCGCGGACGTGTTGTAGTGGTGAACTTTGCTCTTGCCCTTCTCTCGGCCCTACTGCTGATTCTT
>DASQJB010000348.1:0-15499 GCA_035631295.1 Bryobacteraceae bacterium | reverse complement strand
CATTCGCGAGCGCATCGGGCGCCAGCATCCCCATCTGAAGCTGGATGTCATTCGTCCCAGCGATGACGATCGCGATAAAGCCTTCGCCGAAACCCAGACCATCGTCAAGGTGTTTCCGGGAGTGAAGCTGGTGATGGCGATTTCGGCTCCGGCGGTCCCCGGCGCAGCCGAAGCGATTCGCCAGATGGACCGCAAGGATCTTGACGTCATCGGGCTTTCTCTTCCAAATATTTGCAAGCCCTACATTCGCGCGGGCGTTGTTCAAGAGATCGTTCTGTGGAACACTACCGATCTGGGCTACCTGACCGTCTACGCCGGCTCGCTCTTAGCAGAAAACAGAATTGCATCGGGAGCGGAGTCCATCCAAGCCGGCAGACTCGGCGCTATGGAAGTTCGCGGCAGCGACATTATCCTGGGGACTCCCTTGATCATCGACAAGGGCAATGTGGATCGCTTCGATTTTTAGACGCGATGAATGCTCACTACCTTGCGTTCGATGTAGGCGCCGAAAGCGGGCGGGCACTGCTCGGGCGGTGGGGCTCGGGAATGCTGGAACTCACAGAAGTCCGCCGCTTTCCCAATCGGCCGCTGAATGGCGACGGATCGCTCCGCTGGAACGTTCGCGGGCTGTGGCATGAGATGCAGCGCAGTCTCGATGATCTGCGAGATGTAGCCTTGGCGAGCATTGGAGTCGATACATGGGGCGTCGACTACGCTCTTCTCGACGAGCGCGGCGAGTTAATCGAGAATCCCTATCATTACCGCGACGCTCGCACGAAAGGAATGATGGAAGCCGTATTCGAGCGAGCGCCGCGCGAGAGAATCTATTCGATTACCGGCATCCAGTTTCTGCCGTTCAACACGCTCTACCAGCTTTACGCCGCTAGCCGCCTGGCGCCCGCGACGCTTGAAAGAGCAACGGCGCTCGCGACGATTCCAGACCTGCTCAATTACTGGCTCACGGGTAAATTGGCATCGGAATACACCGTCGCAACCACTACTCAATTCGTGGATGCGGTCACTCGCTCCTGGGCCACGGCGCTGCTCGCGGATTTGAAGTTGCCCACGCATCTATTGATTCACATCGTCGAGCCAGGCACAGTTCTCGGCCACGAAAGACGAGCAGGCACGCCAGTCGTGGCGCCGGCCTGCCACGATACGGGATCGGCCGTCGCGGCGGTTTCACTCGATGCCAATAGCGCTTTCCTAAGCTCCGGCACTTGGTCGCTGTTGGGAACTGAACTATTCACGCCGTTGATCACGCCGCAGGCTCGCGATTTGAATTTCACCAACGAAGGCGGAGTTTGCGGGAGCACGCGGCTGCTGAAAAACATCGTGGGCTTGTGGCTGTTGCAATCGTGCCGCGCCTGTTGGGCCGCCGAAGGAAGGGCGTCCAGCTACGAAGAGCTGCTGGAAGCCGCTAGCGGCTCACAAGACGCGTTCCGATCGCTGTTCGACCCCGACGATCCCGCATTCTTAAACCCCGCCCACATGCCCTCGGCTATCGCCGGGTATTGCGTCCGCACCGGACAGCCGCGTCCCGATTCGCCGCCCCAGTTTACTCGCGCTATTTTAGAAAGCCTCGCCTTCAAATACCGCGCCGTGCTCGAGTCACTCGAAGGATTGACCGGAATTCGGTTCGAAGAAATTCGCGTGATCGGCGGCGGATCCAAGAATCGCCTGCTAAATCAGCTCACGGCGGACGCCACCGGGCGTCGAGTGATCGCCGGACCTGCGGAAGCCACTGCGCTCGGCAACATCGCAATGCAAATGCTCGCAACCGGAGCCGTGTCCACGCTCGCAGCGGCTCGCGATGTGATCGACAGGTCGTGCGCGCTGGAGCGATTTGAGCCGCGGGGGACGAGCGGCTGGGATACACACTACCCGCGTTTTCGAGATCATATGAGATATGCCCGCACCTGAAACAGCAACCAGCTTGCTACAGAATCTGTGGGAGGACGGCAGGGCGGACGTCCTCAAAGGCAAGCCGCTCGACCTGTTGCAATACCGCTCGAACCTTCTCGGCGCGGACCTCCGCATCACGAACTTCGGCGGCGGCAACACGAGCTCCAAGTTTGAGCTGGCCGACCCGCTCTCGGGAAATCCCGTCCGTGTTCTGGCGGTCAAGGGGAGTGGGGGCGACTTGCGTTCCATCAGCACCGCCGGGTTCGCCGTTCTGTACTTGGAAAAGCTCGAACAGCTTATCGCGCGCTACCGCGGAGAGGAGCACGAGGACGAAATGGCAGCGTACTATCCTCTGTGCGCATTCGGCGAGAATCGAGTGGCAGCCTCCATCGATACGCCACTGCATGCCTTCCTGCCGTTTCCCCATGTTGACCATCTGCATCCCGATTGGTGCATCGCGCTTGCCTCGAGCGCCAACGGCAAGAGGAAGCTGGATGAGTTCAACAACCTTTACGGAAGGCGCATCGTCTGGCTGCCTTGGCAACGGCCCGGCTTCGAGCTCGCGATGATGCTGCGACGCGCAGTCGCGGAGAATCCGGGTTGCGATGGACTTCTGCTCGGGAGCCATGGATTGTTCACCTGGGGAGGGACGCAGCGCGAGTGTTACGAGAACAGCATCCAGACCATCGATCAGATGGGCGGGTTCATTCAAGAACACCAGCGCCGTTCGAACAGGCCGGTATTTGGAGGCGCCGCCGTGAACAGCGCGATGGATCGCGAGTCGTCCGCCGCGGCGATTCTTCCCCACTTGCGGGGTGCGCTGTCGTCCTATCGGCGCTTGATCGCGCATTACGAAGGTTCCGAAGCTGCGCTGGCGTTTGCGAGTTCAAATTGGGCTGAGCCGCTCTGCCGATTGGGCACGAGCTGTCCGGATCATTTCCTGCGCACGCGCATCTGTCCGCTGTTCGTCCCCTGGAATCCGGCGGGCGATGGAATCGATCAGCTCGAGCGGGAGATTCGCCGCCGCGTCGTCCAATATCGCGCTGATTACCAGGATTACTACCTCGCGAACGCAGTGCCGGATTCGCCTCCTCTTCGAGACGCGAACCCGTCGGTTGTGGTCATCGGAGGGCTGGGCGTCTTCGGATTGGGAAAGGACAAAACTGAGGCGCGCATCATCACGGAATTCTTTCTCAATGCCATCCACGTGATGGCCGGAGCGAATGCGCTGGAAGACGGAGACGAGAGGGGCGATCTTCCGCAGGCACAGCATCCGGAGCAGGCTCGCCACTTTTCGAGCTTCCGTAACTACGTCGCGCTTCCCCGGCCGGAAGCGTTTCGCATCGAGTACTGGGCGCTCGAAGAGGCCAAGCTCCGGCGCATGCCACCGGAGCGGGAGTTTAGCCGCAAAATCTTCGTCGTAGTGGGCGGCGCGAGCGGCATTGGCCGCGAGGTCGCTCTGCTCGCCGCACGCAAGGGCGCCCATGTGGCGGTTGCCGATCGAGACATCCGGAGCGCGGAGGCCGTCGCGAAAGAAGGCATCGCCTCTTCGGAAACGATGTTCGCATGCGAAGTGGATCTTGCATCCAGGCACAGCGTAGCCGCCGCGCTCCGGGCGGTCATTTTGAAATTCGGCGGCCTCGACGCCATCATCAACACCGCCGCGACCTACCCCACGCCGCAAGCGGACGTTCTGGCCGAGACCGTGTGGCGGGATGCATTCGAGGTCAACGTGACGGGGAATTTTGTTCTTGCCCAGGAGGCAGGCGCGATTCTGAAATCGCAGAACCTGCCTGCGTCGATTGTGTTGACCAGTTCCGCCAACGCAGTGGTTCCCAAGCGCGGCAGCGAGCCGTATGACTCGAGCAAAGCCGCGCTCAGCCACCTGATTCGCGAACTCGCCATCGGCCTGGGCCCCTTGGTGCGCGTCAATGGAGTCGCTCCGGCCACCGTCATTGCGGGCTCGTCGATGTTTCCACGCGATCGCGTCATGGACTCGCTCCGCAAGTACGGGATTGAATTCGCCGAATCGGAGCCAACCGAGGAGTTGCGTGACAAGCTCGCGGAATTCTACGCGCGCCGCACGATTACGCGCATGCCGATTCTTCCTTCTGATTGCGCAAATGCCATTTGCTGGCTCGCGGGCGATGAGAGCGCCAAGACCACCGGCCATGTGATTCCAGTCGACGGAGGATTACCGGAGGCGTTTCTCAGATGAGGCGGCGCCTGTTGGCTCCGATTTTGTTCTTGGCTCCGCTCTTGGGACAGCCCGCGGAGTTCGACGCTGCCGTCTTCAAAGCTCCGCCAGCACAATATCGAGGGCACGCCATGTGGAGCTTTCCATTGACCACCCTGAATGAGAACTACGTGATTTCGGGAATTCAGGAAATGGCTCGGCTGAATTACGGCGGATTCTTTATAGAAGCTGGAGGTGGACCCACTACGGGACTTTCCGACGCGTACGTAAAACTGTTCCGTCGCGGCCAACCTGACGACCGGGGCGTCGCATTTCTCAGCGATGAGTATTTCCGCTATTACAAGCTCGCCATGGAGGAAGCGAAGAAGCACGACATGCAGGTCGTCTTGTACGACGATTATGCGTTTCCCACGGGAACCGCTGGCGGACAAATGTACTCGCGGTATCCGCAGCACATGGCGAAGAGCCTGGAAATGACGGAGCGCAATGTCACGGGACCCATGAAGGTAGAGCTCGCGGTTCCCGAAGGGATTTACATCGGCGCCGTCATGATGAATCGCGACACGTTCGAGCTCGCGGATATCAGCGATCGCCGTACGAAGAATCGCATCGTCTGCCAGACTCCTAAAGGTAACTGGAAGGTGATGGCGTTTTACCTCACCGAGGGCAAATCGCGCGTTGTCGATTACCTGGACGAGAGAGCCATGGACGCATTCATCTCCCTGACGTACGAAAAGTACCAGGCCAACCTGGGAAGATATTTCGGCAATTTGATCAAGGAAACGTTCTACGACGAGCCGGCTCTGCACCACGCCGACCGAATGTGGACTCCTACTTTCAACGTCACGTTCCTGAAGCTTCATGGCTATTCCCCGATGAAGTATTATCCGGCGCTCTGGTACGACATCGGTCCTCAAACGGCCGCCGCGCGCAACGCGCTATGGGGACATCGAGCCGAGCTTTTCGCAACGAACTTCATCAAGCGCCTGAACGACTGGTGCGCCGCGCGCGGACTCCAGTTCGGAGGGCACCTGGATCAGGAAGAACCCGTCAATCCGGTTCCGGTGACTGGAGATCTGCTGAAGGTTTTCGAATATCAGGCGCTCCCTACGGTCGATGACATCTGGTGGTACGGGCGGTCGAACGTTTCGTACAAAATCGTTACGTCCGCGGCGTTCAACTACGATCATCCAATCGCGCGTGCGGAGACATACGCCGCGTATCGCGGACTCACCGATACGATCGCGTTCCAGGTGGCCATGGATCAGTACGCGATGGGCATCAACGAGCAGATCCCGGCCCGCACGGAGCAGGTTAAGCGCGCCGAGCTGAACGATTACGTCGGTCGCCTGAGCTATCTGCTCCAGCACGGGCGTCACGTGGCGGATGTGGCCGTGCTATATCCCATCGCATCGCTGCAAGCGGCCTACCGGAATATCGGCGGGCGTCAGTTCTCGCTCGCGCCAATTGAGCAGCCTCCGCAAATCACGGAGATCGCGTACGCGCGTGAAGGCGGCTCGTGGCCTCCCGAGGCCGACTACCAGGAAGTGGGAGAAGCTCTCTTCCGTGGGCTGCGCGTCGACTACACCTATCTGCACCCCGAAGTCCTCATCAACCGATGCACCATCGAGAATCGGCATCTGATCCTGAACAATCGCGAAAATCGCGAAGAATTTCGCGTCTTGATTCTGCCCGGAGGCCGCGTACTATCCGCCGCTGCCGCCGCGAAGATCAAGGAGTTCTATGATCAGGGCGGGATGGTGATCGCCACCGGCATGTTGCCCACGCAATCGGCGGAATTCGGGAAGGATAAGGAAGTCCAGCGAGTCATCGCCGATGTGTTCGGAGTTTCGCCGGACGGCGCAGTGAATGCCGACGTGCGGCGAGCGCAGGACCGCCAGAATCTCTACGTCTTCTGGTATTTCATGAAGAAGAATCAGGCGGGCGGGACGGCCATGTTCCTTCAGCTGCCTCATCCGTGGCTCTTGGATTTTGCGCTCCGGCAGGTTCTTCCGCTGCGCGACGTCGGATTCGATGCGGATATTCAAGGCGCGATGACTCCGCCCAAACGCGGGGCTGATTATGATGGCGCTCTCACCTATATTCATAAAGTGAAGGGCGGCCGGGACATTTATTTCTTCGCCAACTCGTCGGCGAAATCGATCGATACGGAAGTGGTCTTTCGAGGAGATAAAGTGCTGACTGTCTGGAATCCTCACACGGGGGAGCGGCAGCCTGCCGAGTTCGAACGCGGGGAAACTAATGGGCAGAGGATCACAACGGTGCGCTTGGTGCTGCCGTCTGTCTCGTCGCTTTTTTTCATAGGAACTGCGAATTGAGCGCTGGAGTATAGCTCGCAGGAGCAATGGCGCTGAGATCCAACACAACCTTGCGTCTCCCGAAGGCGCCTTGAAAGGTCTCGATAATCATTCAGCCACATCAAACCGATTCTTTGGCGATTCCGATTTGACATGGAGCGCCGCGGATCATATAGTCGGGAGCGGATCTGGGTGACTCTACTGTAAACTCATGAGCCTGCTTTTTGCCGCCGGTACCGAAACCAACGAACTCTCTCCGGAAGGCGTCAGGCAAGCTCTCTTTCACGCCCTCGATGGGCTCGGTCCCCGGCACAACGTCATCGCCGTCCCTCCCGACATCACGCGCTATCACTCCCGCGCCGGCTTGCTCGTGCGCTTCGCCTACGAGTACTATGGCGATCGGCTGACTCGCGTTCTGCCGGCAACCGGAACCCACACGGCCATGACCGGCGACGAAATCGAGTGCATGTATGGTCCCATCCCCCGCGACCGTTTCTCCGTTCATGATTTCCGCAACGGCGTTTCCACGTTGGGCGAGGTCCCTGATACTTTTGTTCGCGAACAATCCGAGGGCCGGCTCGAATTCGCGTGGCCGGTCCAACTGAATCGCATGCTGCTCGAAGGCGGCTTCGATCTGATTCTCTCGATCGGCCAGGTGGCGCCGCATGAAGTAGCCGGAATGGCCAACTACAACAAGAACCTTCTGATCGGCACAGGCGGCGCCGGGAGCATCAGCTTGAGCCACTATCTTGGCGCGGTCTACGGTATGGAACGGATCATGGGCCGCGCCGATAATCCGGTCCGGCGCGTTCTAAACTATGCCTGCGATTCTTTCACGCGGCGCCTGCCGGTCATCTATATACTGACTGTGGCGGATGGCGACGCCATCCGCGGCTTATTCATCGGTGACGATATCGAGTGTTTCGAAAAGGCCTCCGAACTGAGCCTGAAAGTGAACTTCACCATGCTCGACCGGCTCATTCGCAAGGCCGTAGTCTATTTGGATCCGAAAGGTTTCAAAAGCACGTGGATCGGGAACAAGGCCATTTACCGTCTCCGCATGGCCATGGCCGATGGCGGCGAACTTATCGTGCTGGCGCCCGGCGTCAAACAATTCGGCGAGGACGCCGCCATAGACGCGCTCATCCGCAAATACGGCTACGCGGGCACGCCCGCTATCCTCAAAGCCGCGGCTGATGATGCCGGTCTTGCAGCGAATCTGAGCGCCGCTGCACACCTGATTCATGGATCGTCGGAAGGCCGCTTTGCGATCACGTATTGTTCGCCTCAGCTCGGCAGAGAGGCGATCGAAGGAGTTGGGTTCGGGTACGGATGGCTCGACAGCATGATGGAACGCTACCACGTCGCACAACTGCGCGGCGGCTGGAACCACGTTGGCGGCGAGGAGATCTACTTCGTTCCCAATCCGGCTCTCGGTTTATGGGCTCACCGCGAGCGCTTTTCCGGCGCTGAGCAAAAGGCCGCCGCATGACAATGGGAACCAATCAGCTAAGCGCGGCCCCAGCCGGAGTGAACTACGGCTTCGAAATCCCCGAGACGGGAGCGCTTGATTTTTTAGCATTAGGCGCCTTAGTCCATCGCCTCGATCCGGGAACCGTCCCCTTTCGCAAGGCTACGGAATGCCAGATTCATGTAAGCGGTGGCGAGTTCAATTGCGCAGCCAACCTGTCGGATTGCTTTGAACTGAAGACCGGGATCGCGACCGCCATGGTCGACTATCCAGTTGGCGAGCTAATCGCTGCCCGCGTTCGCGCAATGGGCGTAAGACCGTTTTACAAGAAGTTCCGGCACAACGGCGTGAATGGGCCGAATATGGCGGCGGTCTATAGTGATCGGGGACATGGAGTACGCTCTCCAGTGGTGTTTTATAACCGGGCGAACGAGGCGGCTGCGCAGTTAAAGCCAGGGGACTTTGACTGGCGGGCGATTTTCGCGGATGGCGTTCGATGGTTTCACAGTGGCGGAATTTTCGCCGCTTTGTCGGAGACCGCGGGCGAAGTCATCCTCGAAGCTGCGGATGCTGCCCATGCGGCCGGCGCCGTCGTATCTTTCGATCTCAACTACCGGGATAAGCTGTGGAATGCTGGGGGCGGTCCGTCGCGAGCAGTCGAAGTCATGACTCGCATCGTACAGAACGTCGATGTGCTGGTTGGCAATGAAGAGGACCTGCAAAAGGCGCTGGGAATTCCCGGACCGGAGGTCCGGGCTACCTCGTCAATCGATTCGGGCGCGTTTCTCGCGATGATCGATTGCATACTCCGGCGATTTCCAAAAATCAAGGCGGTTGCCACTACTCTTCGGGACGTGCGGTCAGCGAACCGGCACACTTGGAGCGCCGTAGCCTGGATCAGTGGCCGGAGCTACACCGTTCCGGCCTGCGAACTGGATGTGCTGGACCGCGTCGGCGGCGGTGATGGATTCGCATCCGGCTTTTTCTATGGCCTGCTAACAGGCGCTTCACCTGAAGATGCAGTCAGACTGGGATGGGCTCACGGAGCTCTTTTGACTACTTACTCGGGTGACACCACCATGGCAAGCCTGGACGAAGTGCGAGCTTTAGCAAACAATGGCAATTCGCGGATTCAGAGATGAATTCCCTACATTGTGATCGGAACCAGTGTGCCCGTGAAATGAACCCCGGCCTCACCCGACGCGCAATGCTGCTACCGTTGGGAGCCGTGGCGTTGTCAGGCCTGGCCAAGAGTGGCAATGTCGAAGTCGGTGTATGCGGATCTATCGACGACTTTGGAAAGGCGGTTCGGTGGGGGTTCGATTACTTCGAGCCTTCGGCCGCCGCAATTGCCGCATTGCATGATCAAGAATTTGCGGACTTCCGGCGAGAGGTTTTGGCGTCTCCCTTGCGCTGCCAGAGTTTTAACAGCTTGATTCGGGCTTTGCAGGTGGTAGGGCCGAAAGCGGACCTGGAAGCCGTGGCGGATTACTTGAACTCCACGTTGGATCGCTGCCGCCAACTGGGGGCAAGCATCGCCGTATGGGGCAGCGCTAGTTCACGCAATGTGCCGGAGGGGTTCTCGCGGGATCGGGCCTGGCGGCAGATCGTGACTTTTTTGCGGCGCGCCGGTGAGATTGCGCGAACGAAAGAAATTGTGGTCGCCATCGAACCGCTGCGAAAGCAGGAGAGCAATATCATCAATTCGGGAGCTGAGGCGCTGCGGCTGGTCCGCGAGGTGAATCATCCCCACGTCAAGATGATTATCGATTATTATCATCTCCGGGAGGAGAAGGAAGATCCAGACATCGTTCGCCTGGCGGGCCGTGAGGTCGTGCATCTTCACTTCGCGAATCCGAGCGGGCGCAGCTGGCCGAAGGCGTTGAATGAAGATTCGGAATATGTCCGATTCTTCCAGCTTCTCAAACGGATCGACTATCATGGCGGTATTTCGATCGAAGGCCGGGGAACGTTCGACGAGGACGCCGCCGCAAGTTTGAGATTCTTTCGCGATGCGCTAAGTTGAAACCGGATTTACGGGAGGACCAACCATGACGCGCCGTCAAATAATGGGACACGTTGCGGGGCTCGCCGCCGCGAGCAAAAGTATCGCCTGGGGGGCAACTTCGACCCCTGGAGTCGACTTCAAGCTGGGAATCTGTTCATACACTTTCCGCGAATTTCAGCGGAAGATGGCAATCTCGATGATGCGGCAGTTGGGTGTGTCTTATGTCAGCGTGAAGGATTTTCACCTGCCCTATACTCTGACAGCGGAGGAGGCGCGTAAAGCGGTGAGTGAGTTCACCAAGGCGGGCCTGACCATTGTCAGCGGTGGAAACACGGATCTGAAGAGCGAAGATCCGGCCGTATTACGGCGCGCTTTCGAATATGCGCGCGATTGCGGCATGCCGATGCTGGTCGCCGCGCCGACCCATGCCACGCTGCCCGCTGTAGAGAAGCTTGCGAAGGAATTCAACATTCAAATAGCGATACACACGCACGGACCGGAGGACAAGAATTTTCCGTCGCCGAAAGTAGTTCTGGAGGCGGTGAAGGGGATGGACCCCCGCATGGGCTTGTGCATGGACGTCGGGCACTCGATGCGCGCCGGAGCGGACATCGTTCAGGAGATCGTCAACGCGGGTCCACGGCTGCTCGATATGCACTTCAAAGATCTCAGGAACAAAACCGACAAGGACAGCCAGTGTGAGGTCGGGGACGGCGTGATGCCGGTCACGGCTATCTTCAGGCAACTCCAGAAGTCCGCCTACCGCGGATGTGTGAACCTGGAATACGAGATCAACAGCGAGAATCCGCTGCCGGGCGCCATGCGTTCCATCGGATTTATGAAGGGTGTGCTTGCCGGGATGGCCGCTTAAAAGTCACTCGGCCTGGCCCGTCATTAGCCAAAGAACTTTAACATTCCCTCCAGCGACTCTCGTGTGCTCTCTATTTTGTTTCCGTCCGGACGCCGATAATGCGTCTCAAGCGACATCGTTCCGTCGTATTTTTCCTGCCGCAGCGCGTCGAATTGTCCCTTGAAGTCGATGGAGCCGCCGCCTACGGGCATCCATTCGAGCCGTCCGGTCTGTTCATTTGTTCGCGCATCTTTGATGTGCATGTGCGGGAATAATCCCCTCACTTCCTGGTAGCCGTCTGGAAAAGGAGTCTCGCCAAGCACAAATGCATTTCCGGGATCCCATAAGCCGCGCAAATTCGGAGAGTCCACCTTCCTGATCAAGCGCCCTAATTCGCTGCCCGTGCCAACGTTACAGGCATGCTCGTTCTCTAGCAACAGCACGATGCCGTTCTTAGCCGCGACTTGGGCCGCCTCGCCCAGGCGGTCGCGGATCATGGGGAAAGTGTTTTCGGGCTCCGCCATCCGCCAATAGCTGAAAATCCGCACATTCCGGGTACCGAAGAAATCTGCCAGTTTGAAGACCTTATCGAGCAGCGCATCGGCGTCTTCTTCGGTGTAGGCCGTTTGGAAATCGCGGCCCAAGCCATCCTTGGCGTCCATGCCCGGCAGATTCCATTTGAAAATTGGCGAAGCGATGCCGCTCACGCGCACGTTGTATTGCGCCAGCAACTCTTTCGCTCGGTCCAGGCCGCTCTGCGGCAGGCCGACGACGTTCCGTCCCCACACTTCGCGCAATTCGCACCAGCGCAACCCGTAGCTTGGTAGGAACGCGAGCGCTTCGCCAAGGTCTTGTGTAAGCTCGTCAGTGATAATTCCAAGATTGGCCTGACTCGTCACTTACTGGTGGCTCCCACCACTCTACGGATGACGCCGTCGCTTTTGCTTAAGATGTACAGCTCGCCGTCTGCGTCTACCGAGAAGTGGATGTCTGAGCGCCCTCCCGCCACCGCAGCAGCTCCGGGCAATCCAGGCGAGCGGCTCCCGCGAGCGTGATAGACGGCTTCCGTTATGGGCGCCATCGATGAATAGACCTCGCTGCCCCCCTCAGGCTTGCTCCAGAGGATCTTAAGCAAGTGCATCGGCGCCATCGTTTGCGGATCGCCATCGTCCGCGGCCAGCATCTCTTGGTAATCGGCGTACCAAAGATTGCCGGTGGTGATGTCGCCGAAAAGATATTTTCCCCGCAACGCCGGGATGGCTTTGCCGCAATAGACGTAGCCGCTGCCGATGGCGTCGCCGCCGCCTTTCACATGGCGGTACTGCACTACGGGATACGTTGGAACCACGGTTCCGGCCGTGGTGGTCTCGTCGAGTTGTACGGGAATTCTGTCATCGTCAGGCAAAGGACCGGTCTTATTGTCTTGACCCAGCGCCTCGTTGCCTTCCCGTAGCGAGTAGCCGTAGTTCGCTCCCTTATGGATGATGACGACTGTTTCCCAAGTGTGGAGTCCAACGACGTCCGCCACCAATTGATTGTTCTTAGGGTTGTCAGAATCGACGTCCCAGCTAAGGCGGCTTGGATTGCGTAATCCGTAAGCCCAAATCTCCTTGCGAGCGCCGGCTTTCGATGCAAACGGATTGTCGTTAGGAATGCGGTAGCGGCCGTTTTCGCTCAGCGTGCTAATGTCTTTGTGATCCTCGATTCCAGGTATAATCCGCAGGATCTTTCCAACCAGGGTATCGAGGCGCTGAGGATTGGAGCGGATCGCGGTCTTAGCCTCTCCCGCTCCGCCGTCGCCGCAGGAGATGTACATGACTCGCCAATCGGGGTCGCCGGGACGGGCCAAGGGATTAAAGATGAAGTCGCCCATCGGGTGAATGCGGGTGTTAAGCTGCACGCGCATAATTTCGCGAGCGGTTCCTTCGAACGTGGAATTGGATGGATTTGCGTCTGTCCATTCAATCAATACCGCTTCGCGCTCAATTGGACCGGGTGTTGGTATGGCGCGGCTTACCGCGTAACCGGAAGTGTTAAATCCGGGGAAAGCCGCATTGTCGGGCAAGATGGAGCCCGGTAGCGCCGGATCTTCCAGATGGATTGTGTAGAACTTTCCGTTATGGGTGTAATCGGGATCAAAGGTAAAGTTGATGAACCCATTGCCCCAGCCGGCCTCGTAGGTCAGCTTATGAAAAATGCCTTTGCGGCCTTCCCGCCCATTGAAATCCAGGTAGGTGGTGAGTTTCCGGGAAGTCTTGTCGAGGATGTAAAGCGGCCCGTTCAAATCGTTCACGAAAAACCGCCCTCTTCCGCCGCCGGGCTCCTCCCTCAAAAAGTTCACCCTCGCCAGCAGTCCGTTCAACTGCGACTTCCCGTCCCAAAAACCCGTGATCGGCATGCTAGCGTAGTCTTTGACTTCCAATGTGATTTGCGGGGCTTCCGGCGCCGCGGAAACGCTTGCAACCGCCAACAGCCAACACAATTTCTTCATGTGTTATTTCTTGGCGCCGAGCGCGATCACGAAATAGCGAGCCCCCTTGGGTCCGGGGTTGCGCACGCCATGCAGATCGTTCGAATTCACGTAGAAGACGGACCCGGGCGTTAGACGGCTGGTGTTTCCATTCACCGTGACGTCCAGAAGTCCATCCTGAATCAGGAACATCTCTTCACTGACGTGCTGATGCGGTGGGTGCGGCGATCCTCCCGCCGGTAATTCGGTTTCATGCACCTCGACGGGGAAACCCGAATGCGTTTCGCCGTCCAGGATGGCGCGGGTCTTGTTCTCGCCGCTCGTTTTGACCAGCATGTCTTCGAATTTGATGGCTCGCGAGGGGAGCGGCTTGGGAGCCCCACCCCCTCGAGCGGTGCTGGATTGCGCTTGCGATCGAGCGGCGCCGGCCGCCACAGCCGGCAACAACATGGCTAGCTTCCGCCGGGAATATGTCATGTTCAGTTAATCCTCATGGCCCATTTTATGGCCTCGAAGTACATCTTCTGAATGGCCGGATTGTCCCAGGACTCCGGCAGGTGTCCAAAGGTGGAATAAAATACGCGACCTTTCCCATAGCTCTTCGTCCAGGCCACGGGAAAATCGCCGGCGCGATCGAGTTTCGCCGGGTCCAGGCGCGCCAGCACGTGGACCTTGTCCTTCGAGTACGGCGCCTTATGAACGTAGATCTCATCGCGCACCACAAAGGCGCGGGGGAATGCCTTCATCGCCGAAAAGCCGGGATCCACCACCACGACCGGCGCGTCGAAAACACCCCAGGGATGATTGTCGAAGTAACCTCCAATCATTTCGCCGTATTCGGGCCAGGTGAAATACGCGTCGTCCGCAGTGTGCGCTCCGACGAAGCCTTTGCCGTCGTCATAGATAAAGGCCAGCAGATCTTTCTTCTGTTGTGGGGACAGATCGCCCTCTCCCGTACCCATGAAGAAGATCGCATCGAAGTAATTCAGGTTCTTGGCGTTTATATCGGCGCCCAGTTCGGGCGTGCGCGAATCGTGGCGTTCGATCTTACTCTTGGTCAGCAGTTGCGAGTCGGTCCGGATATAGGTTGCGTACGCCCCCGATTCATAGCCCAGACGCTCGATCGTGGCCAAAGCATGGGAGACGGAATCGTGCTGAAAGCCGGTCCGGACGTCGCCGATCGCAAGAAGCTTCTTTTTGCCGGGGAATGGATCGGGCCTCTGCCCAAAGAGAACGCCGCCCAAGAACGCTATACTAAGTAGCCGAAGCATCGCAGTCATCCTCAGTTCACTCGGCCACAACTCCGAAAACCGGCGTCGAGGCGCTTCCCAATCAGAAGTAAAACTTCAAAGCAAATTGTATGATGCGCGGATCAAACGCGCTTGGGATCCTGCCGAAGGAAGAAGAACTCAAGTTGTTCGGATTCACGCCGTTCGAGAAAATTGCGTAGGTTGTCCCGCCGGCCGGTGAAATCGCTCCCACAAAATTCGCGTGATTAAAGACATTGAACGCTTCCGCGCGGGCTTGGACACTGTAACGCTCGTTGATCTTAAAGATCCGGCTTAGGGCGAAGTCGGCGGTCACATTGTGGGGGCCGCGCACGGCATTGCGCCCGAGACTACCGAACGTGCCCAGCGCATTGGGTTGAAAGGCCGCCGGATTAAACCACTGCACGCAAGGAGTGGCTCCATTGTTACAGATCGGGTTGGTCGCGAATACGTTCGCGAGCACCTGGTTTGGCCGGTCGTTGTTGCTTTGATTAATCGAGGTCAAGGAGTTGTCCTTGCCCGTGACTAGATTAATGGGCTGGCCGCTGGAGATGTGCACCAGCGGCGCGATCTGCCAGTCATTCAGCAGCCGCCTGACCCATGCGTTAGGGTGGTTGATCGCACTGGTCGCCACTAGTGAGGCATTAAAGTTGTGGCGTGTGTCAAAGGCGCACAGGCCCCAGTCGGCGTGGCGATTGAACGGTTGCGAGTTGTTGGAGGCCGCCAGGGCTGCGCCAAAGTCGGAGTCGGAAATGCAATTGGAGTCAGTGTAATTCACATTGGCGACGTAGTTGTGGGCAAAGCGATGCTGCACCGATAGGAGCAAGCCGTTATAGTGAGCGACCGCTCCGTCATCCATCGTATTGATACTGGCGTAGGCCGCGCCCAGTGTGGGGTTCGCCAGGTACAGCCGCCGGCGAAAAGGAGTATTGGAGGTGGTGGAGCACGGGCCGGGGGCCGTGAGGCCGTATTGGCCGGCCACACAGTTCCCCGGAATGTAAACCGCCGGATT
>DASQJB010000347.1:0-4445 GCA_035631295.1 Bryobacteraceae bacterium | reverse complement strand
AAATCGAATCTATAAGCATAGCGCGGGGAGACCCGCTCCCTCACGGTCGCGGCTCGGTAAGGGGCGCTTATCATATCGTTTTGGTGGCTCCGCCGTCCATGTCGATGAGCGAGCCGTGGAATAACCTTCCTTCGGGCCCGGCGATGAACGCCGCAAGCGCGGCGACATCGGAGGGTTCGCCTATACACGCAATCTTGTGAATTTTGACGTATTCCCGCTCCGCTTCGGATACGGGTATTTTCCGCTCGGCGGCCAAGGCTTCGACGCGAGTTTGGAACCGGGCCGTACGGATCGTGCCGGGGCTGATCGCGTTCACCCGCACGCCGTCGCGCAGGCCGGTTTCCGCGAGCGATTTGGTGAGCGACAGCAAGGCGGCGTTCACCGATCCTCCGATAGCGAATTCGGCGCCTGGAGTTCTTCCGCCGACGCCCGAGATGAAAATCAGCGAGCCGCGAACCGCCTTCAAATGCGGCCAGGAGGCGCGGGCCAGCCGCACGGAGCCAAAAAACTTGAGAGCGAAGCCATCAGCCCAATCCTCTTCGGTCAACGCTTCAAATTCGCCGCGCTTGGTCGCGCCGGCATTGTTGACAACGATGTGGATGGCGCCGAACATCGCGACGGCGAAAGCCGCGAGCTTGGCGGGGTTTTCGGGCATTCGCAAGTCCAGAGCGCAGGCAGCCGCCTTGCCGCCGTTCGATTCGATTTCGCGAACTACGTCATTGAGCGATTCCGAGTCGCGCGCGCAGACGGCAACGCACACGCCGTCTTGTGCGAGCCGAAGAGCGATGGCTCTACCGATGCCTTTGCTCGCGCCGGTGACGATGGCGACGTGGCCTTCGAGTTTACGCGTCATGGAGCGTCGGGCGTTTTCAGAACCTCGGCGAGATCTTTTTCCAAGATGGCGCCCTCTTTGATCACGCGCCAATAAGGGTCCGTGACGTCCACAGTAGTGGCGCCCACACCCGTTACAGGGCCGCCGTCGAGGACCAGATCGACGCGGCCATCCATCACGCCGAATACTTCGATGCCGCTCGTGAGCGTGGGCTGGCCCGAGAGGTTGGCGCTGGTGGCGATCAGCGGCTGCGATAGTCTTTCGAGCAGCGCAGTGGCGAGCTTGGATTTCGCCTGCCGCATGGCTAAGCGGCCGGTGTTGCCGGTTACCTTGAGAGGGACCTTGGAGGACGCGGGGACGATGATGGTGAGCGGGCCGGGCCAGAAGTGGCGGGCCAGGAGATAAAAGCGCGTTGAGATTTCCTTAGCGAGCTCCTCGGCCATTACGACGTCGCTCACAAGAAACGGCAGGGCGCGCTCGCTGTGGCGACCTTTCGCGGCGAAGACGCCTCCGACTGCGTGCAAGTTGAGCGGGTCGCACACCAGTGCGTAGAGCGCATCGGTGGGGATGGCGACCACGCCGCCGCGCCGGATGACCGCGGCGGCGCGCTCGACGGCCCGCATGCTGGGTTTTTCGACATCGATCTCGATTAGGTCCGTCGCCACTTCCGCTAGTGTAGCGGTTGTGGGTGGTTCGGCGCAGGGCGGAGGCTAAAGCCTCCGTTGCAGGCTGAAGCCTGCTCCACCCTATCAGCGGGCGGCTTGCGCGACCTCGATCGCGGCTTTATAGCGGCCGGAGGGCGCGGCGATTTGGACGCCCGCCGCCATGGGCCGGACTCGCTGGACCAACTCGCGCGCGATCGCTGCGCCTTCCGCTTGAGCGGATTCGGCGGATTGAGCTTCGCTCATGCGCGTCATGTAAGCGGGCGGCACGGGGACGCGCAGCTCATTCGCCAGAAACTCGGCGTTGCGGAAACTGGTGAGAGGCCAGATGCCGGCGATCACGGGAATTCGGTACTGCTCGATGCGCTTGAGAAAGGCTTCCAGAAGATCCACCTGGAAGACCGGCTGCGTGACGACGAATTCCGCGCCCGCTTTGACCTTGGCTTCGAAACGCCGCACCTCTTCGTCCAGATCGAGCGCGGCTGGGTTCGCCGCAACTCCGATGGTGAGGGCGGTTCGCGACCCCATGGGATTCCCACCCAGATCAAGGCCGCGGTTCAAATTACTGGCGATGGCGACCAGCCCCACCGAGTCCACGTCAAACACGGCGGTGGCGTCGGGATAGCCGCCGCTGCGCGGAGGATCGCCGGTAATGCACAGAAGATTGGGAATACCCATGGCGCCAGCACCTAGCAAATCGCTCTGGATGCTGAGGACGTTGCGATCGCGACAGCAGAAATGCAGCAGCGTTTCCATTCCGGCCTGCTGGTGAATCAAGTGGCACAGGGCGGCGGCACTCAGGCGCGCGCTGGCTCGAGGGCCATTGGGGACGTTCACGCAGTCGATTCCGGCCCGTTTGCAAAGTTTGGCGCCCTCCATTTCGCGCGAAGCGTCCAGGCCGCGCGGCGGCACGATCTCCACAAGCGTGACGAATCGCCCGGCGGCGAGCTTGGCCGCCAAATCGCTCCTCTGCGCGAAGGGGATTGGTTCCAACTCGGAGCGACGCGCAGATCGAGCCGGAGGCTCGATTACTTCCAGCCGCGTCTGCGTCTCCTCCGCCTGGAAGCTTCGCGCTTGATCGCGAATTTCTCTGATGTGCTCCGGCGTCGTGCCGCAGCAGCCTCCCACGATACGGACACCGATACGGAGGAATCGGCGCGCGTAGTTGGCCATGTACGCGGGCGAGCACAGATAGACGTTGCGGCCGTCCACGGGAACGGGAAGGCCGGCGTTAGGCAGGACGCTTAAGGGCTTGACGGTCCAGGCCGCCATTTTTTCAACCGCTTCGAGAATCGCTCTAGGTCCGGAGGAGCAGTTCAGCCCGATCACGTCGACGGGCCACTCGTTCAGGCGGCGGGTGAATTCTTCCGTGGAGGCGCCATCGGCGAGCGTGCCGTCGTCTTCAATGCTCAGGTGGGCGGCGATGGCGAGATCGGGGCCGGCGGCCTCGCGGCCGGCCAGGATCGCTTCGCGCAACTCGGCTAGATCGCGGAAAGTTTCGAGCATCAGCAAATCCACGCCGGCGCCGGCGAGAGCCTCGATTTGCTCGCGAAAAATGGCGCGGGCCTGTTCGCAGGTGGTGGAGCCCAGAGGCTCCAGGCGGACGCCGAGCGGGCCGACGGCGCCGGCGACGAAGAGCGGACTTGGGGGCTCGTTTGCAGAACCGCTTCCAGGCGGTCGCGGCTCGGTTTCGGGCGCCGCGGCGCGGGCCGCTTCGCGCGCGATGCGCACGCCGGCTTGATTGATCGCCCGGACTTTGTCCGCGAACCCAAAAGATTCCAGCCGCTTGCGGTTGGCGCCGAAGGTGTTGGTCTCCAGGATTTCGGCGCCGGCGCAGGCGTATTCGCGATGAACGTCGCGCACCAGCGCGGGCAGCGACAGATTTAGCTCATCCAGGCAGCGGCGCGTGAACGCGCCCTTGGCGTAGAGCGCCGTGCCCATGGCGCCATCGGCCACCAGAATGCGCTTGGTTAAAGCTTCCCGGAATTCAGCCGCCCGGGACTGCGGCATGACGACCCCCATTTTGCTCAATGTCCTAGGCAAATCCGACGCAACCCCGCTCTCTGGCGGTCGCGGCTCGGACTGCTCTTTAGCTACGCCAGGCTGGGAACGGATCCGTGCGAGCTTTCCGGCAGCTTTCAATCAAGTCCAGCGCCCGCTTGCGCCGGGCCAGAAGCCGCTCGAGCAGACGCTCCAACTCACTTCTATCGTCTTCGAGCCAAGCCGGCGGAATCTCTTTTAAAGCCTGGTCAACAATCTCTTCGGGAAAGTGGCGGATGCGCTCCAGCCACGGCTCAAAATCCCCAAGGCCGCGAACCGACCTATAAACCAGCGACCGGAAATAGAGCCCCTGAACCGGCGACTCCGTTAGCCTCCAGTTCGGTCCTTCGAATACATACCCATTGTCCACCATTTGCCCGACAAAACCCAAGCGGGGGGCGCCCGCCGGGGCGCGGGCCGGACCGCTGCGATCCTCCCGCAGGCGGGCGCGGAAGAAGATGGCCTGGCGGGCGTCGGCGTTGGAGATCCATTTGTCAAACGCCAGCACGCCAAGGAACTCCGACAGGTTTTGCACACTCGCCAGCAGCGCATCCGGCAAGAAATCGTAAACCGCCGTGCGTGCGGGATCTCCGGGGAAACGCGAGCCAAAATGCCAGCCGGGAGCGGGGGAGAAGCGGCGGCTTCCCAGTCGCATGTACGCATCCGGGTATCGGCAAGGAACTGTTCGGTGATGCGAACCATCGCGACGGCGGGACAAGAGAGCCCCAGGTAAGAGAGAAATGCGGCCGAGATCTACTCGTTGATCAGGATCCGGCGGTGCTGCGGGTTGTTCTGAAATTCTAACTACATAATGGTGGCCATCCGCGGCCTCCAGCAACTGCGCCTGCGAGCCGCCGCGCATCTTGCGCAGCATGCGGCGGGCGTCAAACGGCATTGGGGGTCGCTAGTTG
>DASQJB010000346.1:0-14441 GCA_035631295.1 Bryobacteraceae bacterium | reverse complement strand
TTGGCGCCGGCCGAGCTGGAGACTTGATCGAGCAGAGGCTCGGGGATCTCCGGTTTCCCTCCGTCGTGGTAGGACAAATAGGCGAAAGTGAGCCAGTTGGCTTGGCCTTCCATCACCGCCTGGCGCGCGGTAGCCGCGTCGTCGTCGAGCGCGCCGTCGCGGATGAATTTGCCGAGCGCGTGGTGCTGATCGGCGAGCGCGTGCGCCAACTCGTGGACCAGGGCCATCCGCTGCTCTTCTCCGTTCGGCGTCGAATCGAGAATGAAAAGGCGCTTCTTCTGGTAGTCGTAGTAGGCCGCGGCTTGCTCGCTCATCAAATCTACGGTCTCGCCCGCGAGATTGAAATCCTTGGGCACCAGCCCGAACATCTTGAGGGTCAGCTCCTCAGCTCGCAGCTCCCTGGTGTTGCTTTCCTTCATCCTCGCTTCCATGTAGTGGCGGAAGGTTTGTTTGGAGAGAATCTGTGCCGGTACGTTACGTGCTACGTTCCAACCCGTGATTTGCGAGAGATCTGCGAGAATCGGCCCGACTTGATCGAAAAGCGTGGCGCGGGGCGCGGCGGGCGCGAGCGCCGCGGCCAGCGCAAGAACCAGCAGACGCAAAAGCAGCTTCAATCCGCCAGCGTAGCATGCCGCCCGGAGGCCGGGCATGATGGAGGTATGGAACGCGCCCATCGATATCGAATCGTCGTAGATTGGACCGGAAACCTGGGAACGGGCACAAGCGGCTATCGCGCCTATGGACGCAACCACGAAATTTCCGCGGATGGCAAAAGCGCGCCAATACCCGGTTCCTCCGATCCTCACTTCCGGGGCGATGCGTCCCGATACAACCCCGAGGAACTGTTGGTGGCCTCGCTTTCCGCCTGCCACATGCTCTCGTTCCTGCATCTCTGCGCAGACCGGGGAATCGTCGTGACCAGCTATCGGGACAAAGCCGAAGGAGTCATGAAGGAGCATGCGGACGGCTCGGGAGAGTTTGCCAAAGTGGTGCTGCGGCCCCGCGTGACCCTAGCCGATTCGAGCCGCGAAACGGAACTCGAAGAGCTTCATGACAAGGCTCACCATCTCTGCTTCATCGCGCGCAGCGTGAATTTCCCGGTCGAGCACGAGGCAGCCGTGAACCCTACCGCGATCGCGTCAGATAGTCCGTCATCGTGAGAGTGATCAGAATCAGAAACCAGAGGACGCCCCCGCCCAGGATCACGCGCACCAGCGCGGATTCATACAGGGCCTGCATGAACACTCCGGCGATCAGCGACGCCTGGATGACCGCGATAACCAGGGCGACGATCGTGTTGAACCGCCCCATATCGAGGAAAGCCAGCAGCGTAGTCGCCAGCGTCAACCCGAGGAGGGCGGCGTACGCGCGAAGGTAGATCTTTCGGGCGACGACAGGTTCAGCCATGCAGATGTAGTCCCGGCAAATAGAAGATGGCGAACAAAAATATCCACACGATGTCGACGAATCCCCAATACAAGCCGGTCACGACGACCGGACTGTGATACACGCGCGAGAAGCGGCCGCATTCCGTCATGATCAGCAGCGCCGCCAAGAGCCCGATTCCCACGATCATATGAATTGCGTGCAGGCCGGTCATGATGAAATAGAACACGTAAAACATCTGCACGCCGCCTGGATCGGGCAGGTTGGTCTCAAACCAGAAGCCCGGAACCTGATGGTCCCGATAATGCAAGTAGTACTCGACGAATTTGATTGCTAAAAACACGGCCCCGATCAGGATGGTTGCCGCCAGCAGCCACTTGGCGGGGCGTAGACCGCCTTCCTGCGCGGCAGCCGCGGCGAGGGCCATCGTCAAGCTGCTGGTAATGAGAATCGCTGTGTTGATCGATCCGAGCACGATGTTCATATCTCTGCTTGCCGCTGCAAAGGCAAACGGGTGGCCCAGCCGGTACACTGCGTAGGCCATAAACAGAGCGCCAAACATCATGATCTCCGTGACCAGAAAGATCCACATGCCGGCCATCGCGGTCTCGCGCTGTTGTTCGGGAGTGGCGAAGTGCTCACGGCGGGCGAGCGCCTCGCGGCCAGGTAGGACGAAAGCGGGAGTTTCAGCCAAGACCCAATTCCCCCTTCAACGCTTCGTAATCATAAGCGTCGTAATTCACCACGGGAGTCTGCTCGAAATTATGGACGGGAGGAGGTGACGGCGTCTTCCATTCCAGACCAGTCGCGCGCCAGGGATTGGGTGGAGCTTTAGGGGCATATCGCCAGGCCCAGGTGAGATAAATGAGCGGCAGCACGTAACCCACGCCCAAAATCGACGCTCCCGCCGTGGATAACACGTGCAGAACTTGAAACTCGGGCGGATAGGCGGCGTAGCGCCGCGGCATTCCCAAATATCCAAGAACGAATTGCGGGAAAAAGGTGAGATTAAATCCCAGAAACACGGTAAGCGCTGCGAGCTTCGCCAATCCCTCGGGATACATTCGTCCACTGATTTTCGGCCACCAATAGTGTATGCCTCCCAAATAGGCCATCACGGCGCCGCCCACCATGATGTAGTGAAAATGCGCCACCACGAAATACGTGTCCGTCACATGAACGTCCAGCCCAAGGGCCGCCAGAAACAGACCCGTAATTCCGCCGATCGTGAATAGCCCAATAAAGCCGATGGCGTAAAGCATCGGAGTGTCCCAGGAAACTGAGCCTTTGTAGAAAGTTGCAGTCCAATTGAATACCTTGATGGCCGATGGAACCGCGACAATATAACTGAGGATCGAGAATACGAGCGCCGAGTAGATGGACTGCCCGGCCACGAACATATGATGCCCCCAAACCAGAAATCCGACGATCGCAATTCCGAGGCTGGAGAAGGCGACCGCTTTGTATCCGAACACAGGCTTGCGGGAAAACGTCGAAACCAGCTCGCTCACCACGGCCATCGCGGGAAGGACCATAATGTAAACCGCCGGATGCGAGTAAAACCAGAACATGTGCTGGAACAGCAGCGGATCTCCGCCCAGCGAGGGATCGAAGATGCCGACTTGGAAAATTCGCTCCACGCCAACCATCAGCAGAGTGACGGCGAGCACCGGAGTGGCGATCACCAGGATGAGGCTAGTGGCGTACATGCCCCAAAGAAACAAAGGCAGCCGGAACCACGTCAAGCCCGGGCAGCGCATGCGATGAATCGTCGCGATGAAGTTGAGGCCGGTCAAAATCGACGAAAATCCTGCGATGAAAATTCCGATGGCCGCGCCAATCACATAGGTGGTCGAATAGGTCGTGCTCAGGGGAGTATAGAACGTCCATCCCGTATCGACTCCGCCGCGCAGGATCGCATAGAGCGTGACGATTCCGCCCAGATTGAAGATGTACCAGCTTGCCAAGTTCAGCTTGGGAAAGGCGAGGTCTTTCGCTCCGATCATCATCGGAACCACAAAATTTCCTAGTGTGGCGGGAATGGACGGAATCAAAAAGAACCACACCATGATGATTCCGTGCATCGTAAACAGCTTGTTATAAGTCTCCGGGGAGACGAGATCGCTGGGCGGGGTGAGCAATTCCAGGCGCATCAGCAGAGCGAAGAATCCGCCAATGAAGAAGAACGCAGTGATGGAGGCCACATAGAGAAGCCCGATGCGCTTATGATCAGTGGTGAGCAGCCAGCTCAGCACGCCTTCCTTTTCGTTCAAGTAATTGCGTTCGGTTGCTATCTCTGGCGCGGCAATCATAATGAGCCTCTCTCAGCGCCTCTCTCAGCGCTTATCCGGCACGGTATTGTTAATGGATGTCGCTCCGGGGCCGATAATGACCGGCTGCCAGGCGGAGCCCTGTGGAACCGCGCCCGAACTGGAAGTGAGCGCGCTTCCCGGCGCGGGGCCAAGGGCCTTGACGTAGGCGATCAAATCGAGGATTTGTTCTTCATCGATTTGTCCCTGGAAAGACGGCATGTATCCGTCCTTCCAGCCTTGGACCACCTTGGCCCTCGGATTCAGGATCTTTTCACGGATGTAATTCTCGTCGGCCACCACGGTTGTGGGGCCGGGGACGCTCGTTCCGCCGCTAATCTGGACTGTGCGGCCATAAAGCCCCTGCAGATCGGGACAAGGGCCATGACCGTCGAAGTGGTGGCAATTGGCGCAGCCATACTGATGAAAAAGCTTCTCTCCGGTGGATGCCATCGACCCCTCCGCGGCGCCCTGTTCCAGCCACGCTTCATAGTCATGCGGGTCCATAGCGTAAACCCAGCCGATCATGCCGGAATGCTTGGTTCCGCAATATTCGGCGCAAAACAGATGATGTTTTCCGGGGTTCGTCGCCTGGAACCAGAGCGTGGTGTAACGGTTGGGCAAGACGTCCTGTTTTACGCGGAAATCCGGAATAAAGAAGCTGTGAATCACATCCTCGGAGGTCATGGTGAGCTTGACGCGGCGGCCAACGGGAATATGCAGCTCGTTGATTTCGCGTTCGCCCTCGGGATGCTGCGTCTTCCACATCCACTGTTTGCCGACGACGTAGATTTCGAGCGCGTCTACGGGGGGTAGCCTCATGTCGAAATACAGCTTCGCGCCATAGGCAAACATCCCCATGAATAAGAGGAAGGGAATTCCAATCCAGAGCGTTTCTGCGCGAACATCTCCTTTGATTTGCGGCGGAAGCTCGTTTTCATGACGGCGGTGATAGCGGGCCGCGAACAGGATCAGGAAAAAGGCGATGCCCACTGACACCAATCCGCACACGGCCGCCATGCTCCAGAAGAAGAGGTTGTAACTCAGCGTGAAGTTGCTCATGTCTGCAACTCGCGTTCTAAAGCCCGTCGATCCTCCTGGAGATTCCGCCGCCATAAAAAGGCCAGTGTTCCGCCCAAAGCACATAGAGTGAGGACCCCAGCGCCTCGCAATAGGTTCATAACCGCAGCGCCGTACTTTCCGGTGGTGGGGTCGTAGTGATAGCAGAACAGCAGCACTTCATCCACGGCGGAGCCGATCTTGTTATGCGACGCTTCTATCAGGCTTAGCTTCAGGTCTTTAGGCTGATATTCAACGCCGTAAAGATATCGGGATATGTTACCTTCTGGCGTGAGAATCATGATGCCGCTCAAATGGAGGAACATTTTGGTTTGCTCATCCCAGCGGTAATGAAATCCTACGGCTTCGGTTATAGCTCGAATCGATTCCGCCGAGCCGGTGAGAAAATTCCATCCGCGCACGCCGGCTTTGCTGGAATAGTGGTGAGCATATTCGTCGCGTTTTTCGCGGGCGGTTGCCGGGGTGTCTTGAGGGTCGAAACTGATGGCCACGACGTTGAAATCGCGGCCCGGCTCCAACGACAGCGGCTTCAGTCCCGAGACGACTCCTGAAAGGATCTGGCTGCACAACATGGGGCAGCGGAAATAGACGAGAGCGAGCAGCACCGGCTCGCGCCCGAAATACGATCCGAGGCGCACGACGCGGCCGTCCTGGTCCACGAATTCCGTATCCAGCGGAATCTGGGCGTTCAGCTTTTGATCGATGCCGATACCTTGAAGCTCCGGAGGCAGCTTCAAGGGCGCGGAGGCCAGGAGCGTTAAAGAAAATAACAACGGGAGGAGCTTTTTCATTTGGGCTCCGGCTCCACTTTTCCTTCGAACCCGGTTTCCCTGGTTCCGGCTTGGGGTGGATCGTATTTGAACTCCGCAGTCGCCCTTTGCGGGGGAATTCCGCGTTGAATAATAAGCTCCATGGCTCTCTGAATCGGAATGGCGACGGCGCCTTTGTCGCGATCGACCCAACCGTAGCTGCTTAACTGTTGCATCTGCGCGTCGCGATAAGCCTTCCACTCGGCGCTTGGAGAGGCCTGTAAACGGGGCTCCGGCGGCAATGGCCTTGGGACGGCCGCTGCTGCTTGTGTTTGCGCGCCTTCCCGTCTGCGCGCCTGAGTAAGAAGGGATGCGAAAAAGTAGGTCGCAAACGCGATCACAAGAGTCGCGCCGAAGATGCATAATCCTGTGAGAAGGACAGGGTGCGGCTGGATATCGGCCGGCTCGAACCGGACATCGTGTTCAGCGGCGGGCATACTGTAAGGCCTCCTCCAGTTCCGGCGCTTTCAAGGGGAGAAGCGGACGCTGCGTCAACTTTCGAAGGAATATCGCGATCCAAATGCCGCCGAGCGCGACAGGCAGCGTAAAGTTCAGCCAATGAATATGGAAGCCTGTGGGATTGGCGCTGGGCATGACGATCCAGAACAGGTCCACAAAGCGCATCGCAACCAGCAGAATGGCCACTCCGGCGAGCGCGGCGGCGTTCCTTTTGAGCGGTCTGGATAGCAGAAGCAGGAACGGCACGATGAATTGAAGGACAATCAGCGCTCCGCCCAGCCATCCCCAGGAAGTGCCCATGCGAGGAAGGAACCACGGAATCTCGCCGGGAAGGTTCCCCGACCAAACAATAAGCAGTTGAGAGAATGCGAAGTAAGCCCACAGCATTACGAAAACCAAGAGAAGCTTTCCCAAATCGTGAAAGCGGCGTGGGCCGAGCGCCGCGGACATCGGCTCCCAGCGGGCCAGCGCCAGGCTGCACAGGATCGCGAAACAAATCACGGTGATTCCTTGCTGGCCGACGAAAAGAAAACCCCACATCGTCGAGAACCAGCGATCCTCCAACGACTGGGCCCAATCAATCGAAGCGAAGGTGACTGTGAAAACGTACAGGATCAACCCCGGCGCACTCAGCCGAGCGAGGCGAACGGTTTGATCGCCGCGCTGGTCTTCTTCCCAGGACCACTTGTTCAGCAAATGAGTCCACAGGATCCAAATGGCGAAATAGATGGCCGCACGGACAAGAAAGAACGCCGGGTTCATATAGCTGTGGCGATGCGCAAGAACAGGATCCCGAGCGACAAGTTCGGGGTGCGCCCAGTTGTACAAGTACGGTATCCCCGCGGCAATGGGCACAAACAGCAGAGCAAGCCAAGGCAGGGTGCGAGCCGCCGCTTCCAACGGACGGCGCGTGACCACGCCCCAGGCCCCGCCCGTGAGGTATTGCAACATGACCAGCGCCATCGCCCCCAGCGCCAAGCCCAGCCAGAATAAATATCCGTACAAATAGGAATGGAAGAATTGCTTCGGATCGAAGAACGCCCCGATGAGAGAGATGATGAGCAACGCCACCCCGACAACCTGCGCTCGCCGCTGCCATTGCTCGATATCGCGATCCAGCGGGGGCGGAATGGCAAAGGAGGGCATCATGGCCGAGCCTCTATCCGGGCCCGCTCCGGCGGCGGTAGATCGGCGAGCGTGGCGTTACGGCTCAATTCGAGCGCGCGAATATAAGCGACAATTGCCCATCGGTCTTCCACAGGAATTTGATTCCCGTAATCGCCCATCCCGCCATAGCCGTTCGTGATCACCTGGAATAGATAGCCCGGCGGCGCGCGGCGCACGCGATCGTGATGAAGGCTGGGAGGAATCTTGAAACCTCTTCGCGCCACCATGCCGTCGCCATCGCCCAGATAGCCGTGACACGGAGAGCAATAGATGTCGAACCGCTCTCGCCCGCGGTCCAGCAGCGCTTGATTCAGGGGTAACGGAATTGTGTCAGCGTAGACGCCATTCGCCCATCCCGTATGGACAATGTCCGTAGCGTTCAGAGCGTCGCGCGCGACCGTGCCCGGAGGAATCGGACGAGCAGACCGGCCGTCGATGAAGAACGAGCTTGGGGCCAGAGGCTTGTATCGCGGCTGATCCTGCATATCCTGGCGGCAGGCGGCGCAGAGCAAGAAGGCGGCGATTGCAATCGCTGCTCTCCTCATTGATCTAACTCCCACACGCTCACGGGATCGAGATCCTCGATTGTCTCCCGCGTCCGGCGAGCGTCGAAAAGCGGATCGCGCGCTTCCACGCACAGAAAGAATCCGTCTTGCGTGGCTGCCTTAAATCGGTCCACTTCGAAAACGGGATGATGCGGCCGCGGCAACTTCGCCAGGCTCAGGCAGCCGGCGAAAGTCGAGATGGCGGCGAACAGAACCGTCAATTCAAAGAGAATCACGATGAATGACGGCCAGCTATACAAGGGCCTTCCGCCGACATTGATGGGAAAATCCCAGATGGCTATGTAGGTTTGCATCGTCCAGGCCGTGATGGCTCCGATGAGGCCGCCAACGAACACGATCGCCGGCAGCGAATTCTTTGCCGGGATAATGTCCTCGATTTCCTCGATCGGATAGGGCGTATAAACCTCCATGGCGGAGTAATGGCGGGAACGTAGCTCTTCGGCTGCATGGACCAGCTCGTGCGGACCATCGAATTCAGCCAGAATTCCGTACGGCGCGCTGCTCACTTTTCCGATCCTCCCGCCGGGCTTGAAAATGGCAGCAATTCGCGCACTTCATACATGGAAATCATGGGCAGTAACCGGACGAATAACGCGAACATGAGAACAAAAAAGCCAATGGAGCCGTAGAGCAAGGCGTTATCCGTAACCGTCGCGACGAAATTGGCCCAGGACGAAGGCAGGAAATCGCGATGCAGCGCGGTGACGATAATCATGTAGCGTTCCAGCCACATCCCATACAAAATGACCGCGGATATGAAGAACAGGCGCTTCGGCCGGATGCGAAAGCTTCGCCACCAAAGCAATTGCGGGATGGCGACATTACAGGCGATCACTCCCCAAAACGCCCACGCGTACGGCCCGGTGGCGCGATTATGAACCATAAACATTTCAAAGCTGTCGCCGCTGTACCACGAAGTGAACGGCTCGATGACGTATGTGTAAGCGACGATAAGCCCGGTGGCCAGCATCAACTTGGCGCAGTTGTTGAGGTGCCGCTCGGTGAGCAGGTTTCCCAGTCCGTAAACCGCCCGGATCGGAATCGCCAACACCAGCACCATTGCGAAGCCGGAAAATATCGCGCCGGCCACAAAATACGGAGGAAAAATGGTGGAATGCCAACCAGGAAGGATGGAAATGGTGAAGTCGAAGCTCACCACGGTGTGGACGGAGAGAACCAGCGGCGTGGCCAAGCCGGCCAGAAGAAGAGAAGCGGTCTCATGAAGTCGCCAATGCCGGGACGCGCCGCGCCAGCCCCAACAAGCGATCCCATAGAACCGCTGCGCCGCGCGGCTTTTTGCTTTATCCCTAAGCGTCGCCAGATCCGGAATCATTCCCAAATACCAGAACAGAAGGGAAAGTGTGAAATAGGTTGAGACGGCGAAAATATCCCACACCAGCGGGCTGCGAAATTGCGGCTGGACGGTCATCGTGTTCGGATAGGGGATGAGCCAATAGAAAATCCACGGCCGGCCGAGGTGCATAATCGGAAACATTCCGGCGCACATCACAGCGAAGATCGTCATGGCTTCCGCAAACCGATTAATGGAGTTGCGCCAGCCCTGATTCATCAGCAGCAAGAAGGCGGAGATCAAGGTGCCCGCGTGTCCAATTCCAATCCACCAAACGAAATTAGTGATGGCGAATCCCCATCCCACCGGAATCTGGATGCCGTATAATCCTACGCCCCGATAAAAGATCAGAGTGACGATGGTCAACAGGTTGATGGACAATATGATCCCGAAGGCGAATGCGGCCCACCACAGCAGAGGGGATTTGCGGGTCAATATGAAGCCCGAAATCTGATCCGTGATGGATGTAAACGTTTGTCCTGGTGCGATGACGGCGGGCACGGAGCCCGGGTCGGGCCTTCGTTGCGAGCGGCTCTGCAGCTCTTGAACGTTACCCGCGGGCATGGGATACCTCGCCTAGTTCAGGATTGGGATTGCGAAGTTCCGCCAAATAAGTGGTTCGCGGTCGCGTATTTAGCTCGGCCAGCAAAGCGTAATTCAGTTTCTCGGACTTGAGTTGCGCGACGCGATTGGAGAGGTTGTTGATGTCGCCGAAGACAATCGCCTGCGTGGGGCAGGCCTGCATGCATGCAGTCTGGATTTCGCCGTCGCGGACAAAACGATCGTCTACGCGCGCGTGAATCTCCGCCTCGCGAATCCGTTGCACGCAATAGGTGCATTTCTCCATGACGCCGCGGCTGCGAACGGACACGTCTGGATTGCGCTGGAGCTTCAGCGTATCCGTCACCCAATCTTGGAAAAGGAAGAAATTGAACCGGCGGACCTTATAAGGGCAATTATTGGAGCAATAGCGCGTGCCGACGCAGCGGTTGTAGGTCATGTCGTTTAATCCATCGGCGCTGTGAGCCGTGGCGTGGACAGGACACACGTATTCGCACGGAGCGTTTTCGCACTGCATGCACGGAACGGGCTGATAGTAAGCCGAGGGGTTAACGTCTCCGCCTTGATAGTAGGTGTCGATACGCAGCCAGTGCATGCCGCGGCGCGCCAGAATCTGCTCCTTTCCGACCACGGCGATATTGTTTTCCGCCTGGCAGGCCGCTACGCAGGCGCCGCAATTGACGCATGCCGTCAAATCGATGGACATGCCCCAGGCGTAGCCGCTGTAATCCCAGTGCGGATAAATGGTGAGTTCGCGTGGAGGCGTCTCTTGCGACTCCTTCACGAAGTTGGGATTGGCGCGGTATTCATCCACGTTGCCCGAGATGATCGGATGGTGGCCCTCCACCCACTGCTGCATCTGGGTGCTGGCGAGCGGATACGAGTCTCCGGTCTTATGAATTTCCAGATCGTATGCCGACCAGAGCGCATCGACGGTGCGGATGAGATAGGCGCTAAATCCGGCTCCGTTGCCCGCGCGCCCCGAGCGCGTGCGGCCAAAGCCCAGGTGAACGGTAATTGAGCCGTCCGGATGACCGGGCTGAATCCATGTTGAACCTCGTACGGATCGCCCGCCGCGACGCAATTCGACGAGTTCCTGCGCCTCGATCCCCAGACGCTTGGCCGTAGCGGGCGAGATCATGACCGCGTTGTCCCAGGTGAGTTTGGTCATGGGACGCGGCAATTCCTCGAGCCAGATGTTGTTGGCGAAACGGCCGTCGAAGATATATGGATCGGGTCGAAAGACCACTTCGAGAGCCCCGGGGCTCGAAGGCGGGGGCAAGGAAGGAGCGTTGGCCGCTTTGAGCGCCGGCCGAATATCCGCCAATGCAGAAGCTTCCATGAATCCGTCGTGCAGCGATTTCCTCCACCAGGTTTCGAAATCGGCTCCATGCTTTTGCTTTGTCCAGTACTCCCGGACAATTTCGTACGCGGAGCGGCCCGGGAGCGTCAAGATCGCGTCCAGGATGCGCAAGTAACTATGCGATTCATAAAGAGGCAGAATCAATGGCTGAATGATGCTAACCGTTCCGTCAAACGCGCGCGCGTCTCCCCAGTCTTCGAGAAAATGCGACTCTGGCAGATGCCATTGGCATTGGGCGGAAGTCTCATCCGCGTGCAGAGCCACGTGCGCGGAGAACGCTGTACGCGGTAATTTGTGAGCGAAATCCAGATCGGCCGGCGCATTGTAGACGGGATTGCCTCCCAGGATGAGGAGAACTTCTACGGTTCCGGCATCGAGGTCGCGCACCAGGTCGGTTAAGGAAGCCATTTGATCCTCGGCGCGGACTTCGAGCGGCTCGGTGTAAACGACCGTCTGTCCAACGGCGCCAAGAGCGGCGTTGATCTGATGGGCGAGAGCATGGACCGCGGGCGATTGATGCTCGCCGGGGATGACGGCACAGGAGCCGCTGTGCGCCAGCAGATCGCGGGCGACGGCCGACGTCCATTGGCCGAAGTGCGATCCCGCGACGCTCTGGCCCGCGACGGCCTGCGCCAGCTCAACCGCGAAGGTCTCGACCTCCGCATAGCGGACCGGCAGCCGATGATCGGCCTTGCCGCCGGTGGCCGTCATGGCGCTCTCGATCGCGTATAGCCGGTTCATATCCACCCTGCCTCCGCGGCGGCGGCGCGTCGAGTAATCGCGGGCATAGCGGGTGGAGGCCGGCCCGCAGCAAAGAAAATCGGAATCTAGCGCTACGATCACATCGGCGTTATCCAGCCGGTAGTAGGTATTCACGGGCCGGCCGAACGCGAGCACAGAGCCTGAGCGCGCGGAATGACAACCAGCAGGGCCCCATTGATGCCAGCGGGCCGAAGGCAAGGCCGCCAGCACTGCCTGGATGCGATCGCCCAGAGACGGCGAAGTCACGGTCTCGGTGAGAATGCGCAAGCCCTCTCCCTTACGGGCGCGCACAGGCTCCAGGGCGACAAGGAGAGCCCGCAAAAAGGCCTCCCAGCTTCGCGGGTCGCCATGAAGCGTGATCTCACGCGCGCGGTCCGGATCGTACAAATCCATCAAGCTCGCTTGGGATGTCACGTCCGTGGCCCCGAGGCTCGCGGGATGATCCGGGTTACCCTCTACTTTCGTAGGCCGGCCCAAATGGCTCTCGACCAAAACTCCCTGCGCGAGGCCATTGAGCGGGATCGCCGTGGCGAAGAATTGAGGTCTGCCGGGGATCACTTGTTCGGGTGGGTCCACGTAGGGGACGATGAACTCGGTGGGCTGCCGCGTGCAGCCGGTAAGCCCGCTCAAGCCAAAAGACGCCGCCATCAGAGAAAGGAACTTGCGGCGCGACTCTTCGGAGGGCGGCGGCTCGTCGATTGCTTGGCGAGGCTCGTCGCCACCTGGCGCACGGCCTTCGTATTCCTCCAACGTTCGCCAATAACGTCTGTCCGCCGCCTCCGGCGCGGGGCGAAGCGCGGAGACAGGAACGAAATTCGCGGGCGCGCTCATCGGTGGCAGTTGGAACAGCTCGTCAGCGATTGGATGCCGTATTCGTGAACCAGCCGCCGGCCCAGCGCGGCTTGATTGCGTGGATGAACATAGGCCATATTGAACACTTCCGATTGCGGGCGCACGCGTTCCTCGGGGTGGCGATGACAGTCTAAACACCACTGCATCTCCAGGGAGACCGCTTGCCATGTCAGCGGCATCTTATCCACGCGCCCATGGCATTCCGAGCAGCCGATGCCTTTGTTTACGTGAACACTGTGATTGAAATACACGAAGTCGGGCAAGTCGTAAACGCGCGTCCAGGCGATCGAGCGGCCGGTGCGGTAGCTTTCGCGCACGGGCTCCAGAGCTGGGCTCGCCGCCCACATCTGCGAGTGACAGTTCATGCAAATCTTAGTGGCGGGAAGATTCGCGAAGGAAGACGTCTCCACGGTCGTATGACAGTAGCGGCAATCGATGCCCAGACCGCCCACATGGTGCTCATGACTGAAGGGCACGGGCTGTTCTCGCGGCTCCTCTTGGCGAGTCTCATATGGCGAGCGCACGATCATCGCGCCCGCCCACATCGCAAGCCCAACGGCGGCGGCGAATCCCCACAGCGTGAACCTTGCGATTGTGTTGGCAGCGCCGCTGAAGATTTGCGCCATCTAGACCACGCGCGGATCTATCCGTACCAATGAGCAGATGACCATCCCGCCCCCTCTGTTTCGGCCCGCCTCATGTTGTAATGGAGGATCGCGCGGCAAGCGGGGTCCGCGCTCTTCATGATCGACCTCCACACTCACACCGACCGTTCGGACGGCACGCTGAGTCCGGACGCTCTCATCGATCGGGCTGTGGCGGTGGGCCTTTCCGCCATCGCTATTACCGATCACGATACTTTCGCCGGCTACGAAATCGCTACCTCCGTGGCGCACGAGCGGGGCTTGGATCTGGTGTGTGGCATCGAGCTCAGCACGCGGCCAGAATCCGAGGCGGGTAAAAGGCCGCCTTCCGTGCACTTGCTCGGCTACTTTCTGGACTCGGAGCCGCCGCTGGAGTTCCGCGAATGGATCCAGGGAATGTTGGACAGCCGGCATCGCCGCAATGTCGCCTTGATTGCCAAGCTGCGCTCGTTGGGCGTCGATATTTCGCTCCAAGAGGTGCAAGCGGTGGGCAGGCATCTGACGGCGCGGCCTCACTTTGCCCAGGTGTTGTTGAAGAAAGGCTACGTGAGCAGCTTGCAGGAGGCTTTCGACTTGTATCTCGCCGACGAAGCCAAAGCCGCGGTGGCTCGCGAGGAACCGCCGCTCAAGGATGCGATCCGTCGAATTCGAGCGCAGGGCGGGATCGCTTCGCTGGCTCATCCGGTCCGGCTTCCCTCCGGCCGTGATCATGAAGCTCTGGAGCGGCTGCTCCAAGATCTGGTTCCCGCAGGGCTGAACGCCATCGAAGTTCATCACAGCGAACATTCAGCCGCGGATGTCGGATATTATCAATCGGTGGCCGCGGCTTGGAATTTGATTCCAACAGGCGGCTCGGATTTTCATGGCGAAAACAAGCCAGGCATCGAATTGGGAACGGGAAAGAACCACAATGTTTGCATTGACGACTCGCTGCTCGAGCAAATGCGGGCCCGGGGCGGCGCGCCGGCATCGGCAAACACATGAGCCGTCGGCAAGGACGTGAAAGGAAGCGAAGATGAAGCGCAGCACGGATCGCATACTGACCACCCACGCAGGCCGGCTGGATGGGCCGCCGGCGCTCCGCGCAGCCACGGGGCAAATTCTCACGGGCCGCGCTCCGAATCCCGAATCG
>DASQJB010000345.1:0-5659 GCA_035631295.1 Bryobacteraceae bacterium | reverse complement strand
CTGCGGCGCGGGAGCGGTTTGAAGAGCGGGCGCGTCCCCGTTTGAGCCGCCTCCGATGCGTCTCCATCCGCCTTGATCTTGTGCGGTAACGTTAGGCGCCGCGGGAGCATTCGGCTCCGAGGGCGGCGCTTCCTGCCCAAGCGCCAAGCCAACCGCTGCCACCAAACCGAATATCGCCAGATGTGCCGTCCTCATTTTTCCTTCCTCTCTTCGTGCGTTTTCTTTGGAGCACTCTTGTCTCCACACCGATGTCACGCGCAAGTCATTGAAGACGTTACTTGAGATGCATTTTCGCCACGCTGCAAAACAACCGGCGGTGGTGGATTTAAGCCACCAGGAAGCAGGGGCTAAAGCTATCTTCTTATGAACCTGGGCGGCACGACTGAAGTCGTGCCCTGATACATTGCAGGGCTGGTCAGGCGAATGAAACAACCGTCGGCGCGCGGCGTTCCCCAAAATGGAGTGCGTAATGAATGAGATTGCCGGTCTGTTCCAACACCACGAAACGCGGCTAGGCGTTTTCTATCCGACGGGGCATATCGTTGCCATTTTTCGCTCTTTTGACGCAGCCCATTCCGCTCAAGAAGCTTTGTTGCACGCGGGGTTTGCCGACGGAGAAAGCCACGCCGCCCGGGGCTCGGAGGTGCTGGAGTACTTCGATCAATTGACCGAAGAAACGGGCGTGTGGGGCCTCCTGATGACCGAGTTCTCGCGAGTAATCGATACCGAGGCGGCGTTTGTTGACAATGACATCCGGCAGGCGCGGCGGGGAGCCGGATTTCTTTTCGTCCGTTGCCCCAACGATAACAACGCCGAACGCATACGCGAACTAGTCCTCCCTTGCGGTCCTCTCGCTATGCAATGGTACACGGCAGGGGCTGTACAGAGCATGGTGTAAGGCTGTGATTTTTGAACCGGCTCAATTTCAACCATCCGGCGCCTGTAAGGATGAATCAGGGCATTAGAGGCGTATTTTGCGAAGACAGTGGAAGTTCATGTTCGGGTACCTGATCTGGCTGCTGGCGGCGATCTGGATCCTGCGTTCTTCCTCTTCTTCGGGGCAGCCGAGGGATCTCTCCTACAGCGATTTCATGGCGGAAGTCGCGGCCGGCCATCTTCAGGAAGTTAAGATCACCGATCGGCAATTGATTGGCACGCTTAAGCCGGATCTAGTAAAAGAAGAGGACAGAAAGCGCCCCGGGAGCGACCAAATCGCGACTACGCGGATTCCTGGATTGGATGCAGCGCCGCTCGTACAACAACTCGAAGCCCAGAACGTGAAGTTTTCAGGGTACATGGCGGCGCCGTCGTGGTGGACGGGACTGTTGATCTCATGGGGACCGCTACTGCTGCTGTTCTTGATCTACGGCGTGGCGATGTGGAGGATACAGCAGAAGGGCGGCGGTCCCTTGAGCTTTGGACGCAACCGGGCCAAGATTCACGATGAATCCGAACGTTACGACGCCCATTTCGACGATGTGGCCGGGGTGGAGGAGGCCAAGGCCGAATTGCAGGAGATCATCGATTTTCTTAAGAACCCGCAAAAATACCAGAAGCTCGGAGGGCGCATTCCGAAAGGCGTTCTGGTGGTGGGACCGCCAGGCACAGGCAAGACGCTACTGGCTCGAGCGGTTGCCGGCGAGGCGGGCGCTCCGTTCTTTTCCATTTCCGGATCGGAATTCGTAGAGATGTTCGTGGGCGTGGGGGCTTCGCGGGTGCGCGACCTGTTCGATCAAGCGAAGCAGCGCGCGCCATGCATCGTTTTCATCGACGAGCTGGACGCCATCGGCAAGAGCCGCTCGGCCGGGCATGCGCTTATCTCCAACGACGAGCGCGAACAGACGCTCAACCAGTTGCTGGTGGAGATGGACGGGTTCGATTCGTCCAAAGCGGTGATCATCATGGCGGCCACGAACACGCCGGAGGTGCTGGACCCGGCGCTGCTGCGGCCCGGGCGGTTCGACCGGCAGGTGGTGTTGGACCGGCCGGACATGAAGGAGCGGGAAGCGATCTTGCGGGTGCATGCGCGCAAGCTCCCGGTGGGTCCAGAGGTGGACCTCGAGCGCGTCGCAGCCGAAACGCCGGGCATGGTGGGCGCGGACCTGGCGAACATCGTAAACGAGGCGGCGCTCAACGCGGCGCGGCGGGGCGCGAGCCAAATCGAGATGCGCGACTTCGATGAGGCGGTGGACCGGGTCACATTGGGTTTTGAAAAGAAGGGACGGCTGATCGGCCGCGATGAGAAAGAACGCGTGGCCTATCACGAAGTCGGCCATACGCTGGTGGCCTTGTCGGTTCCCAACGCCGATCCAGTGCGGAGGGTCTCCATCATTCCGCGCTCTATTGGCGCGCTGGGCCACACACTGCAATTGCCGGGCAAGGATCGCTATCTTCAGACCGAGCCGGAGCTGGAGGACCGAATCGCCGTACTGCTTGGGGGGCGCGGAGCGGAGGACCTTGTCTATGGCGGAGTCGTATCTACCGGCGCGAGCGACGATCTTTCGCGCGCATCGGAGATGGCGCGGCAAATGGTTACGCGCTTCGGCATGAGCGGACGGCTCGGCAACGTGACCTATGGCGTTCCGCAAGAGGCGCGCTACTTGAAATTGCCGTTCGCCCCGGAAGAGAAGAATTACAGCGAGCGGATAGCGGAGCAGATCGACGACGAGGTGCGGCGGATCATCGACCAGCAGTACGACCGAGTGAAGTCCCTTTTGACGAGCCGCCGCAGCGACTTGAATCTGATCGCCACGACGCTGTTGCGCAAGGAAACGCTGGAGCGCGAGGAACTGGAGAAGTTACTGGCGGAATCGAAGTTGGACGAAGTGGTTCCGGCGTAGCGCTTTTGTAGCTATGCTTTCCCGTGGCTCGGCTTCCGAAGAATCGAGGCAGGCCCCCAAGGAGCATAGCTGCAGTCAGACGTTGGAGGGCGGGCTTCAGCCCGCGCGAGGCTTTAGCCTCGCCTCCGGAGCGGCGCTGAAGCGCCACGCGGGCTAAAGCCCACCCTCCAAAATCGCCGCGGCGCCCGCCAACTTCTACAACTGAGCACTAAGGCGCAAGCGAAACACATTCCGGCTCGCGAGCATCAGCACGGGTGGACACATGCGACTGTTTGGATGGTTCAGGAAAGGAGATCGATCCATGCGAGTTCAGGATGTTATGAGAAAACCGGTTTCGTATTGCCATGCGGGGACGGACGCCGCCGCGGCAGCCGAGATCATGTGGAACCAAAACTGCGGCTGCCTTCCGGTCGTGGAGGATGGGTCACGCGTGATTGGGATGGTGACGGACCGCGATCTGTTTATCGCGCTGGGCACTCAAAATCGGAAGCCGGCTGAAATGCAAGTCGGCGAGGTGATGAGCAAAGACATTTCGCTCTGTTCTCCCGAGGACGATGTGCGGACAGCGCTTAGAATGATGGCTCAGAAGCAAGCGCATCGGCTGCCAGTGGTGGACAAGAACGGAGACCTGAGAGGGATTCTTTCCATTGACGACGTTGTGGTGAAAGCCCGGCACGAGGGTCTCGCCAACGACGTGATCGACACGCTGACCAACATCTGCGAGCGCGCAAGTTATTCGATGTCACACAACTAGGCTTATAGCTATTAGCTCTCAGCTATTAGCTCTCAGCTATTAGCTCTCAGCTATTAGCTCTCAGCTATTAGCTATTAGTTATTAGCTATTAGCTATCAGCTATCAGCTTTTGGCTGTCAGCTATCGGCTTCCCTCCAGTTCCCTGCCCCTTCGGCAAGGCAAGACGCTGCGCATAATCTAAACTGATTAGCAGTCTTGCTTGCTATGCCTGAAGACAATATTGCGCTACTTGTGCCCGGAATCCCGTCTTCCCAGATTCCGGAACCCGAGCTTCACAAATTCCTGAACATCCAGCCAATCGGCGGGCATGATATCGTGGCGCCGCGGCGCGGCGAGCCTGGACTGGTCTCGCGCGTGGAAGGGCCTCCGGATTCCATCGTCCGATTGGAGTATGAGTCCGGCCTGGTGGAATATCTGCGACTGGACCAGTTGCAGGCTGAACTAGGGACATCGCGGAGCGGAGAACCAGCACGGGTGCCTCCCGTGTTGGAGCGCGGCGCGATTTCCGGGCGCGGGATGACGGACTGGGCGTTGAAGGCGCTCCACGTTTTCGGAGTGAGCCCGGCGGACGCGGCGGCGGAAAAGAGCGCCGAGCTGATCACTAAACATTTCGACGAAAAGCTGGAGACGGGGCTGTTTCGTCTGGATGCGAGCGGCGCTTTCCAAGACAAGATCACGCAGCCGCTTCCTGAAGATTTACGGCCTTACCTGGTTTTCATTCATGGGACCGCGTCGAGCACGCAGGGCAGCTTCGGCGGCTTTTGGAGGGACGACCAGAGCAAAGGACCGACGGCCGAGTGGAGAAATTTGCTCACGATATATGGCGACCGGATTTTCGCACTGGAACACGCCACGCTCAGCGCGAGCCCGGCGCACAACGCTCGCGACCTCGCGGCTTTGTTACCGCCGAAGGCGCGATTGCACTTGATCACACACTCACGCGGCGGACTGGTGGGGGAGCTGCTGGGATTGGGAGCCCTTAGCGCGGAAGACAGGAGACCTTTCGACGGGCGGCCGGATGCGGCGGTGCTAGATCAGCTTGCATCGGAGTTGGCTGGGAAAGATCTGCGCGTGGAGAAGTTCGTTCGAACGGCGTGCCCGGCGGCCGGGACGATCCTGGCCTCCGGACGGCTGGACGTTTATCTGAATGTGCTGCTCAACTTGATCGGGCTAGTCCCAGGGTTGAGAGAGAATCCGTTTTACGAAGTATTCAAAGCCACCGCGATCGAATTGATCAAGATGCGCGCGGATCCTGGCAAAATTCCGGGGATCGAGGCGCAGATGCCGGAATCGCCTTTCGTTCATTTGCTGAACACGCGCGGACGGGCGAGTGAGGCCGATTTGGGAGTGATTGCGGGCAACTTCGAAGGCGCGGGCATTTGGAGCACTCTGGCCAGCTATGCGCTCCGGGCCTATTACTGGGAAGACAACGATTTCGTAGTGAATACGAAGTCGATGTCGGGCGGCATGGACCGGAAACGTAAGGTGCAGCAGTTCCTCGATTCCGGCAGCACGGTGAATCATTTCAGCTACTTCAAAAACAGCAGCACGCGATCGAAGATGTTGGAGTGGCTCAATGCTCCTCCGGGCGCCGATGTAGAAGGCTTCGACAAAGTGCGCGGCGTAATCACGCAAGGGCGAGGGAGGCCGCGCGGAGCAGAGAAGGCTCCGGTGGCGGTGATCGTTCCAGACGTGTTCGGAACGCACCTCGAACGCGCGGACGGAACCAAGGTTTGGCTCAACTATGCGGCTTTGGGCAAAGGCGCGCTGCGTGAGATGGCGGATGGGACGCTCAGCGCCGGAGAGGCTTTGGAGGCTTATCAGCCTTTGTTCGATGCTTTGTCGGCGAGCCATCGGACACTAATCTTCGCCTACGACTGGCGTCAGCCTGTGAAGGCGAACATGGAGGCGCTGGAGAGCTGGTTATGCGAGCAGGGGGCAGCCGGCTCCGTGCGAGTTATCGGGCACGGCATGGGTGGCCTGATCGTTCGGCACTTCGCGAGCAAGCGGGCCGAACAGTGGGACGAGCTGACCAAGGACGGCGGGAGGCTCGTAATGCTGGGGA
>DASQJB010000344.1:0-3393 GCA_035631295.1 Bryobacteraceae bacterium | reverse complement strand
GGTAGACGGCGGCGGCAGCGATATCGACGCCACGCTGAGCCGTAACCGCATTGCACTGTTTCTCTCAGGCTGAGAGAAGCTCGAAGCCGGGAAGCCGCAGCGCCCTTCAATCGAAGGTCACGGTTGCGGAGCACCCGCCTTGACGCCGAGCGCGGCAATGAGAGCGTCAGCGAAAGAGCCACGCCGTTCCTTGAGCGCGATCATCGCGGTGAAGACTTCCTGCTCGCTTTCGACGACGAGAGCATCGGCCTGGAGCATGCGCTCGATCGAGTTGGCGACCTCCCCGGCGGCGAGCCGGTAGGCGCGTTCTTGTATTGGAGGTACAATCTTTGATGAGGTATCAGCAACTCATCAGACCAACGGTGGCGGAATAGTTAATTTCTTTCCAGCTGCGCCACTAACTACCGCGATGGGCACTCACCGCGGGCGCGATAGCGGAGCTCAATGATGATCACGGCAAGGTTGTGCAAAGATTGCCGCTGGGCGGCGCTTGAGGAAAGGGACACAAGGATGATGCGGGTCTGCACGCACGCTCGGTATTCGTGCCGTCCCCGGATTATGTAACCGGCAGGCCGGTCACACCGCGGCAATTGAACTGCGCCGAGGCGCGCTTCTTCTCCGACGGCGAGACCTGCGGACCGCAAGCCAATTTTGGGAAGCACGCGACTAGGCGCCGCCTAATAGCCTAATAATCAACCGGATGAGATCGTCAAAACCCCAGCGTAAAAACGCGATATAGGCGGCCAGGATCACCACGCCGGCAATCATCGACCTGGCCATCCACACCCAGGCCGGATAGTCACGCGCCTCCCAAAACCGCGCCTGCGGCCCGCAACGATCCTTATCGCGAAAGCGCGCCGAATTGCAGTGCATTTGCCGCGGCTTTTCCCGCCGACCGGTGACGAAATCGCGATATCGCGGCTGCTCCACGGAAGTCGGATGCCGACACGTGGCACTCTCCCAGAAGCCGCGCCAAAAGATCGGAAACGGCCAGAACAAGGGTAAGATCAAATTCCCCCAAGCCGGCCGGCACCACCGGCAAGTCTTACACAAGGGCGGCGGCACGACCGCCGACCGGACCTCCTTGCTAAGAGCAGCGTCGTAGTTGATCCTCACGAATGTAGCCTGTCGCTGTCAGTGCAGCATGTGGGTCAACACAGCGACACCCATTCCCAGCAGGAAATCAGGACGCCAACGGCCGAACAGAAGGTGATCATGCGCGGTGGCGTCCACCAGAGTTCCTTGATCCGGCTCTCGATTTCCGCCTCGCGCAACGCCAGTTCGCGTCCCGCCAAGGCGCGGCGGCGAGCGCGAAGGTCATCATCGATCCCGATATTTTCCGCCCGGTCGAGGTCGCGCGCACTGTGATATTCAGCGAGTTCGCGATCAATGCGGGCGATATGCGCACTGACATCAACTTGTTCTCGTTTTTCGCTCATTAGGCGGCTCCCGATTTTCCGCTTCACGCAAGGCAAGCGCGCGCTCCGCCAGAGCGCGGCGCCAAGCGCGGATATCCTCATCTTCGTTGAGGCGGTGCATATCATCTGACACGATTTCGCCAGGAGAAGATGCCGAACAAAAATGCTTAACGGCAAGCCGTGGCGTTTACTGATTACCCTCCCGTTCCGTTGGCGATAGATCTACAAAGCGTCGGATCAGCGCCGCAACGCAGTAAGCCCCTTTCGTCGCTGACATGACGGCGGTCTTCCAAGAGGCCGCTGCTTGTTTCACCTTAGGCCGGCCTGCGCCTTCATCGCCGCAACAATTTTCATCGTTTCGACGCTGACGCGAGTGACATACGTCAGCAAATCGATCAACTTCTCCTTTTCGTCGGCGAACCGATAAGTGTTGAAGCGTTCGCGGACGATTGGGTCTTTCGGCTTCTTCTCCTTGTGCTGGTCCAGGACCCATTCCAAAGCCGAGCGGTTGCCGAACCGATAGTCCCAGGCCGCTTTGGGGATCCGCTCAGTTGCGTCTCGGCGTCGAGCATGATGTTGCCAGCGATTTTGTCAGCTCGCAGGAGCGCCTTCGGCGCAAGCAACTCATACAGCGGCGCGCCGTCAACGAAGCGACGGTCACGCGTGGCGGTGTCCAGCTTGTGCTCGGGAACGAAGATCAGTTCCCTCGATCGGCCCCAATCCTTGAGAAGGGTCTTAAAGGGCCTCCCTGACGACCGACTCGCGGGCCTCCCCGGTGGCTCGGCGCAGGTCCGATAGTTCGTTCAGGTAGCGACTGATAAGGTGAGAGTCGCGCTGAAGAAAGGCCCGGAAGGGCTTGGCGAGGCGGCGAGAAAGGCGCGCGATACGCGCCACAAGCGCCACCACCTGAGTTAGCTGCGTTTGCTACATAATTCCGCGATTGCGCTAACGTCCTCAGCGAGCCAACCAAGAACGCGCCCGATGCCAAAGTGGTCGAACGGCTGCGGGACAACGAGCGGGAAATCGCGGTCGATCCGATCATCCTCGGCGAATTGCGCTTCGGCATTCTGCTGCTGTGCAACGGAAGGAGGCGCACCAGCCTCGAGCGATGGTTAGACGCGGGCGTCCGGAGGCTCCGCTGCTTGCCGTGGAAGGCGGAGACGGGCTTGCGGTGGCGCAGCTGCTGGCAAGTCTGCGCGCCGCCGGGCTGGCGATGCCCGTCAAAGACAGCCTCATCGCCACTGCGCTGGTCCACGGGCTGACGGTCGTCACGCGCAACCGCCGGATGCGTAAGTCGCGCAGGTCCGGTCCTGCAAGGAGCGGGACCCGGCAGCGGCTCCGGTTTACTTGACAGACTTATTCAGGCTCACGGCGGCGCGAACGAGAGTCTTCAACGCCTCCTCGTCTATCTTCTCGCCCTCGTGGAAGTCGATGGCACGCCTCGTGTTCCCCTCAAGACTGGAGTTGAAGAGGCCCGAAGGATCCTTCAGAGCCGCCCCTTTGGCGAAAGTCATCTTCACGACGTTCTTGTAAGTCTCGCCTGTGCAGATCAATCCCTCGTGATACACACCGGAACCCCTCTCCATTTCCACTCCTCGACGGCTTCGGGATCGGCTTCCTTGACTAAGGCACGGAGCCGGCTGAGCATCTCGCCCCGCCAGTCGCCCAGCTCCTTGATTCTCGCGTCGATCAGCTGGGAAGGAGACTTGCTGTTCTGCGACCCGCTCTTCTTCATGCCCGTTTCTCCTCCTTGGTCCCGCATCATCGACGCATTTGGGTGATCCGCTACGGCATTTACACGATTTCCGCAGCATCACAACTCCCTCCCCCTCGCTGGGAGCGCGATCCCTAAACTGTACGCGGGATGATCCCATACGCGCAAAAGACCTGCGGGATCGGCCCACTGGTGTGGACTGGGACAATCAAAAGCTGCATAAAAACGCGGCGCCAGGAGCACGAACCGCAAGGGAGGATG
>DASQJB010000343.1:0-2320 GCA_035631295.1 Bryobacteraceae bacterium | reverse complement strand
CGACGTAGGCATCAAATGCGTAAACGTATAAGATGGTCGCATTGCGGGCAACGGCGCCGCTCCATTCCACGTCGAGCGCTGATTCGATCGCCGCCGCCGAGTTCATGGGAGGATCCGAGAAGCCGGGCACCAGCAGGGTTTGCGGGACGTTCGCCGGCAGATTGAACCGAGCGCGGAACGCGGCGACATCGGAAAGATTCAACCGGCTCGCGCCCACGATGGCGATGGTCTGTCCCGTTCCGTCGATTCCTTCCTGGTATAGCGAAGCGATGTCGTAGATCGTGGCCAGATCGCCGGGAGCGAGCCTGTGAGATCCGTCGGAATTGTTGTAGTGGGGGATGTAGTGGATATCCGACTCCGCGGGGAAATTGTCTAACCCCCCGACGCCGATCACGATGCCATCCAGTGCCGCGGGAACCGAGAGATTCCGCGTGTTAGCGTAATGGATCTGCCCTTGATCCCGGTATCGGTGAATCTGGGCGGCAAAAGCTCGCTCGACCTGGTCTGCCGTGCCTTGGAAAGCGATCCAAGTGCGGCTGCGGCTCATGTACGTGACCTGAAAACCGTAGGACTCCAACCAGGCGCGCATCTTGCTCAGATCGGGCGCGCTCAGCCCGAACCGTTCGGCATATTGCTCCGGCGTCAGGAATTTGTGAAAGCTTGGTGAAGACGGATTTTGCAACTCATCCAAATAGCGGCGCAGCGATTGCTGCTGATCCTCGGACTGGCCCAGATACAACACCATTCCCTGCATCGCGAAGGCCGGCTCAATGGCGCCCTCGTCATTTTCAGGCAAAGCTCGCGGATGCGCCGCTCCCGGCAATACCCGGTGCCGGCCATCTTCAATCCGGGCCGAGACCCGATCTTGCTGGGCGAGAAGAGTTGCACAAAATGAAAAGAGGATGAGGCCATATCCCAGTGCGCCGCGCATGTGGGGGAAGTTTAACACGCTGCCAATGGCTGAAAGCTTACAGCTAAGGCTTTGATATGCTCAGGTCATGCGGCGGCGCTTCTTCATGCGGACGGCGTGGTGCGCCGGCGGCGTGGCGCTGATTGCCGGCACGCTGTTCGCATTTCAACGTCCTTTCCGCGAGTATCCCGGAATCGAATACAACGATTTTCCCCTTCCCGCCGACTATCAAGAAAAGACGGAATACGTTTTCGCGCGTTTGATGTATCCGCAATATCCCGGCGTCCGCGGCGGTTTCGGCTTCCGTGGCGGCGCTGACTGGAAGCACGGCTATTCCATGTGGACGCAGGATTACCCGCGCGCGGATCGCCATTTCATGCTGGCGCTGCGGCGGCTGACGCGCCTCCATGCGCGGTCGGTGGAGCAGCCCGTGGATCTCGACGACGGCGACGACATTTACAATTGGCCCTGGCTATACGCAGTGCAGCCCGGAACATGGCGGCTCACCGACGCGCAAGCCGCCAAGCTCCGCGACTATATTCTGCGCGGCGGCTTCTTTATGTGCGACGACTTCTGGGGCCCCTCGGGATGGCAAGTTTTCCAGGAGAGCATGCAGCGCGTCTTTCCCGAGCGCAAGCCGGTCGACATCGACGATCGCGATCCCATTTTCCACACTGTCTACGATCTCAATGACCGCTATCAGGTGCCCGGCGCACGCTACCGTTTTTCCGGCGTCACCGAAAAATGCGACGGGTGCCCTCCCGCCTGGCGCGGGATTTATGACGACAAAGGACGCGTCATCGCCGCCATGACCTTTGATTCGGATTTAGGCGATTCCTGGGAGTGGGCCGACGACCCTACCTATGAAGAGAAATTTTCCGCGCTCGGCATCCGCATCGGAATCAACTACATCGTCTATTCGATGACGCATTAAGCTGTAAGCTCTAGGCTTTTAGCTCACCGCGCGAAAATATTGTTGTTTGTCTGCGGAATTCTAGCGATCGTCGTGGCGTCTAGCCGGAGGTGCTGCTCGGTCATCTCCACCGGCAGCCGGCGCAACCATTGATCGAGAGAAACCTCAGAGAACCGGCTGCTCTTAAAGAGCGTGAGAAAAACCAGATCTTCGTCGCCCGTATTCTCGATATAGTGCCCGGCGACCTGCGGAACAAAACCCACGTCGTTTGCGTGATAGTCCATCGTGCGGGCTTCGCCCTCCGAAACGAACACAGTCATTCTGCCCCTGCCGGAGATGTAATATTGCCACTCCGAGGCGTTGGGATGCCAGTGTAATTCGCGCAGTCCTCCCGGCTTCAGAGTAAAAAGCCCGGAGGCAACCGTCTTCGCGGCAGGGAAAATACCGGAATCCACGATGCGTCCCGTTCCGCCTGGGCTTTCCGCAGTTGGCTTCAT
>DASQJB010000342.1:0-2617 GCA_035631295.1 Bryobacteraceae bacterium | reverse complement strand
CGATCCCTGTTCCAGCGCTCGCCTTTTTCTTTCAAAATCAGGTACGTGCGCATGCACCCGCGGGCAAAATCTTTCACTCCCGCGCAGTCCTCGGTGCGATAGGCGTGCGCGTCAAAATGGCGCGGACCGTCGTAGCCCACGTCTTCCAGGAACTTCACCAGCCAGAATGCAGTCTTGGGATTGGCTGAGCCGAAGCGCAGATCCTGATCGTATCGGCCCGAGACTTGATCATTCAGATCGATGTGGAACAGCTTGCCGGCCTCCCATGCCTGGGCAACGCCGTGCATGAAGTTGAGCCCAGCCATCTGCTCGTGGGCTACTTCGGGATTCACGCCCACCATCTCGGGATGGTCGAGCGTAGGAATGAAACCCAAATAGTGACCCGTGGTGGCCATGTAGATATCGCCGCGGGGCTCGTTGGGCTTGGCCTCGAGGGCAAAGCGGTATCCGTACTTCTGCGCCAGGTTGTATTCGCAGAGATAGTTGACGGCCTCGCGCAGCCGTTTCACGGCTTCGTCGGCACGCCGGCAGGCATCGGTCTCCACGCCTTCCCGGCCACCCCAAAGAACGAATATCTTGGCGCCGAGTTCCGCGCCAAGATCCATGGCCTGCATGGTCTTCTGCAAGGCGTAGGCTCGGACTTCCGGATCATTGGCGGTAAAAGCTCCATCCCGGAAAACGGGATGGAAGAACAACGAAACCGTCGCCATGGGAACCACGACTCCGCTTTGCTCGCAGGCAGCGCGGAACTCGCGCACGATTTTGTCGCGCTCTTGGAGAGTGGCATCGATCGGAACCAGGTCGTTGTCGTGGAGATTCACTCCCCAGGCGCCGATCTCGCCCAGGACCGCAACGATTTCATTGGGAGGCAAAGCGGGACGAACCGCGTCGCCGAAGGGATCGCGCCCGCGGTTGCCCAGCGTCCACAATCCAAAAGAGAATTTGTGCTCCGGCCGGGGCTGGTAACTTCCGTTGTTGTTGCTCATCGGATCCTTTCCATTCACAGCATTGGTATTAATTGTTTTCCGGTGCCACGGCGGGCGGAGAAGAATTCATCTTGCCTGCCAGACTGTCCGCCTTTTGGTGCAACTCCCGAACCTTATGCAGTTCTCTCTCGGCCTCGGCGGTTTTGCCGAGCGCCTGATACAAGCGCCCGAGCTGGTAATGAGCATCGGGCTCTGCCGGGTCCAGAGCCATCGCTTTCGTTAGCGCGGCCTCGGCGCCCTTGTAATTCTTCTGCTCGAGGTAGATCGCGCCGGAATCGGTGTAAGCGATCCGTAAGTTCTGGTTCGCCTGGATCGCCCGTTGTAATAGCGGCAGAGCCTTTTCGGGTTGGTCATTCTTCCACTCGATGTCCCCCAAATAGGCCAGGGCCTGAGCGTGATTCGGGTCGAGGGCCAATTCGCGTTCGAACTCCTGCCGGGCCTGGTCATACTGCTGCGACTTCCAGTAGAGATAGCCCAGACCGAAATGGACGTTGGGCTCGCTGGGGGAAATTTTCGCGGCAGCCTGGAATTCCTCGATCGCTTCCGGAGTCTTTCCCAAACCATCGAGCGCCAGGCCCATCTGCATGTGGGTGGGAGCGGAATCCGGACTGTGCTGTAAAAGCTCGCGGAACTCTTCCCGGGCGCAATCCAGCTTTTTCGCCCACAAGCAGCTCTGCGCCAGCATCTGATGGAGTTCGGCGTTGCTCGGGTCGGCTTTACTGGCGGGTTTGAGGTACTTCGCCGCAAGGTCGAATTGGCGAGCCCCGTAATAACTCATTCCTAAGAGCGTTTGCGCCTGCAAGCTTGTGGGATTCTGGGCAAGAGCGGCACGCAGAGCCGTGGCGGCGGCAGAGAAGTGGCCCTGTTTGAACTCCGCCAGACCGAGATTCAACTGCAGTCCCGCAAGTTTCGGATTCAGCTTGAGAGCATTGCGATACGCGGATGCGGCTTCGTCGTATTTCTGCTGTCGCGCCAGATCGAGTCCCAAACTCGCAAAGGCCGGCGCGTCCGTAGGATCGCGAGCCGTGACCCCTTTCCACGCTTGAGCTGCTTCGGACCATTTTCCTTGTTGTTCGAGCGCCAGGGCATCGCCAGGGGTTTGCGCTCCGGCCGAGGCTAAGAGCAACGGAACGCATAACAGGCAGATTGAAATCGAGCGAATCATTCTATGTGATCACAATCTCAGGAGCGGTCGAAGCTTGCAAGGGTGCGGGTTCCAGCCACAACCGAATGTTCACCAATCATTTTCGGCGGAGCCCAGAGCCAGCCCCTTGCTTTCGACCGGGCCGAGGGAAATGCACGCGTTGAGAAACTGCGTCGTCCTTGCGGGACTCAGCTCCAATCTGCGGTCTTACCCAGGCCTGACGCCTTGGGTTAACTCATTCCGCCGTTCCGCGGCTGGGTTCTCGTGACACCTGCCCTATCGTCATCCGGAAAACTTGTTCACATGCACAGAAAGCCTGGTTCTCACGCCATACACCGCAAGCCGCGCGTTTCAAGGCGACTACATAGTCTATCAAGCAACAAACATAGCCGCCGCCGAAGCTAATGGGCACATCGAGAGAGCCGCGACAAAAGGAAACCCGCTCACAGCAGACTGACTGCGAGCGGGTTGAGTTTCGATCGACGAT
>DASQJB010000341.1:0-4139 GCA_035631295.1 Bryobacteraceae bacterium | reverse complement strand
CACCGCCTTCGCCTTCGGAGTGCTCGGCGCAATCTGGTTCGCCCTCTTCGGCCGCGAGTAAATTTACAGAGCCGCGACCGTTAGGGAGCGGTCAAACTGAACTATGCTGACAGCCCTTGCGATTTCCGGTTACCGGTCCTTTCGTGATCTGCTCATCCCCCTGCACGAGTTCAATCTGATTACTGGCGCAAACGGAAGCGGCAAAACGAGCCTCTATCGCGCATTGCGGCAGCTGTTGGCGGACACAGCCCAGCGCAATGTCGTTCAATCGCTCGCTCGCGAGGGCGGTCTCCAATCAACGCTCGGGGCCGGCCCGGAAGAAATCTCTCGATCGATGAAGCGAGGCGACCATACGGTTCAAGGCGCGTGGGAACCGCGCCCGTGAGCTTGGGGCTCGGGTTCAGTAGCGATGAGGCGCGCTTGCGCGGCTGATCGCACGCGGCGCCGAGCATTCGCAGTTAATTGTCGTCTGGCATGCGCCCCTACTCATCGAACAAATGACCAAGCAGTCGGCGTGTTACTCAATCCGCCTTGTGAAGGAATTTGGGGAAACCGGGTTTTCCGGCGGCGCGGCGCCCGAAAACTTCGGATGGCATTGGCCGGGCCGGTGAGCTTGTAGGAATCTTTGCGGGCTTCGCGCCTTTGCGAGAGATAAATCTGCCCAGCCTGCTTTGACGCGCGAAGAATCTCTGATATACTTCCGCCACTTCGCTCGGCGCGGGCTTTCCCGCGGCCATAGCGTGAAAGGGGATTGCCATGCGTCTGACGCTCGTTTCAACTTTTCTTTGCGTTTACACTGTCGCCGTTTTTGCTCAGAGCGATCGCGGAACGATTACTGGCACAATTTCCGATCCGGCTGGGGCCGTGGTTGCCAGCGCCGCCGTGGAGGCGAGGAACATCGAAACCGGAGCCGTCTATCCGGTGGCCACTTCCACGACCGGCAACTACACCATTCCGCAACTCCCGGCCGGCACCTATGAGCTGACTGTCACGGTTCCCGGATTCAAGAAATACGTCCGTCCGGGGCTGATCATTCAGGCGGCCCAAACCATCCGCGTAGACGCCGCGCTCGAGGTCGGCAACGCATCAGAGTCGGTCACGATCAATGCGGAAGCTCCTTTGCTCAAAACCGAAAGCGGCGAATTGAGCCAGACCGTCGAGGCCAAGACCATGGACGCCCTTCCGCTCCTGGAGATCGGCGCGAGTAGTTCGGGCATACGCAACCCGTACACCATCGTCGCGCTGCTGCCGGGGGCGTACTTCCAACCGGTCAATACCGGTTTTACCACCGGGCCCACTGTGCGCATCAACGGCGGAGCCACTTCCTCGGAAACCTTTCTGGTCGACGGTATGGACGGGTCTAATCTGATGGGGCAAGGCATTAACCAGCAGACCGCGCCGGGTATGGATTCGATCCAGGAATGGACGGTTCAAACTAGCAACTACTCTGCCGAATTTGGACAGGCGGGCAGCTCGGTGATGAACGTCACCATGAAATCCGGCACCAACCAGTTCCACGGCAGCGCGTACAACTACTTCCAAAACGAATTCCTCAATTCCGCGCAGCCGTTTACCGTTCAGCCCGGCAACCCGAATGAGCACATCCGGCCGGTAGTGCGAAGGAACGATTATGGTGGGACCTTCGGAGGACCGGTATGGATTCCGAAGGTATATAACGGCCGGAACCGGACCTTCTTCTTCTTTAGTTGGGAAGAATACCTGAACACCCAAAATCACCTCCCGCCGACACAATCCATTCCTACGCCGGCGTATCGCAATGGCGATTTCAGCGCCGCGATTACGGCGGCCGGCAATAAGAATCTGGGAACAGATCCTCTCGGCCGCACTATCCTCGCCAATACCATTTACGATCCGGGCAGCACCCATGCCGCGCCCGATGGCCGCATCGTCAGCGATCCATTCCCGAACAACACGATTCCGATTGCGCGCTTCGACCCCGTATCGGTGAAGATCCAAAACATGATGCCGCAGCCCTTCTGCGTAGCGGGACCGCCGTGCAACGCCACCGGCGTGATTAATAACTGGCAGAACACGGAAATTAGCAAGCGGCAGACCCCGGCTCCCTCGCTCAAATTCGACCACATCCTCGACCCCAAGGACAAGCTTTCGTTCTTCTGGGGCGCAACACGAACCACGGCACTGACGGACTACGGCTTTGACGGCCTGCCTGAGCCTATTTCCTACACCTTCGGCGGAGCCATCTATACGCACAGGGAGCGCCTGAATTTTGACCGCGCTCTCACGCCGACGATGTTGCTACATCTGGGCGCGGGCTTCGACGCCGACGATTTAGGGCGGCCCTCGGTCATCTCGGATTATGATAGCTGCGGCCAACTGGGACTGTGCAGCGCGGCGTTCGTGCGCCCTCTCACCTTCCCTTTGGTCCAAGGTCTCTCTGATACCTTGGCAGGCGGCTTCGGCAGCTCCACCCAGTTTCTCGGCCCGCTGAACCGCGTGGATAGCCTGTATCAGCAATTCGTCTCCATCGCGAGCCTGACCTGGGTCAAGGAAAACCATACCTTCAAGTTCGGCGGCGAGCTTCGCAATGGGGGGACCTACTCGCAGAACTTCAGCACGGACACGTTTTACTTCAGCGCCGCGCAAACAGCGATGCCCTATGCGGTCACAGTCAACACTTCCACGGGCAGGAGCGTTTCCACGATCGGCGGCAACAACATCGGTTTTCCCTATGCCAGTTACTTGTTGGGCGCCGTGGACACCGCCAACATTAACCCGTACTCCTTTGTGCGCTTTGGAAAACAGCAGTGGGGGTTCTATGCGCAGGACAGTTGGAAAGTGACCCGCAAGCTCACCTTGGATATCGGCCTGCGCTACGACTTCATGCGCTACTATCAGGAACAGCACGGCAGGTCTCCGAATTTCGCTCCGACGCTGGCGAACCCCACGGCGGGAGGCCATCCGGGGGCGGTCACTTACCAGGCCATCTGCAATTGCGACTTCGCGCAAAACTATCCCTTTGCATTCGGCCCGCGCATCGGCGTGGCTTATCAGGTGCTGCCCAAGACGGTGATCCGGGGCGGCTTTGGCATCACTTACGCCAGCCTCGGTTTCGGCGGACAAACCGGATCTGCCTCAGCCAACAATCCCTTGGGACCCGCTTCCGTTCCGGGCCAGCCGGTAATGACGTGGGGCCAGGGCGTCACGGTGAACGGCGCGCCGTTGACGCCGGCTCAAATCGCATGGCCCAACTTCAACCCGGGCTACTATCCGATCCAGGGCCTGATTCCAGGCACGGGGCCGCAGTACTACGATCAGAACGCGGGAAGACCCGCGCGGCAGTATCAATGGAGTTTCAGCATCCAGCGCGAGGTGATTCGCAATTTGCTGCTGGAGGCGTCTTATATCGGCAACCGGGGGATCTGGTGGCCAATGTCGAGCCCGCTGGTCAACTACAACTACCTGAGCACCGCGATCTTGAATCAGAACGGACTCAGTTTGAACAACCAGGCGGATCTGGCTACATTACTCGCGCCCATCGGCTCGGCGGCCGCGGGACGCTTCCAGAATAAGATTCCCTTCGCCGGTTTCCCCCTCACCGCCACGGTCGCCCAGGCTTTGCGCCCATTCCCGCAGTTCAACGCGGGCTTGGGTCCCATCAACGCGCCACTAGGCGACACCTGGTACGAATCGCTCCAGGTGTCGGCCAACAAGCGGTTCTCGCACGGCTTGGTGTTCAATTTCGGCTTCACTTGGCAAAAGTCGCTGGATACTTTCGGCGGGACGCCGGACGTTCAAAACCGGGGCCTGGCCAAAGCGCTCGGGACATTGGACCAGCCACTGGTGACCCGCGTCGGCTTTACCTACACGTTGCCTAAGTGGGGGCCCAAGGGAATGTCTTACATCGTGCGCGACTGGTTTCTCAACGGGTTTGCTTATTACGCGAGTGGGATTCCGCTTGCGCCTCCCGCAGCGAATACAGCGGGCTATCCTGGCGCCCTGTCCTCGGGAACGATCAACAACCTCACCTTCCAAGCGGGCGCCACAGCCTTGCCTGCCTTCGTCGGGAACGCGCAAGTGCGCGTGCCTGGGCAGCCTTTATTCCTGCAAGACCTGAACTGCCACTGTTTCGATCCCAATACTTCGATCGTATTGAATCC
>DASQJB010000340.1:0-6986 GCA_035631295.1 Bryobacteraceae bacterium | reverse complement strand
GCCGCGGACCTTGGCGTATTCGGCCGCGCCCGGATCGCCGTTCTCATCGGCTCGGGAACTACGAATATACGATGCATGGAGTGTGGTGTTCCGGCTCCACTCCGTGTCTGCTTTGGCCGAATCGATAGGGTGCGGAGGCTTGCGGAGGGACCAAAGATTCAGATCTCATCGATCGCGTTTTACGAGGTGGACGACGCGCTTGCCCGGCCGGGCCCGAAGCCACCCCCGCGGAGAGGGCCTGGTTCTCGGCGCTCGCGGCTCGGCGAGTTGTCGCGGGAGTGGGACACTTCATGTCTCGGGAGAAACCGGAGCGGTTTCGGGTTTGCTATTGGAGTCGCCAACTAAGGCATCGCCAATGCACCAACGTGAGAAGCAGCGCACGCGGCTTGCGCGGGCGAAGCCGTAACTCTGTTGTCGAACACCGCCTGCAAATGACTCACTTTGCGGGCTCGGGTGGCTGGGGAGGACCCGCGGGCTTCCGATATTGATCGACAATCGCCGGCCGCTTGCCCTCGGTCGAAAGTCCCGCGGCCAGCATTAACTTGGTGATGGCTTCAACGGTCGGCGGATCGGGGCGCAGCTCGGCGCCAACGTAGCCCTCCGCGATGAAGAGCGGCGTCCGTCCGGCTTTGTTGGGTCTGCTCCAGATTTTCGGATCGGCCCCGCGCTCGGCGAGCAGATTCGCGACATGGGGATATTGGTTGTACGCCGCGCCGTGCATCGCGGTATCGCCATTGTTGTCCACGCCGTTGATATCCGCGCCATGGTCCAGCAGCAGCGCTACGGCTTCAACCGCCTCAGGCTCCTCGCCAGCCTCCTCCTGGGCCTCTTTCGTGCCGAGACCGGCGGCCGCCATCAGCGGCGTTGTGTTGTTGAAGTTCGGAATCAGCGGATCGGCGCCAAGTTCCAGCAGTAACCGCATAAGGGGAACATCAGAACGATCCGCCGCGAACAGCATCGGCGTTGCCCCCGGAGTGGCGGTCATTGAAGACGTAGCCGGCATCTTCGGCGCGTTCTTAGCGAGGCGAAGATTCACGTTCGCACCGCGTTTTGCGATTTCGCGGACAAACTCCAGGCTCGACATTCGCCCTGCGCCTTCGGGCGGCGCGCCATCGCTTCCGTCGCTCGAATCCGGCTTGCGCACGCCGGGCAGCATGTGGAGAGGCGCGAATCCGGTCCGCAGATCGTTCGGATCGGCGCCCGCATCGATCAGTGCAATTGCGAGTTCGAAATGGGCGTTCTGGACCGCAAGCATTAGTGGACTCGTACGCCCAGTACCGGCGGAGCGAGGCCCTCCTACTTCCCCTGGCCGGAGCATCATCTCATTCACGTCTACGCCCGCCGCCAGAAAGACACGCACGGCATCCAGATGGCCTTCGCGCACTGCAAAGAAGAACGGCGTGAACCCGGAGTCGATCGTCGCGTTTATGTTCGCACCCGCGTCAATCAACGCGCGGATGACAGCGGTATGCCCCGCGGCGGCGGCCCACATCAATGCCGTCTGGCCGAGACGCTCGCGCGCATTGGCGTCGGCGCCGCGAGAAAGTAACATCCTTACTGCCTCCTCATTCCCAGAGCGCGCCGCGAGCATCACGAGAGTTTCTCCGCCCCTCAGGGTGGTATTAAAATCCGCTCCGGCATCAAGCAAGAGCTTCACCATGGCCGCGCTGCCGTTGGTGCACGCCTGCGCGAGGGGCGTAACGCCGTAGCGATTAGCGGCGTTCACATGGGCACCCGCTTTTATCAGCACTCCGGCGGTCTCTGCGTCATCGTGATAGGCGGCCCAGAGTAGTGCGGTGGTCCCATCTGGCTGGAAGGAATTCACATCCGCGCCATTCCGGAGAAGCGTGCGGACACCGGCCCGATCACGCTGCTCCTCGGCGTCCGCGAGCGCCGAAAGAGTGGCCGCAGCCATCGAAGGAATCAAGCCCGAAGAAGCCAATCCGGCTCCCAACAGCAGCAATCCAGAAATGGTTCGCCAATGCATTCGCTGCTCCTTATGACCTATGAAGCGAAAAGGTCCTCGATCTCCCCAGTGCTATCCATGAACGAATCCAGATGAACGCCCACTCGGTCGAGCAGCGTGAGGTGCAGGTTGGCCAGATTCATTGCTTTCTGATTGCGAATGTGCCGGCCTCCTTTCAGGCCGGTGGCCGCTCCGCCCGCAACCAGAATCGGCAGGTTCTCGTGGTCGTGAATACTGGAATTCCCGATTCCGCTTCCATACATGTAGACCGAGTGATCGAGCAGCGAGCCTGCTCCATCGGGAGTGGCTTTCATCCTCTGCAGGAAATCCGAAAACAACGAAACATGGAATGTGTTGATCTTGGCGATTTTTGCGAGTTTTTCCGGATCGCCACCGTGATGGCTGGTGGGATGGTGGGGATCCGGAACACCGATCTCCGGATACGTACGATTGTTCTGCTCGCGCGTAAGTTGGAACGCGACGACGCGGGTGATATCCGCCTGGAACGCCAGAATCTGCAGATCGAACATGAGCTTGGCGTGATCGGCGAACGCAGCGGGGACACCCACGGGCCGACCCACATCGGGCATCGTGTTTTGAGCGGCGGCCTTCTCGGCGCGCTGGATCTCGTGTTCGACTTCGCGGACGCTGTCTAGATATTGATCCACTCTCGCGCGGTCGCGAGCGCCAACTCGCTGCTTCAAGCGGGCAATGTCGCCAGTGAATGCATCGAGCAGGCTGGCGCGATCTTCCAGCGCCGCACGGCGTGCGGCAGCCGATCCGCCTTCGCCGAACAGACGCTCGAACACCACGCGCGGATGAGCTTCGGACGGAAGCGGAGTCGTGGGCGACGACCAGGAAAGGCAGTTTTGATACACGCACGCGTAACCGTTGTTGCACACTCCAGCGAGCGGGTTCAGATCCATCGCCAGTTGGAGCGAGGCCAATTGCGTCTCTCGGCCCATTTCCTTGGCGGCAATCTGGTCGACGGTCGTGCCGAGGTAATAATCCGAGCTCTCGGTGTGTTTGGCAGGCGCCGCGCTGAGAAAGGCCGCGTTGGAGGTGTCATGCGTTCCCGGATAAGCGTTTTGCAGACGCGTATTAGTGATGACCGTAACCTGATCCTTAATCGGCTCGAGGGGAGAAAGGATCGGGGAAAGTTCTTCGAGTTTGCCTTCACCAAGAGGTGTCCAGCGCGCCTGATCGCACCCCATAGGGATGAATACAAAGCCGAGCCGGCGCACGGGTTTGGCTGGTGTTTGAGCCCACATCGTGGCGGCAGGGATCATCGCGTCAAGCAAGGGCAGAGCCAATGCAGCCCGGGAGCTTCTTAGGAATGCCCGCCGGGGAATTGCCTTCTTTGTTAAAAACGTCGGGGTCAAAAACATTGCGCGCTCCCTGGCTATTTGATACTCGCTATTTTAGTCGTCTCTGGCGCTTCGCCCAGCTCCGCGCGCCGCATCTGAAACGGAGCGCTCGCGACGATTCCCAGAATCAGTGACGAAAAGCGGTATCCGTCTTTCTTAGAGTTTCTAACGATCTTGCGGATGGAAGGCGCATCGAAGTACTCGACACCGCGGCCGAGTGCGAACGTCATGAGGTTTTCCGTCAGCGCTCCGACAAACAGTTCGGGACGTGCCAGCAGCGCGTTCTCGAGGCCGTTGATGCCGCGAAACTCTACCGCTCCGGGGATACTGCCGGACGCGTCGACGGGCTGACCATCGACCTCGAACTCCCGCCACTGTCCCACCGCGTTGAAATTTTCGAGCGCAAAGCCCACAGGGTCGATGGTGCGATGGCAACCGGCGCACACGGCATTGCTGCGATGCGCGGCGAGGCGCTGGCGCATGGATAGATTAGACGCCATCTTGCTCTCGTCGAGCGCCGGCACGTTCGGAGGAGGAGAGGGCGGAGGCGCGCCCAAGATGTTGCGCAACACTAAAACCCCGCGCAGCACGGGCGAGGTGCGCGTCGCATACGAGGTGACTGACAAAACACTCCCCTGCCGCAACAGCCCTCCGCGCCTGCTCTCAGGCGTCAATGACACGCGGCGGAACCGGCTTCCGTAGACGTTGGGAATTCCGTAGTGTTTGGCGAGCCGTTCGTTGAGGAAAGTGTAATCGGAGCGAATGAATGTGAGCACGTTGCGATCATCGCGCAGCACGCTGTCAAAGAAGAGCTCGGTCTCCTCGCGGAAGGCTTGCCTCAGGTTGTCGTCGAAGTCCCGAAAAACGGTAGTGCTGGGAGAAAGGGCATCAATGTTACGAAGCCGCAGCCACTGCCCTGCGAAGTTGGCCGCAAGGTTGAAGGAGCGTCGATCAGCGAGCATTCTGTACACTTGCTTCTCGAGTTCCCCAGGCTGGCTTAGCTTGCCCCGAACCGCCGTGTCGAGCAGTTCGTCGTCCGGTATGCTGCTCCACAAAAAGAAAGATAGACGCGAAGCGAGTTCCAGATCGCTGATCCGGTAGACACCGCCCGGCGGTACTCTCTTAGGATCGCTTTCCACACGCAGTAAGAACTCCGGGTTGATCAGCACGGCTTCAAGAGCCATCTGGATTCCGGTTTCGAAATCCGCATGCGCCCGGCCCTTGCGATAGAACGCCAGGGACTCGTCCACGTCGGTCTTGCTGACAGGACGACGATACGCTCGCCGCATTACGCTCGACAGGATTTCCGAAGCGCATTTTTCTTCCTGCGGGTGGTTCCCTTCGGTTGGCCGGCAGATGAATAACCGCCTGCGGCTGGGGGTATCTCCAGCCCCTTCCGGAGCGTACGGTCCGGATATCGAAACCTGACTGACCCCGGGTGCGCTTCGTGGATACCGCCGATCGTTATAGCGCGATTGGGTCGGCTGCCGCAGCGCATCGCTCAGCGACGAACCCTCCTTAACGAAGGTGACAGCGACCTCGTGTGGCCCCGCGCTGACACTAATCCGCGCCCTCAGATCTTTGTCGGCCTGCGTGTCGTCGATGTTAGGAGATTTCTGCACTGTAAACGTCTTCACCGGTTCACGATCAACGAGCACCAGAAGTTGGTTAGGACGGGGATCTCGCAATCCGCTTACGGCGTTTTCCAGGTTACGGGCGAGGACAATCTGGATATCATAGTCGCCGTTCTGGGAGAACGTATAGTGGGTCAACATGCCGCCACGTGTGCCGATCGGCATTCCCGGTAACTGATCTTCCTGAGTTAGGTCAGGAGGAACGTTGAGGGTTATGCCCTGCACGGACGTGTCGGTGTTCCCGACGGCTAGGCGGCTGATTTTCTGGGCCGCCGCGATATAGCGATTCAACAGCGTCGGCGAGAGGTCTCCAACGGTGACGTTGTCAAAGCCGTGGCCGCTCTCATCGGGAGGAAGAAGCGAGCCCGCATCGATGTCCAGGGCCAGCAGGTCTCTGATGGAATTCTGGTATTCGGTCCGGTTCAAGCGCCGTAGCGTTTCGGAGCGGCCGGGATTAGGTTTGGCGGCGGACGCTGCATCAAGCGATGTTTCCAGCGACGTCAACATTGCTAGTCGCTCGGACTCAGGAGGCTGCGGTGCGGTGGGCGGCGGCATGACACCCGTCCGCAACTTGCGAACCACTTTCTCCCACAACTCGGGCTGCGCACCGGGCTTCGCTGAGTCGGCTGAAACCAGGCTCATGCCGCCCGTCCGGAGTCGTTCATTGTGACACCCGACGCAATAGCGATCCAGGAATTGACGCTGACTCGATACTGAAGTGGGTCCCGCGGACGCGGCCTTGCTCTGCTGTGCGCGTATCGGCGCGACGAGCAAAAGAACCGCCAGTGCGCCCAGTCTCGCCTCAGCCGCAGGGAACCGCGCTGCGACTGTCATTCGCCGCTCCATTCCCTATTAATTATCTTCGGAATCGGAGGATGTCAAGCGACGCATAAATGAGTGACACATGAATGATGGTTAGTGCGTTCGTCTATTGAGGTGGCGTGAAAACTTAGCAGTAAACCCGGGGTCCGGTGGCGCTCGTCCCGGCGTTTTTGCCTGCCGATAATGCGCGGCATCAGGCCGCACCGGACGAGTCCGCCACACCTTCGATTCTCATCTCGGCTGCACGGCAGGTTTATGTTCTTGCAGCGTGAACCGCCTGATTTTTTCAAAATCTCACAAGGCGTATACTTGGCGTGTCGATGGAGGGAACATGAATTGTCGAATCCTCTATTTCGTAGCTGGAATCGCGACGCTGGTTTCCCTGGCGCAAGGGCAAGCCGTCCAGTCAAATTGGACGGCGCCACGAACCCCTGATGGACGCCCGGACTTTCAGGGTGGTTGGGCCAACAACATCGCTACGCCGCTCGAGCGGCCGGGGGAACTGGCCGGACGTCCATTGCTCACCGACGAGGAAGTGGCGGCAGGCGACCGTTAGGTTGATGCGCAGGCCCGAGTCGGTGAAAACGCTGCTCGCGATCTACGATAGAGCCGAAGACGCGGGCAACACGGTGAGCGAAATTACGCGAGGAGAACCGCGTTCTTCGGGAGCAACTGGGAGGGCGCCGACTCCACTTCACCGATGACCAGCGACGGCGATTGGCCGCCAAGGCGAAGGGATAGGCAGGAAGCTGTTACGGGAGATGGCCACGATCGTGACTCCTGAAACACTGCTTGGCATGGCATCGGACACTGATTGCCCAGAAATACGACGGCAGCGCGCGACGTGCGCCAGGACGTCCGCGTACTGCCGACGAGATCGAATCTTTGGTGATCCGCTTAGCCCACGAGAATCGCGACTGGGGCTACGGGCGCATCCAAGGCGCTGGTCAATCTCGGTCATAGCGTCGCGCGCAGCACCATCGCGGAAATCCTGAAGCGCACGGGATCGAACCGGCGCCGGAACGCAGCCGCAAGACAACCTGGAAGGAGTTTCTGAGGCGTCACTGGGAACTGATCGTCGCTGCCGATTTCTTCACGGTCGAGGTGTGGAACCCGGCAGGGACTGGAGCGGTTCTTCGTTCTTTTCTTCCTCATCTCTCGACGCGCCGAGTCGAGATCGCTGGCGTTGCCGCCGCG
>DASQJB010000339.1:0-5020 GCA_035631295.1 Bryobacteraceae bacterium | reverse complement strand
CTCTGCCGGTTAACACCCGTTGCGGTAGCCACGCCGGGCCTTCGGCCCGCAGCGCTAACGCCAGGCGAACCGCAGGTAGCTGTCGCGCGCCCGCTCGCTGTCGGCTTCCCAAAACTTCTCCCACGCCAGCTGCATCTTACCGGCTAAGTCTCCCCAAAAGCTTTCCTTGTAGGTGTAAGCTCCCAAACTCTTGGTTTTGGCTGGTCAGGCAAACCAACTTACGGCCTCCTTGCTCTTACGCAATCGAACTTACATCACCAATCCCCGGGCGGCTGTTGACATCGGGAGTTTTCGGCCTTATCATAATCCTCAATACGTTATCGCTAAAGATAGCGCTATAGTCATTCGCCCATAAGGAGGCCAAAAGTGAAAACGCGCCTTCGCGGGATTGCTCCTGCTGGCTGGAACCCATTCCCTTCTTGCTGCCAAGCACGATCCGTTCGCCAACTGGCCGGAGGGGAAGTCCTCGCGCGAGATGGACAAGCGCGTTGCGGAGCGCTTCGCGGCCAGCAGCCATCTGCTCGACAATGATCATCTATCCGGAGACCTGCGCCTGGGACGGCGCACTGACCTTCGCCCAGTTGAGCACCGACAAAGACCTCACACTCCGCTTGATCGGACGCTTCGATCCGCTGCTCGCGCCCGAGGGATCCAAGCGGATACCGCGTTCACGCAATGTCGACAACTCGGTCTTTGGGGCCGTTCCGCTGGAAATCTACATGCAGACCAAAGACGCAAGATATCTGGAACTAGGACGGATGATCGCCGACCGGCAATTGGAAATGCCCACTCAAGAGGGCTTGACTCGGGAGACGCGGTTCTGGATCGATGACATGTTCATGATTACCGCAGTGCAGATCCAGGCCTATCGCGCGACTGGAGCCGCCAAATATCTTCACCGGGCGGCTCTGGAGATGACCGTTTACCTCGACAAACTCCAGCAGCCCAACGGTCTTTTTTCCACGCACCCGACGCCCCCTTCTTCTGGGGCCGCGGCGACGGCTGGGTTGCGGCGGGGCATAACTGAGATGCCACGGTCGCTTCCCAGAGGCCATCCCCGCCGCGCGCGAATTACGCAAGCTTACCGCAATATGATGAAATCCCTTCTGACGTTTCAAGGCGGCGATGGGATGTGGAGACAGCTCAGCGATCATCCTGAGGGGTGGGTCGAGACGTCATCGACGGCGATGTTCACTTTTGCGTTGATCTCGGGTGTCAAAAACCGGTGGCTTGAGGAGAGAACCTCCGCACCGGCTGCCCGCAAAGGCTGGCGGGGGCTCGTGAGTTACATCAGTGCCGACGGTGATGTCAGCGATGTCTGCGAGGGCGCCAACAAGAAGAACGATCTCCAGTACTATCTGAACCGCGCCCCCAAGACCGGCGACCTGCACGGCCAAGCCCGCCATGCTATGGTGCGCCTCCGTCCTACTTCGGTAGGAATTGTGCCTCTATGCCCAACTTTATCGCTATCGGTGAGGAGGCGAACATGCAATATAACCTTTCGGGGTATTCTATGAAGTCCGTCCTACGGCTCTTTGCTGTCACCGTGTGCGCGGGACTCTTCACCGGCCCGCTGCTGGCCCAAAGCTCCAGCGGCACGATAACCGGGCGGATTCTCGACCCTTCCGGCGAGAGCGTGCCCGGCGCCAACGTCACTCTGAGCAAGAACGACACCCGCGAGGTGCGCAGGTTCACCACGACTGACACGGGAGACTTTGTCTTCACCGCGCTCCAGCCCGGCCCGTATAGTTTGAAGGTCGAAGCGTCCGGTTTCAAGGTCCTGGAGAAGATCGGCGTCGAGCTCGCTGCGTCGGAGCGACTCTCGGCCGGCAGCCTTACTTTGGCGATCGGCAGTGTGTCCGAAGTCGTCAAGGTCTCTGGCGAAGCCGCGCCAGTGCAAACGGCAAGTTCGGAGCGCAGCGCGCTGGTCGATTCGCGCCAGGTGTTGAACCTGACGACGCGCGGGCGCGACGTGTTCGGCCTGCTTGCCGTCCTGCCCGGTGTCATCTACGATGGCCGCGGTAACGACGGGCTCGGCACACAAGGCTCCCCCGCCGCTTTTTCGGGGGCGCGCGGAAATTACAGCGCCGCCAACGTGGACGGCGTCTCCGGCAATACGCGCAGCGGCAACAGCCTGGATACGGCAGTCACCATGGACAGCATCGCCGAAGTGAAGGTCCTGCTCACCAACTATCAGGCGGAGTACGGAAAGGGAGCGGCTGGCGTAATCAACCTGGTCACCAAAAGCGGCAGCCCTGAGTTTCACGGCCTTGCCTATTACTACGTCCGCAATGAAGCGTTCAATGCGAACACGTTTTTCAACAACCTGGCGGGCGCGCCTCGGGGGCGTTATCGCTTCAATACGATTGGCGGCAACCTCGGCGGTCCCATCTACGTTCCGGGCCATTTCAACAGGAATAGGGACAAGCTGTTCTTCTTTTTTGCGCAGGAGTTTCTCCCCAGCACGGAGCCGCAGGCTCCGCGGTATTATACGGTGCCCTCGGCGCGCGAGCGCAGCGGCGATTTCAATCAGTCGGTGGGACTCCAGAACGGCTCTCTTTACCCCGCCTCGAAGATCGTCGATCCGTTGACCAAGAATGCGGCGGGCGTCATGCTGCCCTTTCCTGACGGCGTCGTTCCCACCAGCCGGATCGATCCCAACATGCAAAAGCTACTCAACGTCTTTCCCCTGCCGAACGCACTGAACGTGGTCAATGGCGGGGCGTTTTCGCCCACCGGCACGTGGTACAACTATTCGATTCAGGATTCGCTCGCCCGACCCGGACGCCAGAACAGCCTGCGGCTGGACTACAACGCCTCTGAAAAGTGGCGTGCATTTTTCCGCGGCACCAATGAAGGCACGCACAACAAAGGTCCGAACAGTACGGTAAACCGTTATGCATGGAACAAGGACGCCAATATCGACTACGCCCTGACGGGTCCGAGTCTGGGCGGTACTGTCACTTTCGTGGCCAGCCCAACTCTCGTCAATGAGGTTGTGTTCGGATACGGCCTGTGGACAGAATCGCAAAACTACCCGGCGGCCTGGCTGGCCGAAGTGCAGCGCGATAAGCTCGGCGTCAACCTGCCGCAGATCTATCCGGCGCAGAATCCGCTGAACCTCATCCCCAGCATCACGTTCGGCAGCACCAACATCGGCGCCAACGCGGCGACCACAGCGTGGGAGGGCCGCTTCCCTATGGCGGATGAAGCCGACACGTGGACCTTCACCGACAATCTCACCAAGATATGGAAAAACCACCAGTTCAAAACGGGTGTGCAATACGAGCGGGTGCACTATTTGTTTGAGCAGTCGGGCCCCAACGATATCTTCGCGGGGAAATTCGATTTCAGCCACGACACCGCCAATACAGTCACCAATACGACCTACCCGTATGCGAACGCCCTGCTCGGCTACTTCAAGAGCTACACGGAATCGACCAACCGCACGCAGTATTCGCCGCTGACGCCCATTCTCGAATTCTACGGCCAAGACGCTTGGAAGCTGACGCCGCGCCTGACCCTAGATATCGGCGTGCGTTTCACCGTCGGACTCCAGCAATACCAGTTGAACAATTTGGCTTCCACCTTCGTCCCCTCCTTGTACGACCCCGGGAAGGAGCCGCTGCTCTACCGGCCGGTCCTTAACAGCGCCGGCGTCCGCGTGGCAATGGATCCGCGGCATCCGGACGTACTGCTTCCCGCCGCCCTCATCGGCCAGATCGTCCCCGGTACGGGCGTTCTGAAGAACGGCATCGTGCAAGCAGGAGACCTCGGCTATCCGCGCGCGCTGGTGGACTTTCAGGGCATTCTGGCCGCGCCGCGCCTGGGCTTTGCCTGGGATGTGTCCGGCGACGGGCGCACCGCCATGCGCGGCGGAGTCGGCGTTAACTACAATCCGCGCAATGGATCGGGCGTCACCGGCGACCTTCAGTCCAATCCGCCGATTCTCTACCAGCCCCAGGTGCTCTACGGAACCACTGCCACCTATCGCGACGCCACCGGAACATATTCGCCGCCGGCGTTCGCCGATTCGCTGAATCGCAATAACTCTCCCGCGCGGATTTACAACGCGACCCTGGGAATCCAACGGCGAATCGGATTCGGCACTGTGCTCGACGTGGCCTATGTGGGGACATTCGGACGACACATCGGCCAGAAGTCGCAGGTCAACAATCTTCCGTTCGGCACGAGATTCCTGTCTGCGAATTTTGATCTCACGCAAAAGGCGCCGCAGGCTCTGCCCGACGACTTCCTGCGCCCCTACCAGGGATATGCCGGCATCCCGTTCCTCAACTTCGACGGCAACTCCAGTTACCACTCGCTTCAGGTCTCGGCGCAGCGCCGCTACGCTCGGGGATTGCAGATTGGCGTTGTCTATACGTGGTCGAAAGCCATGGCCTACGCGGACGGCGATCAAGGCGCCGTCTCGACGTTCGTATCCCGCCGCGAGTTCAATTACGGCGAAGCCACCTATGATCGCACGCACGTATTCGCCGCCAACTATCTGTGGGATGTGCCCGGCAGCCAGCTCCACAATCGGGTCCTGAAGACCGTCGCTGGTGGATGGCAGATTTCCGGCATCACTCGATTCCAGAGCGGCGCGCCGCTGTCGCTGACGACCAGCCTAAAGACTGGATGCTCGATCGCGGCCACTCCTTGCGCCGCCACCAACACCAATAACTTCGGCACTGACATCACCGGCGGCGGCGATGACTGGCGCGCTGTCATGTCTGGCAATCCGGTCCTGCCCAAGAGTTCGCGAACGCTCGATCACTGGTTCAACACGTCCGTCTTCTCACCGCCCGCGCTGGCGCAGCAGGTCACCGATCTGGCCGGAGTGATGCGAGTCCTCGCGCGCGGCAACACCCCCAAGACCTTCGCCCGCGGGCCAGGAATCACCAATACTGACTTGGCGCTGTTCAAGAACTTCATGATTCGCGAGAAGCTGAGCTCGCAACTGCGCATCGAGGCGTATAACGTCTTCAATCACACACAATTCAGCGGCGTCGGCACGACC
>DASQJB010000338.1:0-3176 GCA_035631295.1 Bryobacteraceae bacterium | reverse complement strand
GCCGCGTTTAGATCCTCATTGACGAAGTAATCGTAGCCCGTGCCATGGAACTGATTCGTTCCCGACTTCATGGTGATGTTGAACAGGCCGCCGCCGGCGGTGCCATATTCCGGAGCGTAATTGCTGGTCTGGATCGCCACTTCCTGAATGGCGTCCGCGCTGGGCTGGAATTCCTGAAGGGCGAAATTGACGAAGTGATTTGTCATGTTCTGCCCCTCGATGCGCATGCTTTGGGTGTTGCCAGGCGCGCCATTGACAACCATCGTGGTATTGGCCGCATAATCGACGCCCGGAATCAACGCCGCCATATTGTACGGATTGCGGACGCCCGAGCTGCCGGAATTGGCTCCGCCGATGCCGAGAATGGGCAGATCGCGGAGATTATCGGCGGTGATATTGTGCGCCACGTCTCCGGTTTCGGTCTTAAGCAGACTGACCTCCGCGGTGACGACGACCGACTCGCCCGTCGCGCCGACTTCCAATTTAGGATCTTCCCGGACAACCTGCGCGGCCTGAACTACAAGGTTGCTGTGGACGTACTTCTTGAATCCGCTGAAGGTTACGGAAACCTCATAGGTTCCCGGAGGCAATTGCGCCACGGTGTAATTGCCGGTGTCAGTGCTGACGCCGGGATACACGATGCCGGTCTGGGTGTTTTTGGCTTCAACGGCCGCGCCGGATACCACCGCGCCGCTCGGGTCCATGACGGTGCCGGTAATCGTTCCAGTGCCGGCCTGTCCAAACAACCCTACGGAAACTAAAACAAGTAATACGAATAATACAAAAAACGAAAACAGCCTCATATAGACACACCTCTCCCCCGACCCTTAAACAGCCGATTTTTGGGGCCTGACAAGGCCCCGACCCATAGAAGAGAACTAAAGCCTGGGAAGATGTTACTACGGATGACTCGAAAGGGTCAATACCGAATAGACTGCATCGCGCCTTGGAGCAGGCTTTTTCACGATTTTTTTACAACGCGAGTCACTGCGCGGGCTCGATCCTGATTAGGGCTCCCTCATTCTCCGCCGTCAACAGATACAGCAAGCCGTCGGGGCCCTGCCGGATATCGCGAACTCGCTGGTGCAAATCGCCGAACATCGATTCGCGATGCAGTTCCTCCCATTTGCCGTTGAAATCCAAGCGCTCCAAATGGCCGGATCGTGGAACCTCGCCCTGGCGCATGCCGCCGACGAATAGGTTGTTCTTCCAGTTTGGGAACTTATCGCCTGTATAGAAAGTCAGGCCGGAAACGGCGATGGCCGGAACCCAGAAGATCAGGGGCGGTTCCATGCCTTCGCGCCATGGATTTTCCGAGACGCGAGGACCGAGATAGAAGCGGCCGTAGCTAACCACCGGCCATCCATAATTCTTGCCGGGTTGAAGGATATTCACTTCGTCGCCGCCGTTCGGTCCGTCTTCGCACTCCCACACGGCGCCGGTGTCTGGCTGTATGGCCAAGCCGAGAGCATTGCGGTGGCCGAGCGTGTAGATCTCCGGCCGGTAACCGGCACGGCCAACGAATGGATTGTCCGGCGGGACTGTTCCGTCGTCGCGCAGACGCAGCACCTTGCCCGCGAGGTCGTTTGGATCCTGTGCGCGCGCCGCTGCAGGCGGGTCGGCGACGCCAACGGTCATGTACAACATCCCGTCGCGGCCAAAGATAATGCGTGAGGCGTTACCACTGGGAATCGCGGAAAAAATGTCGCGAACGTCGGTCAGAGCTGTCCCATCCCATCGTGCGCGGGCAAGCGTTATAACGCCTTGGCCGCCTCCCTTCGCTCCGCCCGTTGCGGCTTCGCCGGAAGGCTTGTGATAGGTAAGGTAGACCAAGTGATTCTCCCCGAAGCGGGGATGCAGAGCCAGATCCATCAAACCGCTCAATCCCCCCGCCTGCACTTGCGGCGTCCCTTCTATCGGTTTCGGGTCGAGCACGCCGTTCCGCACCATCCGCAAACGGCCCGGACGCTCGGCGACCAGGATGCCGCCATCGGGCAGAAAGGCCATGCTAAAGGGCTGGTTCAATCCCTTGGTGATCACCAGCCGCAGATGACGCTCGATGCCGGTTTCGGCGAGGATGGGTCCATCCGCGAGAGGCGGCGACGGCCAGTTGATGGCCGGAGGAGCCGTCGGATTCTTTCCCTTGCCACCACCTTTTCCTTGCTCGCCGGCAGGTTGTTGGGCGAATAGAGTCAACCCCGCGAACGCCGCCGCAAGCGCGGCGATAGCCGGTCCGATCCAATGATGTGTCTTCATGGGCCCCCTAGCTGTAGGCTGTAAGCTGTTGGCTGTAAGCTAGCTTAGAGCTTAATGCTTACAGCTTAAAGCTTTTTTACCACACCCGGCAGGAAAGCACAGGCGCCATGGGCTGGCCCTCTTTACACCCGAACGCTCCGCGAAACTCCGGCATATTCGATATGGCGCCGTTCACGCGATACTCGGCGGGCGCGTGCGGATTTATAAGCGCGAGTTGGCGCTTGGATTCGGGCGTTTCATTCTCGCACCAGATTTGGGCGAACCCGAGGAAGAAGCGCTGCTGGGCCGTGAATCCGTCGATCGGAGCGGGCTCTTTGCCGACAAGCGAATCCATTAGCGCCGTATAGGCCAGGCGCAGTCCGCCATTATCTGCCGTGTTTTCGCCGAGCGTCAGCTTTCCGCTCACGTGCACCTCGTCCACCGCGACGTAGCCGTCGTATTGCTTCACCAGGCAGTCGGCGCGCTCTTTGAACGCCTTGGCGTCGGCCTCGGTCCACCAATCGCGAAGGTTGCCCTTGGCGTCGAACTGCCGGCCCTGATCGTCGAAGCCGTGGGTCAGTTCGTGGCCAATCACCGCGCCGATGGCGCCGTAATTGACGGCGTCATCCATCTTGTTGTCGTAAAACGGAGGCTGAAGAATTCCCGCGGGAAAGTTGACGTCGTTTTCCTGAGCGTCGTAATAGGCGTTCACCGTGGGTTGGGACATCTGCCAATCCGTCTTGTCCACAGGCTTGCCGATTTTTCCAAGCTGCCGCGCCAACTCGAAGGCGCTGGCGCGTGCGGAATCGCCCAAAGCGTCATCGCGCGCGATTTTCACGTTCGCATAGTCCAGCCAGTGAGCCTTGTCTCCGATCTTGTTGGCGATGGCGTGCAGCTTCACCATCGCCTCGTGTTTGGTTTTTGGAGACATCCAGTCGAGC
>DASQJB010000337.1:0-3091 GCA_035631295.1 Bryobacteraceae bacterium | reverse complement strand
CATTCGCGGGCGGTATTCTTCCATCGTTTTCTGATTCAGCCAAATCGCGGGTTTATCGTCCGGCCTCAAGAGGCTCTTGTATTTGACGTCTTTGGTCTGGACGTTGTTGTAGTAATCCCAAGCTCTTTTCACCAGGTCGGGGTGCAGCAGAAGATCGAGCATGGTCATGGCTTGCACTTTCGCGCCTGCGACCACGCCTTTGTGCGCGATGGGCGTCGCCATTGCGACTCCGTTGGCCCAGTTGTGCCCTGGGCCGCCAGGAATGTTGGAAGGGTAGTTGAGCGTGATGGTCGGTACGACCCAGGAAACGTCGCCGATGTCGTCCGAGCCGCCGCCGGTGGGTCCGACGCCCGAGCCGTCGTTATCGCCGCCATTTTCCGCCCGAGGCTGCGGCCGGCGCGGTTCGGGAATCTTCGTCGCCAGACCGTTCTCCGGTTGCTTCAGCTCGCGTTGGAGCGCCTGGGCCAACGTTTGGTCGGCCTCCGACCATTCAGGCAAACCCACGCGCTGGATGTTCTCGTACATGTCCTCGGCTACCGGCACGTTGAAATGGCCTGGCCAGGCGCTTCCGAGCACGCGGGAAGTGAAGGTCGTATCGGTCATTAAGGCGGCGGCCTGAGCCATGTTGTCGCCGATGCGCCAGAGATTCATGATGTGGTCATAGTCGGCTTCGCGAAAGTAATACCAGACCGTCGCATTAGGTGGAACGACGTTGGGCTGGTCACCGCCGTTCGTGATGACGTAGTGGACACGGGTCGCGAGACGCAGATGCTCCCTTCGGAAGTTCCATCCCACGTCCATCAGCTCGACGGCGTCGAGAGCGCTTCTCCCGCGCCATGGGGCGCCGGCGGCATGAGCGCTTTCGCCTTTGAACGTGTATTCGACCGAGACCAGCCCGTTGCTGGTCGTGGGACCCATGGATACGCGGAAGTTGTCGCCGACGTGACAGAAGAGCACGACATCGACATCTTTGAATACCCCTGCGCGAACAAAGTAGGCTTTGCCGCCGAGGTCCTCTTCCGCGACTCCCGGCCAGAGCTTGATCGTGCCCGGGAGGTGCTCGCGCTCCATAATCTTTTTCACTGCCAGAGCGGCGATGATGTTCAGCGGCATTCCGGAGTTATGACCTTCTCCGTGGCCCGGGGCGGCTTCAATTAACGGATCGTGATACGCGACGCCGGGCTTCTGCGAGGCTTGCGGTATATCGTCGATATCGGAGCCAAGGGCGATGACTGGCTTGCCCTGTCCCCAGGTGGCGATGAACGCGGTGGGAATGCCCGCGACGCCGCGCTCGACGTGGAAGCCCTCCTTCTCAAGAATGCCCGAGAGATACTTCGATGTTTCGAACTCCTGAAAGCCCAGCTCACCGAAGCTGAAGACGCTATCGACCATGACCTGCGCCTGCTTCTTCATCGCGTCGATTTGGCCGGCGAGGTCGGCTTTCATGGCTGCTTCCTTTTCGGGAGTGAGGCTCTGCTGGCCGAAGACAGTGGCGGCGAGGATGAGAGGATAAACGAACAGTTTGTGACTCAATGAAGGCTCCTTAGATGTTCTGCGCTTCTTTGTATCGCGACTTTAGCCGGCGGCCGCCAGCTCATATAAAAACTCGACATGGCTGCGGACGGCGCCGTCCACGCCCTGGATCTTCGGGTTCTTCGACTCGATCAGGTAATATTCGTCGGGGGCGTGGGCGCCGCTGCCGTGGCCGAATCCGAATTGGATCGCGCCCAGCTTCAGTGGCTCGCCGGTGAAAACATAGCCCGGCCACGAGCCCGCGTTGCGGGGCCACACGATAGGATCGATGCCGTTACGTTTGTAGACCGTGGTTTCCACGCGGACCGGAAGCGAATCGGGCGAGGTGCTGGTCGGATCGTACCCGCCTGTCATGTTTACTTCGATGTCTCCGAAGCCGCGCTTGGCCAGATGCGCCTTCAATTTCGCGAGAGCGTCCATCGCCGTCATGTCCGGCACCAGCCGCAGATCCATCTTAGCGACGGCCCTGTGCGGAAGGATGGTTTTTCCACCCGGCCCAGTATATCCTCCCACCAGTCCTTCAATGTTGATGGTGGGCTGGGAGCAGAGCATTTCCAGCGATTGACGAAAGCTCACGTCGTGCACCCAGTGTTGGACGCCGAGTTGCCTTTTAAGCGTTTCTTCGTCCTGGCGCTTGGCAGCTTCATCGATCATGGCTTTCTCGGCGGAGCTGACGGGGCGCACCCTATCGAGGTAGTGTTCGACCAGGATGGAATTGCCGTCAGGCGACACCAGAGATGCGAGCGCTTCGACAAGATGCCAAGCCGGACTGTCGAGCCGCGCTTTGTTACTGGAGTGAACATCGAGCTTCGGGCCGCGGCCCCATTTTTCGCCGGTAGAAACCAGCTCCAATTCGATGACGCCTTTGGCTCCCAGCGAAAGCGTTACGGTGCCGTCGAGCGCCTGCGTAGCCGATGGCGTAAGCACGCCGGCGCACTTGCCAAGCGCGGCCGTGACATCGGGACGCCGGACGATCTGTTGGATATTGGGCGAGCCGATTTCTTCCTCGCTTTCACACACGAAGATCAGGTTGACGGGCAGCTTGCGGCCCGCGCCGCGAATGGCGTGGACTGCGGCAAGGAAGGCTCCTTGCGGACCCTTCGAGTTCACGGCGCCGCGGCCGACGAGCACCTTACCGAGCCCTGCCTTATCTGTCAGAGTCGGCGTGAAGGGAGGCGAGGACCACTCCGATGGATCCACCTGCTTCACGTCATACATGATGTAGACGGCCAGAGTCTTGGGAGCGCCCGCGTCCAGCGTTCCGAACACCCCGGGATGGCGGTCGGTCGGGCACTTGACCACCTGGCCGCAACCCACATCCCTCAGAAGCTGCATCATCAGATCGGCGCCTTCGGCGATGCCTTTGTCTTCGGCGGCAATAGTCGGCTGGCGGATCCATTCCTGAATGCGGCGGACAGATTCGTCGTGGCGTTTTTCGATTTCGGAGAAGACAGGTTTGAGGTCTGCAGTGGATTGTGCTCGGGCAGCCGGGAATAGGGCGGCAGCACTTGCTGCTGTGAGAAAAGTACGCCGGTCGATGTTCGAAGGGGACATATGT
>DASQJB010000336.1:0-3672 GCA_035631295.1 Bryobacteraceae bacterium | reverse complement strand
TCGTTGACTGTGGCCTGGTAGGAGATGGTGTCACCGTTCAATGTGTACCGCTCCACGATGTGCGTCTGTTCGGTGGTGAAATGGCCCCGGCCGTCGAGCCAGGTCTTGCCGTTCATCCCAGCCACGTCCACCACCAGCGTGTCTCCGTCCCAGGTGGCGATCGAATCGCCCATAAAGGACGGATCGGGATCGTCGTGCTTGCCACCGAAGGGAATCCTGCGCCAGGCGTGGAAGGATTCGAAAATGATCACGATCTCTTTGGGAGTTTGAACGATCTCGAACGGCATAGGCATTCCATAGATGCGCGGAACGCCTGGGAGGAGGCATTTGAGGGTGGGGTCGTCGATGGCTGCCGTGGCCGCGCCAGCCCTCACTTTGGTTTCGAGCTCGTCTTTGAAAACCAGAGGCTCAGGTTTCGCCGCCGGCGTAGGGGGAGGCGTTCCCTTAGCCACGGCCGCGGTCGCGCGAGTGTTGCCGCTAACCTCGCCATACAAGCTCACGCCGCCGCCTTGCCACACGCCCGAGAAATCCGGATGCCCATCGGCGGTGCGGGGAATTTTCGATTGCGCCAGCGCCGGGAGCGCGGCCAAGACAAGCCCAACCAGTAAATGTCTCACGATGCGCCTCCTTTTATTGGGCCGCCGGCCCGAAAAACATCTTGTTGCCGTTGGCGAAGGTGACGTCCCTCGCGGCGATGCGATTAGCGGCATCACGGGCTTTCCAGCCATTGATGGTGACCACGTCGCCCTCCTTCATCAGGCCCCGGGTGAAACCAGTGCGGCGCAATGTGTTGGGAGGATAGCCCTCCACGCCCCAGCTCACCACGTTTCCGTTGGCATCCTTAACGTCGATATAAACGTAGGTGTGGGGGTTAGTCCATTCGACTTTGGTGACCGTTCCCTTCAACGTGACCGCCGCGCTGGAATCGTATTCCGCGGCGAAGGAATGATGCGCCAGAGCGGGTAGGGCGGCGAGCCCGGCGGCCAGCGCGGCAAAGCAGAATCTATTCATTCGGACCTCCTGCAAGTCTCCGGTTATCGTATCATTTCGAACGCGGCGAGGCTAAAGCCTCGCGCGGACTGAAGCCCGCCCTCCCTGGCGGCGGGGGTGTTCCGGCTCGGCGAGCGAAAACTGGAGCTTGTTTTCCACTGCGTCCACGCGATCCAAGCGCACGCGCACTTTGTCGCCGATCGAAAATTGGCGGCGGGTGCGCTCCCCGATGATTTTGCGCGTGTTCTCGTGGTAGGCGAAGCGATCGTTCGGAAGCGTGTCGATGGGGACAAGTCCCTCGATGAATAAATCCTCCAATTCCACAAAAAACCCGAAGCGCGTGGTGGAGATAATGAGTGAATTAAAGTCGTCCCCCACGCGGTTCATCATGAATTTGATTTTCTTCCGCTCCACCAACTCGCGTTCGGCATCGGCCGCGCGCCGCTCGGTTTCCGAACAGGATTCCGCGACGTCCCGCAGTGGGGCCTCGTATGTCTTGCCATCCAAGTGGGCCTTCAGGACGCGATGCACGATCAGATCGGGATAGCGGCGGATGGGCGAGGTGAAGTGCGTGTAGCTGGAGGCGGCGAGCGCGAAGTGACCCACGTTCCGGTCGCTATAACGCGCCTGCTTCAGGGAGCGGAGCATCAGATAGCTCAAAATGCGCTCCTCGGGCTTGCCTTCGATCTTTTGAACCAGCTTCTGATAGTTGCGGGAGGTCAGATTGAGGTTGTCCAGGGCGATCGCCTCGATTCTGCCGGTGGCCCGGTCGCGGAAGCGCTTGACCGGCGCGGCCCCGGCGCCCAGGGAATAACCAAAATGCGCGGCCACGTCCTCGAACTCCAGCACCCGCTTCGGATCGGGGCGCTCATGAATGCGGAAGAGGGTGGGGGCGCCCGCGGCTTCGAGATGCGCGGCCACAGCCTCGTTCGCGGCGAGCATGAACTCTTCGATGATGCGATGGGCGATGCTGCGCGGTGCGTGTGTCACGCCAGTCATCTCGCCGAATTCGTCGAATTCGAGCAGAGGCTCGGGAAGATCGAAATCGATTGAGCCGCGCCGGATGCGCTTGCGGTTCAAAATCAAGGCGAGTTCGCGCATCACTTCGAAGCGCCCAATCAGCGGAGCATAGCGGTCGCGCAGCGCCGAATCTCCCTCGAGCGCGCCGTGGACCGCGGTATATGTCATGCGCTCCACGCTGCGAATCACGCCGCGCACGAAGCGCTGCGCGATCACGTCGCCTTGCGAATCGATTTCGAGGAGGGCCGACAACACCAGCCGGTCCTCATGCGGACGAAGCGAGCACTGATCCGTGGATAGCTCCCCCGGCAGCATGGGAACGGCTCGGTCGGGAAAGTACACGCTGGTCCCGCGCAGCGCCGCCTCGCGGTCGATGGGCGATCCCGGCCTGACGTAATGGCTGACGTCGGCGATATGGACTTGCAAGAGGAAACAACCGCTGGCCAGCCGCTCCACCCACACCGCGTCGTCGAAATCGCGCGCCGTTTCGCCATCGATGGTGACGATGTCCAAATCCCTGAAATCCTGGCGGCGGGCAATCTCCTCGGGCGGGATGGGGCTGGGAATCGAGCGTGCCTGCGCCAGCACGTCTTCCGAAAAGCGGTGCGGAATGTGGTGCGCGCGAATGAGGATCTCGACGTCGATTCCGAAATCGTCCGGCTTACCGAGGATCTCGACCACCCGGCCCACCGGCCGCTCGCCATCTTGGCCGAAATCGAGGATCTCAGCGGTGACGATCATGCCGTCCAAATCCTCGGGCGATCGCGCTTCCGGCGCTTCCGCCCCCACTCGATGCACGTTTTCGCCACGGCGGGGCAGAGCCATGTCTTCCGGAATTTCTATCCATTGACGGATGCGCTCATCGTGGGGAACGAGGAAAAACCCCGTCCGCCGGATGCGGAACTCGCCCACCACTTCCGGATGCGCGCGGTGCAACACTCGGATGATTTCCCCGTGCGCCCGGCCATCCGCCTCGATGCGGCCGATGCGAACCACAACGCGGTCGCCGTGCATCGCCCGCTCCGCCGCCTCTTTGGGAATGTAGATGTCGCCCTTCAAGCCGGGGATGGGAATGCGGGGCGTGACGAAGGCGTAGCCGTCGCGATGTACGTTGAGGCTGCCGGCAGCGTATTCGCGGGTCGCGCCCATGGCGGCGTACTGGCCGGATCGCGTTTCGACGATTTCGCCGCGGGCGGCGAGCCGGGCGAGCTCGGCTTCTAACTCCACGCGCGTCACCCCGCGCCGCGAAAGCTCGCGGAGAAGTTGCCGGAGCGTCGCACGCCCGTGCGGCAGCTTGCGGATGTGCTCCAGTACCAAGGTTGATTATAAAAACCTTGCCCTGGTCTTCGCGGTTCTCATGATGGCAATTCTGATAACATGATGGCAGATTTGGGCGTGCTGAAAAAGGACTCCTCGTCCTCGCCGGCGAAAGTCCTGTCCGAGTAAGCGCCGGAGCCATGACAGCAGACGCCGGACGGAAGGAGAGATCCGACCGAGCTGAGTGGAGCCTCACGGACGACTGAAGTCGCGGGGAGCCGGGAGGGAGGGAGTCCGATGTATCCGGGAAAAAACCGCACTTATGATTTGAAAGGAGGTTGATGGAAACGGGCCGGCGGCAACGCGGTACGCGCCATAATCTACCAATGACAAGGATGCAGGTTC
>DASQJB010000335.1:0-20138 GCA_035631295.1 Bryobacteraceae bacterium | reverse complement strand
AAAACTTCGTCATGCCCTACAACGAACATCATCAAGTCCAATTCCGGGCGGAGGCGTTCAATGTATTGAACCATCCGAACTGGGGGGAACCGCAACACAACATCCTGGCGGGCCAGCCATTTCCTGGCGCGCCGGCGAATGCCCCGCACCAGGGCTTCGGCACGATCAACAGCCTTGCGGGTGTCCTCGACAACGGGACCGGTGTTGTCAGCGTCCCCATGCGCCAGTTGCAACTCGGGCTGAAGTACACGTTCTAGAGTATTCGGTAGTCCGAAGTATCTGGCGACCCGTCCGTCGATTTCCGCCGCCCGCTCCACCGGCCCCGTCACCCCCGAAGGCAAACCTCGCGATCGCATTAGCCACGGACCCGACCGTTCACTCCGCCCTAGCTTGAGCCAAAGCCCTCGACGGCCGAGGCGACCTGCTCGCCCGCCTCAGCCTCTACGAGCAGCGCCTGAACCGCACCCGCCAAGGCGGATTTAAAGCAGCTCCAGCCAGAGCGCGCCGAAGCGGAGAAGCGCAGGATGGCATCCTGCGCGGCGTTGATACGGCCGTCGCGCCCTATAGCCCTTAATGGCTGCTGTTAACCCGCGCGTCGCCGAGATATACTTCAAAGACTAAGTTTTGGGGGCTTGCAAAATGAAAATCCTGCGAGTAAGTTTTTCGTTGCTGTTTCTGTCTTTGTCCGGCCTTGCGCAGAGCGACCGTGGAACCGTCACGGGCACGGTTTCCGATCCGGCGGGAGCGGTAGTGGCGAATGCGCCGATTCAGGCCAAGCACCTGGAGACAGGAGCGGTGTATGAAGCCGCCACTTCCGCCACCGGAAATTACACACTTTCACAGCTTCCCACCGGGACCTACGAGCTGACGGTTTCGGTTGAGGGATTTAAGAAATTCGTGCGTCAGAACCTGGCGCTGCCGGTGGCGCAGACGCTGCGCATCGACGCGAAGCTGGAGGTGGGGTCGAACGCCGAGTCGGTCACGGTGACGGAAGCGGCGCCGCTGCTCAAAACCGAGAGTGGCGATCTGAGCCACAACGTCAGCGTCAACACGATGAACAGCCTGCCGGTGCTGGGCATCGGGACCACGGCCAGCACGGCCGGCATTCGCAATCCTTATGCGGTTATGCAGTTGCTGCCCGGTTCGTCGTGGACGCCGGACGTCAACATGCGTCTGAACGGGCTGCCCAGCAATACCGAAGCGATGCGGATCGAGGGGCAGGACGCGACGAACGGTCTGATCGATACGCAATCGATGACGCAGCCGAGCGTCGATGCGATTCAAGAGTTCGCGGTGGAGACCAGCAATTTCGCGGCGGAGTTCGGGCAGGTGGGCGGCGGGTATTTTAACGTGACGATGCGATCGGGAACGAATCAGTTCCACGGCAGCGGATACGAGTATTTCGTGAACGAAGCGCTGAACGCGGGCACGCCGTTCACCAACGACGGCAACGGCCATCTGCTGCGGCCGCGGCAACGGCGCAACGATTATGGATTCACGTTGGGTGGTCCCATCTGGATTCCGAAAGTGTTCAACGGCCACGATAAGGCGTTTTTCTTTGTCAATTTTGAGCAATATCGTGAGACGACGATCAACAACAACACGCCGATTACGGTTCCGACGCTGAATTACCGGGCGGGGAATTTCACGCAGGCGCTCACGGGCAAGAATCTTTGTCCGGCCGCGAATCAGGGCTGCGATCCGCTGGGCCGTTCGATCATGGAAAACACGATCTACGATCCGCTCACGCAGCGGATCGCGGCAAACGGGCAGACAGTCCGCGATCCTTTTCCCAACAACAGCATTCCGCTGACTCAGCAGGATCCCGTAGCGCTGGCGGTGCAGAAGATGATCCCGCTGCCCACCAGCACAGCCCTGACGAGCAACTATCTGACTACCTACGCGAATCCCCGGCTGACGTACATTCCGTCGGTGAAGATCGATTATCAGCTCAGCTCGAAATCGAAGATTTCGGGCTATTGGTCGCGCACATATACGGACACGCCAAACAATAGCGCACTGCCCTTCCCTCTGAAGGCTACGACAGGAAGCAACATCGTCGCGCACACGATCCGGCTGAATTTCGATCAGACTCTGACGCCAACGCTCTTGGCGCATGTCGGCGCGGGTCTCGTTTATCTGCTGGACAACGTGGAGGCAGGGGCGTACGATCCGGTGGCGGGCATCGGGCTGAAAGGGACCTACACGAACATCTTTCCTTCCATCCAAGGCTTGTGCACGTCAGCGGCGGGCGTGTGCACGGGTCAGGGCGGCAGCAACAGCATGGGGCCAGGATCGATCGCCAAGATTTGGAACACCAAGCCCACCGCGAACGCGAGTGTGACTTGGGTGCGGAGCAATCACACGTACAAATTCGGCGGGGAGCTGATTCTTGAAGGATATCCGGCCTACAATCAGACCTACGCAAACGCGTGGATTCTCTTTAGCGCTGTTGAAAGTGGACTTCCTTCCACGAATGGGCAGTCGCTGGCCGGGGGCAGCGTGGGATTCCCTTATGCGAGCTTCTTGCTGGGAGCCGTGGATAACGGGTTTGTCGGCCTGCCTTCCAAATCGCGCATGGGGAGCCATTCGTTTTCCTGGTTCGTGCAGGATTCCTGGAAGGCGACGCGGAAACTGACGCTGGATTACGGTTTGCGGTATGATTTCCAAACTTATTTGAAAGAAGAACACGGCCGCATTCCCTATTTCTCGGCGAGCACCCCGAATGCGAGCGTGGGCGGGAGATTGGGGGCCGTGGCGTTCGACGGCTACGATCCGGGCCACTGCCAATGCGACATCGCGCACAATTATCCGTGGGCGTACGGTCCGCGGCTGGGCGTAGCTTATCAAGTGCTGCCCAAAACGGTTATTCGCGCGGGGGCGGGAATTTCTTACTTCAAGACGGACGACAACGGCTTGAATTCGTTCTCGACGGGCTCTCAGTACATTTACACGGCTCCGACCTACGGCAGCCCGGCGTACACGCTGGCGTCCGGGGTGCCTTACCAGCTCGTCTGGCCGAATCTCAATCCTGGCCAGGTTCCGCTGCCGGGCACGATCGCGTCACCTTCGCAGCAGATCGATCCGCACGCGGGCCGGCCGGCGAGGATCGTTCAGTGGAGCTTTGGGGTGCAACGCGAAGTGGCGCGCAATATTGTGGCCGAGGCTACTTACGTTGGAAATCGCGGCGCGTATTGGAATTCGGCGTATATCATTTGTCCGAATTGCATCGATCAGGGGATTCTCACTCATTATGGGCTGAGCCTCAACAACTCTGCGGACCTGACGCTGCTGGGATCTCCGGTGAATTCTTCGACGGCGATTCAGCGCGGCTTCGGTTTAGCGTACGCGGGATTCCCCGCGACCGCTTCGGTGGCGCAATCGCTGCGGCCATTTCCCCAATTCAGCAACATCACCAACATGCACTGGGCGCCGGATGGCGATAGCTGGTACGACGCTTTGCAGACGAAAGTGACTAAGCGCTTGTCGCACGGCCTGGATTTGCAGAGCTCGTTCACTTGGAGCAAGGCTTTCGCGGCGGGCACGGAGGCTGATATTTCGACCCTTTCGCCGGTGACGCCGGCGACCAATGATGTTTTCAATCGTCCGCAGAACAAGTATATTTCCGGGCTGGATCAGCCGTTCCTATGGGTTTTTGCGGGCAATTACATTACGCCGCATACGAGCGGGCATCGATTCCTGGGCAACAAAGCGGTTTCGTGGATTGTGCGGGATTGGCAGGTAGGAGCGGTGCTGCGCTACGGCAGTGGATTGCCGACTCTTTCGCCAATCGCGACGAATGGACTTGCAGCGCTGCTGTTCCGCAACACCGGCGCGACCGGGACGACGGGCGGAACCTTCATGAATCGCAATCCAGGCGTTCCCCTCTACACAGTGGATCTGAACTGCCACTGCTACGATCCCAACAAGACGTTCGTTTTGAATCCGGCGGCGTGGAGCAATCCTTTGCCAGGCCAGTGGGGTACCGCGGCGGGCTATTACAGCGACTACCGCTATCAACGGCGGCCGGCGGAGAGCATGTCCCTGGGCCGCACGTTCCGGATCAAGGAGGGAATGAACTTGCAGATCCGGGCAGAGTTCACGAACATCTTCAACCGGACAGAAGCGAATAATCCGACCTCAACGAACGGCTTGGCGACGCAGACTTGCGCTGGTCCGACGGGCGCGGCTGTCCCGTGCTCAGGCGTCTATACGAAGACGACGGGCGGCTTCGGGTATATCAACACGGCTCCCACCGCGACCACCATCGCGCCGAGGTCTGGGCAGTTGGTGGCGAGGTTCCAGTTTTAGGAGGCGGCATGCGCGTCGGAACGATGGCGATCCCGTTGCTCGCGGCGATGGCGGCGTCGGCGCAGACTGCGAAGCGTCCGGCTGGAGGGGATTGGCCTACCTATAATCGCGACCTGGCGAGCTCGCGCTATTCGCCTCTGACACAGATCAACGCCTCGAACGTTCAGAAGTTGGCCGTGGCATGGTCCTATAAGATGCGTGCGGAGCCGGGCAGCCCGGTCGCGGGGACAATGAACGAGGTCACGCCGATCGTGGTGAACGGAGTAGTTTATCTCCCCGCAGGCAATAAAGTGGTCGCGCTCGACCCGGACACTGGCCAAGAGATCTGGCGGTACAGTCTGAAATCCGGCGTTGCATCCCAGCGCGGCTTGGCGTATTGGCCGGGTGATAGGAACAATCCGCCGCGGATCTTATTTCTGACCGGACACAAGATGGTGGCGCTGAACGCCAAGACCGGCAAACTGGATCCGGGCTTTGGGCAGGAAGGCGAAATGACCATGGACGTGCCGTACGCCGGCGTGCCGGTGGTCTATAAGAATTTCATTTTCGTCGGAATGAACGTGTTTGGTCCGGGCGAGCCGAATCCGCACCCGCAGGATGAAGTGCCGGTGGGGTTGCCGGGGGATTCGCGGGCTTATGACGTGCGGACGGGGAAGAAATTGTGGGAATTTCACGCGATTCCTCATCCGGGTGAGCCGGGGCATGAGGATTGGGAAGGCGATAGCTGGAAGCGCGCGGGCAATAACATGTGGTCGTATTCGCTGACCGTGGATGAGCAGCGCGGAATCGTGTACATGCCGATGGGCGGGCCGGCGGCCAATTATTACGGCGGAGACAGAAAAGGCAATAATCTATTCGCCAATTCGGTGGTCGCGGTTGATGCGGAATCGGGGAAATTGAAGTGGTATTTTCAGACCGTCCATCACGAATTGTGGGATTACGATTTGCCGCCCGATCCGGTTTTGGTGGATATCGTAGTAAATGGCAAGAAGATTCCCGCGCTAGCGCAGACCGGGAAATCCGGATACATGTTCATCCTGGATCGCGTGACCGGAAAGCCTGTGTTCGGAGTGGAAGAGCGGCCCGTGCAGCAGGGCGATGTTCCGGGCGAATGGTATTCAAAGACGCAGCCGTTTCCGGTGAAGCCGCCGCCGCTGGCGCGGGTGAGCGTGAAGCGAGAGGACATTGTGACGGCGGAGGACACGACGGCCGAGCATGCGAAAGCCTGCCAGGAATTGTGGGATAAGAACGGCTTTCAGGATTCGGGTCCGTTCACGCCTTGGGCGTATGCGGCGCAAGGGCGGCCGGCGCATGTGACGATCAGCTTTCCGGGGCCGACAGGCGGCACGAATTGGGGCGGCGCGGCGGCGGATGCGAAGCTGGCCTACATATTCGTGAATTCGCAGGATGCGCCGGGAACTGGGTGGATTCGCAAGGATCCGGATGATGGTAAGGAAGGGCATTTGCCCTACGATAAAGCGCCGGGATTTTTCGGATTCACGGCGCCGGCCATGGACGCGAATGGAAAATCGATCGGCAATCTGCCTTGCGTCAAACCGCCGTGGGAGCGGCTTTTTGCGGTGAATGCGAATACGGGTGACATCGCCTGGCAAGTTCCGCTGGGCCTGACCGAGGGTTTGCCGGAAGGCAAGCAGCACACGGGCCGCTCGGGAGCTTTCGCAGGCCCGATCGCGACCGCGGGCGGGCTGGTATTCATCGGCGCGACCAGCGACGCGCGCTTCCGCGCGTTCGATTCGAAGACGGGCAAGGAGCAATGGGTGACCAAGCTCGACTACAACGCGACTGCAGTTCCGATCACGTTCCAAGGCAAGGGCGGGAAGCAGTATGTGGCAGTCGTCGCGTCCGGCGGGGGGCAAGGGACGGGGCAGTCGCTCGTGGCGTTCGCGCTGCCGTAGGGCGACTTTAGCGCGGGTGGGCTATAAACTAAAGGTGCGTGTCACCGGCAGCCGGCGTTCAGTTTTCTCCCGAGCAGATGGAGCACACCAATGCCCGCATCCGCTATTGGGACAAGTACGCCGTGGCTCCCGGGCCGTGGGAGCGGACGCGCCGATATTACCGGCAGCGTCTGATTGAGATTTACCGTTCTCTGATCCCGCCGGGTTTGCGTGTGCTGGAGTTGGGATGCGGCTCGGGCGATTTGCTCGCTGCGCTCGAACCGTCGCGCGGCCTAGGCATCGATTTTTCCGAAGCGACGGTACGGAACGCGCGGGCGAGGCATCCGGGGCTGGAGTTCCGGCACGCGGACGCGCATAAGTTCGAATGCGGCGAGCAATTCGACGCGATTATCTGCTCGGACCTGGTCAATGAGCTTTGGGACGTACAGCGCGCGCTGACGCAAGCGCGCCGGTTGTCGCATGCGGGCACGCGGCTCATCCTGAACTCCTATAGCCGGCTGTGGGAGATTCCGCGGGGCGCAGCGGAGCGCCTGCGGCTGGCGCAGCCGCAGGCGCCGCAGAACTGGCTCACGGTAGAGGATTTGACGAACCTTCTTTATCTGAGCGATTTTGAGGTAATTCGGACATCTTCGGAGATCATGTGGCCGTTGCGGACTCCAGTCGTGAACGGATTGTGCAACCGCTATCTGGTGAAATTGGCGCCGTTCCGATGGCTGGGGATCACGAATTTTCTGATCGCGCGCCCAAGGCCCCGGCCCGTAGAGACCGAGCCCATCGTGAGCGTGGTGGTTCCGGCCCGAAACGAAGCCGGCAACGTGCCGGCTGTTTTCGAGCGGCTTCCGGAGATGGGTGCGGGCACGGAGCTGATTTTTGTCGAGGGCCACTCGAGCGACCGGACGTTCGAAGCCATCGAGCGCGAGATGGAGACGCGGCAGCGTCCGCGGACGAAGCTGTTCCGCCAGACCGGGCGGGGCAAGGGCGACGCCGTGCGATTGGGATTCGCGAATGCGAGCGGCGGAGTTCTGATGATCCTGGACGCCGATTTGACTGTTCCGCCGGAGGATCTCCCCCGGTTTTACGAGGCCTGGCGAAGCCGCCAGGGCGAGTTCATCAACGGCGTCCGGCTGGTTTACCCGATGCAGGAACGGGCGATGCGTTTTTTCAACCTGGCCGGCAACAAATTCTTCAGCCTGGCCTTCACTTGGCTGTTGGGGCAAAGCGTTAAAGATACGTTGTGTGGCACAAAGGTATTGAGCAAAGCCGATTACGAACGGATCGCGGCCAACCGGGCTTATTTCGGCGAAATAGATCCTTTCGGCGATTTTGACTTGATCTTCGGGGCGGCGCGGCTGAATCTGAAGATCGTGGATCTGCCGGTGCGGTACAGGGAGCGGACCTACGGGGAGACCAACATCCAGCGCTGGAGTCATGGGGCGTTGCTTTTGAAGATGGTTTTGCTCGCCATGCGGCGGATCAAGTTCCTGTGAGGACGCGGCTGGAGACCTGGCGATAGCCTCAAAAGGCCCCCCACAAAGCCGCTTCAATCCTTTACTTCCAATCAAATAAGGTGCTAACCTCAGTGATTAATGCGAACTGTCGATCTGATCCATCGCAAGAGGGACGGTGAAGAACTGTCTGCGGAAGAAGTCGGGTTCCTGGTAGACGGCTACACCAACGGGTCCATACCGGACTATCAGATGTCCGCATTCCTGATGGCGGTCTATTTCAAGGGGATGACGGATCGGGAGGTCAGTGTGCTGACCGAGCGCATGACCAGCTCGGGAGAAAGCGTCGATCTCTCCATGGTTCCCGGCATCAAGGTGGACAAGCATTCCACTGGGGGCGTGGGAGACAAGACCAGCTTGATTGCAGCTCCCTTGGCGGCGGCGGCGGGAGTGACAGTGCCCATGATTTCCGGGCGGGCGCTGGGACACACGGGCGGCACGCTGGACAAGCTGGAGTCTATCCCGGGCTTCCGCACGAGTTTGAGCATCGACGAGTTCCGGGAGCAACTCGCCAAGCACCGCCTGGCATTCATTGGGCAAACCGCGCAAATTGCGCCGGCCGATGGCAGGCTTTACGCTTTGCGCGACTCCACGGCCGCGGTGGAATCGATTCCGCTGATCGCTTCGTCCATCATGTCCAAGAAGATGGCTGTGGGACTGGATGCGCTGGTGCTGGACGTAAAAGTGGGCAACGGCGCGTTCATGAAGAAGCAAGTGGAGGCGCGCCGGCTGGCGCAGATGATGGTGGGGATTGGGCGGAGGCTGGACAAACGCGTTCAGGCGCTGATCACCGACATGAATCAGCCGCTGGGATATGCGGTGGGCAACGCGCTGGAAGTCATGGAAGTTTCGCAGACTTTGCAGAACGCCGGGCCATCGGATCTGACGCAGCTTTCTCTGGAGTTGGCGGGTCGAATGATCTACCTGGGCAAGATCACGGCGACTCTGGACGAGGCGAGGGAGTTGGCGCAGACCAAGTTGCTGGACTTCTCGGGATATCAGAAGCTAAAGGAAGTGATCGCGGCGCAAGGCGGAAATCCTACGGTGCTGGAGCGTTTCGAGCTGCTGCCCAACGCCACGGGAATGCGCGAAATCGCCTCCCCGCGCGCGGGCTACGTGAGCGCGATCGAGGCGGAGTCCATCGGCACAGCCTCGGCGATGATCGGCGCGGGGCGGGACACCAAAGAAGACACGATCGACCCGGCGGTAGGCGTGATTTTGGAGGTGAAGACCGGCCAGAAGGTGGACGCGGGCGCGGTGCTCTGCCGCTTGTACTACACCAACCCGGAGCGAGTGGAAGAAGCGGCGCAGATGGTGGAAGACGCGTTCCGGATTTCGTCCACTGCTCCCGAGGAACGCAACCTGATTTTGGAGGTGGTGGGTTGACGGCCCGCGGGGCATGGAGCGTTTTACAGGAATTTTGGGCATTCTGGCCGTATTGACGGCTGCATTTTTATTTTCCACGCACCGGCGATTCATCCGGCTGCGCGTGCTGTTGTGGGGCCTGGGCCTGCAATTCACATTTGCCTTTCTGGTGCTGAAGACGCCGCTAGCGCGGGGGTTTCAGACTATCGGCAACGGGGTGAATCATCTGCTGGCCTATGCGGCGGAGGGCAGCAAATTCGTCTTCGGCGACAAGCTGGGCGCGCCCAGCGATCAATTCGGAACGATTTTCGCCTTTCAAGTTTTGCCAATCATCATTTTTATCGCTTCGCTGTTCGCGGTCTTGTATTACCTGGGCGTGATGCAAGTATTCGTTCGAGCGATGGCGATCCTGATGCAGAGGGTGATGGGAACGAGCGGGGCGGAATCCATGAACGTGGCTGCGAGCATCTTCATGGGGCAAACCGAGGCTCCGCTGACCATCCGGCCTTTCCTGTCGGAGATGACGGAGAGCGAGCTGTTCACGGTGATGTCGAGCGGGATGGCGCACGTATCGGGCGCGGTGATGGCGGCCTATGTTTTGATCGCGAACGTCGAGATCCGGCATCTGCTTACAGCCGTGATCATGACCGCGCCCGCGACGCTGATGCTGGCCAAGATGCTGGTTCCCGAAACGGGCAAGCCGTTGACCATGGGGGGAGTAAAGATCGAGGTGGAAAGGCCGGGCGTGAACATCATCGATGCGGCGTCGCGCGGAGCGGCAGACGGACTGCAGCTTGCGCTGAACGTCGGCGGGATGTTGATCGCCTTCTTAGGGTTGATCGCGCTATTGAACGGCATTTTGGGAGTGGTCCATGCGACGCGAGCCTTCGGCTGGCTTCCCGGCACGTTGCAGGGCATTCTGGGGCGGATCTTCGCGCCTGTGGCATGGCTGCTGGGCGTGAAGTGGAGAGATTGCGCGTCGGTCGGCAATCTGCTTGGGACCCGCCTGATCCTCAATGAGTTCGTGGCTTATGCGGATCTGGGTAAAATCGGAAAAGCGCTCGATCCGCGTTCGTTCACGATCGCCACGTATGCGTTGTGCGGTTTCGCGAACCTGAGCTCGGTCGCGATTCAGGTAGGGGGAATCGGGGCGCTCGCGCCGTCGCGAAAGTCGGACTTGGCGCGATTGGGCTTAAAAGCCGTGGCCTGCGGGACCATGGCGAATTTCATGTCGGCCTGCATTGCAGGGATGCTGGTCTAGGTCGTGAGTTATCAGTAGTCAGTTGTCAGCTTGTGCAGAAGCGGTGACTGATTTCTGGTTCGGAGGAGAGGGATGGGTGGAGTCGGAGTAGTATTGGGCAGCGGCCTCGGGGGCTTTGCGGGGGTTCTCGAGGGCCGGAAGGAGAAGCCCTATTCAGAGATAGCGGGTTGGCCGGTTTCGACGGCCGCGGGCCATGCGGGGAAATTGGTGGAAGGCCGGATCGGCGGCGCCAAGGTGATCGTGCTGGCCGGACGCGCTCATCTCTACGAGGGTTACACTCCCCAACAGGTGATCTTCGGAATTCGCGAGCTAGCGCGAAGAGGAATTCGAAGCGTGGTGCTCACGAACGCGGCGGGGGCGATCAACACGAATTACCAGCCGGGAGATCTGGTGCTGATCTCGGATCACATTAATCTCCTTGGAGTAAATCCACTCACTGGGCCAAACGACGAATCGCTCGGCCCCAGGTTTCCGGATATGACCGACGCATATTCGAGGGAATATCGCGCAATCGCTAAGAAAGCCGGGGAAGAATTGGGTTTTACGCTGCCCGAAGGCGTATACGCGGCGGTGAGCGGTCCCAGTTATGAGACGCCGGCGGAGATCCGCTATCTGCGCGCGATCGGCGCCGATCTCGTGGGGATGTCGACCGTGCCTGAAGCCATCGCGGCGAATCACCTGGGCATGAAAGTCTTGGGCGTCTCCTGCGTCACGAACATGGCGGCCGGCGTGTTGCCGCAGAAGCTCGATCATTCGGACGTGTTGGAGATCGGTGAACGAGTGCGCGATCAGTTGGCGAAGCTGCTAACCGGGATCGTGCCGAGGCTCGCCGCGGGCGCCGCCGGGACGGCTTAGCCAAACGGCAGATTCATCGGCTGCCATAAATCCCGCCAGAAAATTTGACGCTGTTTTGACGCCCTCCGATATCTCCCGGCCCGTCTCACTTCGGTAGAAACAGCTTTGGAGGGACCGCTATGCGTCTATCGAAGTTCACTGTCTTCATCTCCCTGATTTCCGCGGTTGGGTTTGCGCAAACGGACCGTGGCACGATTACAGGAACCATTACCGATCCCGCGGGAGCAGTAGTAGCTAACGCGGCGATTGAGGCACGGAACACCGCTACCGGCGCGGTGTACACCGCGGCGAGTTCTACCACCGGGAATTACACCATCGCCCAACTGCCAGTCGGCACATACGACCTGACTATCACGGTGATGGGATTCAAGAAATTCGTCCGTACGGGATTAACGGTGGAGGTGGCGGGCACGCTGCGCATCGACGGGCGGCTGGAAGTGGGCGCTGCGACAGAAAGCGTGACGGTTACAGAAGCCGCGCCATTGCTCAAGACTGATAGCACGGAAATCAGTTATAACGTGGCGACGGAATCGCTGGATGATTTGCCGATATTAACGCTGAGCGGCGCGCCCTATGGTTTCGGAAACACGAGCGGGCTGGGCAACATCCGCAATCCGCTGTCTTCGGTGGAGCTTTTGCCGGGCTCGCACTTCTCCACGGACAACACGCTGCGGATTAACGGCATGCCTTCCAGTTCGCAGACGATCAACGTGGAGGGCCAGGACGCGAGCAACGGATTCTGGAAGCAGCTCACGCAGATAAACCAGGCGGGCGCGGACGCCATTCAGGAAGTGGCGATTCAAACCAGCAACTATGCGGCGGAGTACGGCCAAGCTGGCGGCGGGTATTTCAACTACACGATGAAATCCGGCACCAACCAATTCCACGGCAGCGCGTACGATTATTTCGTGAACGAAGCGCTGAACGCGGGGCTGCCTTTCACCGACGCCTTGACCATCAACCCTGCCAAGGCGGGGCAGCACATCCGCAATCCGATTCGCCAGAACGATTACGGGTTTACCTTGGGAGGGCCGATCGCCATTCCCAAAATCTATAATGGCCACGACCGGACGTTCTTTTTCTTTAGCTTCGAACAGTTCCGCCAAACTAACATAACCAACAACGCCTTCGCCACGGTGCCCACGGCGGCGCAGCGCGGCGGCGATCTTTCGGGCTCTGAGCTGCCGTTTGTGTGCAATGGTCCGGATCCCGCCGGCACGCCAGAATGCCTGGGCCAGATTTTCGATCCCAATACGCGCCATCTGGTGGGCGGGCAGGTGGTGGCGAATCCGTTTCCGGGCAACATGATTCCAGCGAACCGGATCGATCCAACGGCCGCGATCATCCAGAGTTATTTTCCCCAGCCCAACGCTCCCGGCCTGTTCAACTACAACATCCCGCCATTTTCTGACTGGCGGCACACGACGATTCCTTCCATCAAAATCGATCAGGTCGTCAGCTCGAAGATGAAGCTGGCGGCGTATTATTCGGTGACGGAAACGAATTCGCCGCAGACGAACGGCTTCCCGGCGCCACTCACCACGCTGACGCCGCAAGCGTCGCTGGCGCAGACCGTGCGCGTTAATCTCGACGAGACGCTGACGCCGACGCTGCTGTTGCACTTCGGCGCCGGGTTATTGCACACGTCCAATCCCTCCGTGAATCCTTATTACAACCAGGCGACGAACAATCTGTTTCCGCAGGGGGTTCCCTTTCCGGCAAATCAATTTCCGTACATTTCCGGATTGTGGTCGGGGATCGGAGGCGGCTTTACCGGCGGCGGGCCCTTCCCCACGATGAACACCGCTTCGTTCTTTGAAGCGCAAGGGCAATTCGACATCAAGCCGACGTTCAACGCCAACGCGACATGGGTCAAGGGAAATCATACGTTCAAGCTGGGCGCGACGGCGCTCTTTGAAGGCATTCCGACACAGACCACCAGCCGCGCTAACGGGGAGTTTGAATTCGGCGCAGTGCAGACGGCCGATCCGGCGCAGTTCGGCCAAGCTTTCGCCAACACGGCCAGCACGGGAAACGGCTACGCGAGCTTCCTGCTGGGAGCGGCCGGCGGGCTCCAGTTGGGCGCGCCCGCGGATTCGCGGCTAGGGATGCACTCCTACGCGCTGTATTTGCAGGATAGTTGGAAGGTGAATCGCAAACTGACGCTGGACCTCGGTTTACGCTGGGATTACGCGAACCTATGGACGGAACAATATGGCCGAATGCAGAATGCTGCGTTCAATCTGCCGAATCCGACCATCGGCGGCCGCATTGGATCGGTAGAGTACCAGGGCACGTGCAATTGCCAATTCGCCAATGCCTATCCGTTCGCGATTGGCCCGCATGTGGGCGTGGCCTATCAGATCACGCCGAAGACGGTGTTTCGCGCGGGCGGCGCGATTAGCTACGGCGCCCAATCCGATCAGGCGGGATTGAACGTTAGCGTTCCGGACTTCCTCGCGCTAGGCACTCCGGCATACGGTTTGCCGGCTGCGATTCTGAAGAACGGCGACCCATATGCGCCGGGTAATGTGTACAACAATCCGGTGCTGACTTGGCCAAATTTCTTTTTGAATAACCCGGAGTTCCCAGCGGCCACCGCCTCTGGCGTAATTCCTCCGAGTTCGCCGTTTATCTCCATCGCGCCCAACACCGGCCGGCTGCCGCGCATCTACCAATGGAGCATTGGATTCCAGAGGGAAGTTTCGCGCAACGTCGTCGTGGAGGCTGCGTATGTGGGCAATCGCGGCGATTACTGGACGGCTCCGCTGCTCTCCGGCCTCAATTACGACGCTCTCACTCCGCAGGGCCTGATATCGCAATATGGATTGAACGTGGCGAACGCGAACGATGCGAGCCTTCTTAACACGCCCATTAGCTCGCCTTTAGTGATTCAGCGATTTCCGTACCTGGCGAATCCCAATAGCGTATACCAGGGATTCCCATCGTCGGAGCCTTTGCAAGCGGCGCTGGTTCCCTATCCGCAGTGGTACGGCGGCATTCCGCCGTTCCTGGGGCCGCCGCTAGGCAAGACCTGGTACGACTCGCTTCAGGTGAAGGCGACCAAGCGGTTCTCGCACGGGCTGAGCGCGCAGGCGGCTTATACGTGGGAGAAAGAGCTGACTAACGGCGTGAATTCGAACACATCCTATCTGACGCCCGACGATCCCCTGATTAACGACGTATTCAATCTCGGGCTGGCCAAGCAGATTTCAGGTTTCTCCCTTCCGCAGACGTTGACGATCGCGTTCCAATACACCACGCCCAAGCTGCACGGGGACAGCACGGGATTTAGAGCCTTATCGTGGCTGGTCCGCGACTGGACTTACAGCGGCTTGCTGCGATATCAAAGCGGGATGCTGCTGCCGAGTCCGCCTTCGAACAATAGTCTCTTGGCCGATTTGGCGCGCGGGCCTTCCAACAATCCTGCAGTTTGGGGAGGCGGATATACGTTCTATAATCGCGTCCCCGGCCAGCCATTGTTCCTGGTGGATCCCAATTCTCATTTCGATCCGACCACGCAACTGGCGCTGAACCCGAACGCGTGGGCGGATGCGCCGCTGGGACAATTCGGGGCGTCGGCGCCGTACTTCAACGACTTCCGCTGGCAGCGCCAGCCGGCCGAGAGCATGGGTTTCGGCCGAATCTTCCCCGTCGGCAAAGAGGGCCGGTACAAGCTTCAGATCCGGGCGGAGTTCCAGAATATCTTTAATCGACTGTTTTACTCCACTCCGACCGATGGCGCCGGATTCCTCGGCGCCACCAATCCGGCCACGCAGACCGTGCGCGCAAACTCTTTGGGCGGCGCCGCGAATCTGTTATCCCAAGGCTTTGGATACGTGGGCTGGGTAGGCGGGGCGGGAGCGCAGCCGAGATCGGGCCAGATCGTCGCGCGATTCACGTTCTGAAACCGTAATCCGTCCGTGTGCGCCCCGCCCTTATGGGCGGGACTGAAGTCGGCTCGGTGCCCGTCGCTGGGGCGCAACCAGCCACGTGTCTTCCTAGGACGGATTACGGGCTGATCGAGGCGACGCGGCCTACAACTCGAAAAAACAAAGCCAACGAGGGCAAGGGTGCGCCCCCAAATGCTTTTTAGCATATGAGGTCGCGCCTTTCGTGGCCCATAACAAAGCGTTTGATAGAATAGGCTGCTTTCGAGGTTTACCTTAATGGCCAGCCAACCTACGCAAGCCGGAAGACTCCAGCCAAAGGCTGCAAACGGCGCCGGCGCCGCCGATATTAGCAAGGATGTGCGCCTCCGGTTATATCGTCTTCAGGTCGAGATCCGCGAGTCCGAGCAGCGCGCTTACGATCTGTTCTTACAAAACCTGGTCAAAGGGACCAGCCACCTTTCGCTGGGACAGGAAGCGGTGGCGGCGGGCTTTGCCGCGGCGATGGAGCCGGGCGACTTGACCTTCTGCACTTATCGCGGCCATGCGCACACGCTGGCGCGCGGCACGCCCGCGGAGAAAGTGCTGGGCGAGCTGATGGGGCGCGACAACGGCCTGCTGCGCGGTAAGGGCGGCTCCATGCATTTGACTTCCGTGGAGCACGGCGTGATGGGTTCCTACGCGATCGTGGGAGCGCACATCCCCATAGCCTGCGGCGCGGCCTGGCGTGCGCAATACAAAGGCGCCAAAGACGTGACCGTCTGCTTTTTCGGCGATGGCACCACCAACATAGGATCGTTTCATGAGGGCCTGAACCTGGCCGTCATCTGGAAGCTGCCGGTGGTGTTCGTCTGCGAGAACAATTTGTACATGGAGTACACGCCCATCAGCGAAGTGACCGCGGTGGATGCTCCCGCGGCGGGACGCGCGAGCGCCTACGGCCTTGAATGCCCCGTCATCGACGGCCAGGATGCGGACGAAGTCTACCGAACGGCCGTAGCCGCGATTCAAAAAGCGCGCTCGGGTGGCGGACCGTCGCTCATCGAGTGCCGGACCTACCGCTATAGCGGCCACTCACGCGCCGATCCAGCCAAATACCGGCCCGCGGGCGAATTGGACCGGTGGAAGGAGCGGGATCCCATAAAGGTATACCGCGCGCGCCTGTTGGAATTGGGAATGAGCGAGGAAAGCCTGGCTGAGATCGAGCGCACAGCCAAGAGCCAAGTGGACGAGGCTACGGAGAAATGCAAGGCGGCGCCTCCGCCGCCCGCGGATCTTCTTTTGACCGACGTCTACGCGGATGGAGGTTCGGCATGGCGGAATTGACCTATCGCGACGCGGTGGCGCGCGGCATCGCACAAGAGATGTCTCGCGATCCGGACGTCGTGTTTTTGGGAGAGGACGTCGCCGCGGCCGGAGGGGTGTTCAAGACGACGGTGGGGTTGTTAGAGCAGTTCGGGCCACAACGCGTCCGTGACACGCCCATCTCCGAACAGGCAATTCTGGGCGCGGCGATGGGCGCGGCCATGACCGGACTGAAGCCGATCGCCGAGATCATGTTCTCCGACTTCTTCGCCGTGTGTTTCGATTATCTGGCGAACCAATTCCCCAAGAGCCGCTATATGACCGCCGGCCAGGTGAAATGTCCCCTGGTGGTGCGCACGGCCAATGGCGCCAGCGTCCGCTTCGGCGCGCAACATAGCCAGAGCGTCGAAAACTGGGTGATGATGATTCCGGGATTGAAGGTGGTGGCGCCGTCGACTCCGGTGGACGTGGTCGGGCTGCTGGCGGCATCCGTGCGCGATCCCGATCCCGTGATCTTCCTCGAGCACAAGGGACTGTACGCGACCAAAGGCGAAGTGCCGGACCGCGAAATTGTGGATTCGCTGGGAACAGCCCGCATCGTGAGGCCTGGCAAAAACGCCACGATTCTGGCGCTGGCGCTGATGGTTCCGCGCGCGGTGGCAGCGGCAGAGAAGCTTCAAGCCGAGCATGGCATCGATTGCGAAGTGATCGATGTGCGCTCGCTTGTGCCTCTGGATACCCGGACCATTCTCGACTCGGTGAGCCGCACCAGCCGCGTCTTCACGGTGGAAGAGAATCCGCGCTTGTGTGGCTGGGGCGCGGAGCTGGCGTCCCTTATTGCGGAAGAGGCATTCTTCAAGCTGGATGGCCCTCCGGTGCGGATTACCACTCCGCACATTCCCTTGCCTGCGTCGGATCGCTTGGAAGATTTGGCCTTGCCCAGCGTGGATCGAATCGCGGAGACCGTGCGGCGATCGCTGGAAGCGTAGGGCGCCGCGCCGGCGCGGACCTCTTAATGGTTCTCGCAAAGGCGCAAAGCCGCAAAGATTTCCTTGGGCATCGAGGTGAGGCAAGCGAACGCGGCGGACATCGCTGTGCTGGTTCCGCTCTTTGACGCTTACCGCTTGTTTTATCGTCAAGAGAGTGATCTCGAGGGTGGGCGGCGTTTCTTGATGGAGCGCCTTAATCACAACCAGTCGGTGATCTTCCTCGCCTTTCACGATGACGCCGCGATCGGCTTTACCCAACTGTATCCGAGCTTCTCCTCGGCCGCCATGGCGCGGATTTACATCTTGAACGATCTGTTCGTGGTCCCGGAGGCGCGGAAGCTCCGGGCAGGATCGGCGTTGCTTCATGCAGCCGCGGAATACGGAAAGCGAATGGGCGCTGTCCGGCTGGTCCTCTCAACTGAAGAAACCAACGCCGCGGCTCAGGCACTCTACGAAAAGGAAGGCTGGACGCGGGACGCGGTCTTTCGCACATATCAGTTGAAGCTTTGAATCGACGTTGAAGTGTTCGCTTGGTTACGCTACGCTACGGGGTCGGGAGGTAAGTAAACGTGAATCGCTGGACTGCTTTCGCCGTGGTTGGTTTTATGCTTTTGGCAGGTTGCGCTCAAACGCCTGCGCCCGTGGTTGATACGCGCGATGCCGACGCCAAGGCGATTAAAGACGACGAGGCCGCCTGGAATAAGGACTGGGCCGACAAGAATCTGGACAAAGTCCTGAGCCACTACGCCGATGACGCCTCGCTGGAGATTCCTGACACGCCGCTCTTGAAAAAGGATGGGATGCGCATGGCTCTCCAACAGGTTTTGGCGGACCCTAACTGGTCGATCAGCTTCTCAAACGACGTGGTGGATGTATCTAAAGCTGGGGACCTGGCCTACGTGCAGGGTCACTATACGCTCACGGCTAGCGGCCAGAAGACGAAGAAGAAGGTCACCGAGAAGGGCAAGTACGTCACCGTCTATAAGAAGCAAGCGGACGGCTCCTGGAAAGCGGTACAAGACATCAATAACGCGGACGCGCCCGCCGCTTAGGCCGAGTTCGTCAATTGACCATTCCTTCGCGGTCGCAGCTCTATAACAGCGTGTAAAACGCAAGCGCCCATTCTGAGCTGCGACCGCAGGGGAGCGGTTCAGTAAAAGGCGTTCCGGGAGACGAGAGGTTGCACCTGTGTGGTATTCTTTAACAATAATGCTTAGCGTGCGCCGCCATCACCATCATCACGGGCGTCCCATGCCCTCAATGAGGCGGGCTCACGGTTAAGCGCAACTGCAATTAACGAAATCGAAGCCCGCCGGAAACGGCGGGCTTTTTTATTGGAACCATATGAAACTTGACTTCACCAAACTCGACGGCCTGCTCCCCGCCGTGGTGCAGGACGCCTCCACCGGGCGAGTGCTCATGGTCGGCTTTATGAATGATGAGGCCTTCCGAAAGACGCTCGAAACCGGCTGCGCTGTTTTCTTCAGCCGCTCGCGAAACAAGCTCTGGCTCAAGGGCGAAACTTCAGGGCACCGGCTCGTAGTGAAGGAAATCTCCACCGATTGTGACCAGGACGCCGTGCTGTTGAAGGTGGACGCGCTCGGCCCGGGCGTCTGTCACGAAGGCTACGAGAGCTGCTTTTTCCGCAAGCTGGACCAGGGCGATTGGAAAATCGAGGAGCCGCGGGCGTACGATCCCGCCGCTGTATATGGGAGCTAACGCGTGATGAAACTCAAGCTCGGAATTCCCAAAGGCAGTCTCGAGAACGCCACCGTCGATCTTTTCCGGCGCGCGGGTTTTCAGATTACGATCTCCAGCCGTTCGTACTTCCCCGGCATTGACGATCCCGAAATCGAGTGCATGCTGATTCGAGCGCAGGAGATGGCGCGCTACGTCGAAGATGGAGTGCTCGACGCAGGGCTCACCGGGCGCGACTGGGTTGAAGAAAGCGAAGCCAAGGTGCAAACCGTCGCCGATCTCATCTACGCCAAGCAGAGCTTCGGCAAAGTGCGCTGGGTGCTGGCTGCCCCGGAAACTTCGCCGTTTCAGTCGGTGAAGGATCTGGAAGGCAAGACCATCGCGACGGAACTGGTTTCCGCCACGCGCCGCTATCTGGAGGCCAATGGCGTCCATGCGAAGGTCGAGTTCAGTTGGGGCGCGACGGAAGTGAAGCCGCCCGTGCTCGCGGACGCCATCGTCGAGGTCACAGAAACCGGGTCGTCGCTGCGAGCCAACAAGCTCCGCATCATCGAGACGGTGCTCGAATCGAATACGCAACTGATCGCCAATTCGGAATCGTGGCGCGACGCGTGGAAACGCCGCAAGCTCTGCGACATCAAGATGCTGCTTGAAGGAGCGATCAACGCGCTCGGCAAAGTAGGCCTGATGCTGAATGTGGAAAAACGCAATCTCGACAAGGTCCTGGAAGTGCTGCCGGCCTTGAAGAAGCCCACCATTTCGCCGTTGAGCGACAGCGAGTGGCTGGCTCTGAACACGATTCTCGACGAATCCACGGTGCGTTCCATCATTCCGAGGTTGAAAGAGGCCGGGGCGCAGGGGATCGTGGAATATCCGCTGAACAAGATCGTAATGTAATGATTCGGATTGTCGATCGTAGAGACGCGGGGCCGCTGCTGGCCCGGAAAGCGGAGCGCCTGGAGGAAGCCGAGCGCGCCGTGCGCCCGATCCTGGAAGACGTGCGCCGGCGCGGCGACTCGGCGCTACTGGAATATGCGCGCAAG
>DASQJB010000334.1:0-12525 GCA_035631295.1 Bryobacteraceae bacterium | reverse complement strand
CTGCTTGATCTGCCCCGGGAACGACAGTTGTGCGTCGAATCTGGCGCCGTCAAGATCGCCGCCCCGCAATTGAAATTCTCCCAATACATTGAGGGGAGTTCTGACCCAGCCGTCGTGGCCATCATAAGCCCTGATCTGATCTCCCCGGCCGGTCTCGGCTTTGAAGAGGATGATGGTAGCGCGCTTGTCGGGAGCCTCTGCGAGAAGTTCGACAGCTCCACCGCCGCCGAAACCACCGAATCCGACGCTGGTGCCCTTGCCCACGATCGTCTTGAGGCCGGCGAGGCGTTGAGCGCCTCCAGACGCTTCGATGTATTTGTCGAGAATGGACTCGGGCGAGGGCAGGCCTGGAGGGCTCACGATGATGTCGTCAGATAGCAGTGCCGGCGAACCGTAGATTGTCTCCATAAGAGGGGTGGTCAGAGGCCTATCGCGATTGCGATGACAGGTCCAGCACGTCACCACCTGCCGCCCGCCGAAGTTGTCTTTATTGATCGCCGCAACCATGTTCACCATTCTGCGCGCCGTGCGCTTTCTGGGAGTATCCGCCGCCCAATTCACTGAGTCGGTGCCGGCCCCGACATGACAATCCGCGCAGTCGAACTGAAGAGCCGCTGACATGAGCCCCATCGTTTCCAGGAAATCGTCGACGGGAATTCCTTTGAGCGCCTGGACGTTCTTGAAGACCTGTTCCGCCAAAAGAGGTTTATCCTGCGATGCAGGCTGCGCGAAGACGAGTCCGGCGCCTATCAGCAGAGCCGTTACGATTCCCGCAACGGTGAATATCCGCGCTCTGGTCCAGAGTCCGTTGAACGTCATATGCGTCTTTACATCCCTTCCAGAAGTAAACTGTAATCTTACCTCTCCAGCGCAAACCCTGCACTCGTCCAGTCTTTGCAGCATCCAGTCACACAGAGCAGCGCTGTGGCGCAGGCACTCGTGCCTGCCGCCTCGACACTCGTGTCGAGGCCAGGCGACCGGCGAAACTCCGGTGGGCGTCGAGACGAGTCTCGACGCGGCACGCGGGAGGTGCGCGCGCCACGAAAATCGTCGCGGCCGAGGATATGCCCACTTGGGGCATTGACACTACAAGCCCTTCCAGGTACCATCAAAATCGCGCGAGCCGGGGTGTACAATATTGTGGTTCGCACCCTATGCAAACGCGCTGAGAGAATTTTTCGATGCAAACTCGTTTTCACCCGTTTATGCCCGCTGCAGCGTTGGCAGCCCTTGCTCTGGCTGGGTTTCCCGCGCTAGGCCAACAGGCCCAAGCCCCCTATCGCGCGCCGCGCACCGCCGACGGCAAGCCGAATCTCAATGGCGTCTGGCAAGCCATGAACAACGCCAATTGGGATCTGGAAGGCCATGCTGCTGGAATGCCCGCCAAAGAAGTGGTCGGCATCCTCGGCGCCCAGTTCGCCACGCCTCCTGATTTGGGAGTGGTGGACGGCGGCTCGATTCCTTACTTGCCCGCGGCGCTCCAGAAGCGAAAAGACAATTTCGCCAGCCGTGTGAAGCTGGATCCGGAGGTGAAGTGTTACATGCCGGGCGTTCCGCGCGCCACTTATATGCCGTATCCTTTTCAGATCGTGCAATCGACGCAGAACGTTATGTTCGTGTACGAATACGCGGGCTCAGTTCGGGTGGTGAATATGGCGGCCCCGACCAAAGCGCCGGCCGATAGCTGGATGGGTTGGTCTAATGGCAAATGGGACGGCGAGAGCCTTGTGGTCGACGTGACTAGCCAGATAGAGGACACGTGGTTCGACCGTTCCGGCGATTATCACAGCGACGCCCTGCACGTAGTCGAGCGCTATACGCCTCGCAGCCCCGATACGATGATGTACGAGGCCACCATCGAGGATCCCAAAGTATTTTCGCGTCCGTGGAAGATCAGCATGCCTCTGTACCGGCATGTGGAAAAGAATGCGCAGTTGATGGAGTTCAAGTGCGTGGAGTTTGCGGAGGAGGTGCTGTACGGGCATCTGCGCAAACCGGGTACGGATCCTTATACAAGTACGAATCCCAATAAATGATCCCTTTAGGAGAAGAAGAATGAGCCAACGAGTAGTCGCCTTCCTGTTCTTCGCAGCTCTGATCGCGGTCGTGCTCGTCCCCCCGCCTCTCGCTGCTCAAACTGCCAACGCCGTAAAGAGTTGGACTCCGCCCAAGACGGCCGATGGCGTGCCGGATCTTCAGGGCGTGTACTCTAACGCGACCACTGTGCCATTCGAGCGGCCGAAGAATCTCGGCTCGAAGGAGTTCTATACGGAGCAGGAGACGGCGGAGAAGGCCAAGGCGGATGCAGCAGCCGCCGCAGCGCGAGCGGCCCGGGACGCCGATCCGAATACCGTGCATTACGACCTCGGCCAATTCGGATTGGATCAAAGAGTCACCGCCGTCAGCAACCGCACGTCGCAGGTGATCGGGCCGGAAGGCACGATTCCTCCGCTGCTGCCGGAAGCGCAGGCAAGGATCGCGGCGAAGAACGCAGCGATGCGCGGACACAACTTCGACGATGTGCAGCATCGCTCTTTGAGCGAACGCTGCATCATGTGGCCGAATGAAGGCCCGCCGATGCTTTCGCCGGGTTACAACAGCGATCTCCAGATCGTACAAGGTCCTGGTTACGTCGCCATCATGCAAGAGATGATCCACGACACCCGCATCATTCCGACGGATGGCAGGCCACACCTACCCGAAAATATCCGGGTGCTGATGGGCGACTCGCGTGGTCATTGGGAGGGAAACACTCTGGTGATCGACACCACCAATTTCACCGACCGCACCGCTTTCCGCAATTCGGGCGAGAACCTGCACGTGATTGAGCGGCTGACGCGCACCTCGGATAAGACGCTGCTGTATCAGTTCACGGTTGATGACCCCAAGACTTGGGCGAAGCCGTGGTCGGCGGAGGTCACATGGGTGGGGATCAATAACCCGATTTACGAGTACGCCTGCCAGGAAGGCAACTACGGCTTGCCAAATATTCTGAGCGGCCAGCGCGCCGCTGAGAAGGAACAAGCGAACGCCGCGAAGTAGCAGGAGGATCATCATGCGAGCCATGTCTGCTTTGTTGATTGCGGGAGCCGCGCTGCTCACAGGCTTGCCGGCGTGGGCGCATCACGCTTTCGCGCAGGAATTCGACGAAAAGCGTCCCATCAAGCTGCAAGGGACCGTGACCAAATGGGAAGTGATCAACCCCCATTCCTGGATTCACCTGGACGTAAAAGGACCAGACGGGAAGGTAACAAGCTGGATGATCGAAGGCGGCAGCCCGAATGCTTTGTTCCGGCAGGGGTTCACCAAGGACTCGCTCCCGACGGGCTCGGAGATCGTGGTGGAAGGCTTCCAGGCGAAAGATGGGTCCACTCGGGGCGTCGGCTCCAACGTGGTGTTTAAAGATGGGCGGAAGCTATTCCTCTCCAACAACACACCGGGGCAGAACGGCGCTGCCGCTCCCGAGAACTAGCCTCCATTGAAAGCCGCGGATGGCCACGGATAAACACGGATGAATCACAAACTCTTATCCGTGCTTATCTGCGTGCATCTGTGGCCGGTGGCATTTGCCCAAAAAGCCTGGACCGTCCCCCGTACTCTCGACGGCAAGCCGGATCTCCAAGGCGTCTGGAGCAACGTCACCATCACGCCGCTCGAGAGGCCTCGCGATCTTGGCGACAAAGCGTTCTTCACCGAGCAGGAAGCGCTGCAATATGAAAAGCAGGTTCGGGAGCAGAACAATGCCGATCGCCGCGACGGGGGCGCGCAGGCCGACGTAAACCGCGCCTACAACGATTTCTGGTACGACCGTGGGACGAAGGTGGTGGCCAGCCGGCGCACGTCGTTGGTCGTCGAGCCGCCCGATGGCCACATTCCCGCGTTGACGCCCGAAGCGCAAAAGCGGCAGGCGGATCGCGCAGCCGCGGCGCGCGGGCGTCAGTTCGACGGCCCGGAAAACCGCGCCCTCACGGAGCGCTGCCTGGTGTGGCCTACGGCTGGCCCGCCTATGATGCCGAGCTTCTATAACAACAATTACCAGATCGTGCAAGGGCCAGGATACGTCATGGTTTTAGTGGAGATGGTCCACGATGTCCGGATCATCCCGACCGACGGCCGCCCGCATCTTCCTGCCCACGTGCGCCAATGGTTCGGCGATTCGCGTGGGCGCTGGGAAGGCGATGCGCTGGTGGTGGAGACCACGAATTTCACCGACAAAAACAGCTTCCGTGGTTCGGATGAAAACCTGAAGCTGATCGAAAAGTTCAAGCGTACGGGGCCGGAGACGATCCTGTACGAGTTCACGGTGGACGACCCCACGGCGTTCACGCGGAGCTGGTCCGCGCAGATTCCCATGAACCGGATCCAGGGGCCGATTATCGAGTATGCTTGCCATGAAGGGAACTATGCGATGACGGGCATGCTCGCGGGCGCGCGGGCGGACGAGAGAAGCAAGGAGTAACCAGAATGCGCACAAGACTAGCATTTATTATGGCGGGAGTTGGGTTGTTAGCATCGACGGCGCCGGCATGGGCGCATCACGCTTTCGCGGCGGAGTTCGACTCTACCAAGCCCGTGAAGCTGCGCGGCAAGGTGACCAAAGTGGAGCTCATCAATCCACATTCCTGGATCCATCTGGACGTGGTCGGCGCGGATGGCAAAGTAACAAATTGGATGGTGGAAGGCGGCAGCCCCAACGCGTTAATCCGCCGCGGCTTCACCAAGGACGCCTTACCTGTGGGGACGGAGATCATCGCCGACGGTTATCAGGCCAAGGACGGATCGGCGCGCGCCAACGGCCGCGACATCACCTTCCCGGACGGCCGGAAGATTTTTGTCGGGGGCTCGAATCCCGACGAGCAGCCGAACTATACGCCTTCTAAGTAGCCGCCGCACAACTCGGAGGAGCAACCTTCGGCGGGCGGCATTTCCTTCCAGCGTCAAGAGGCCGCCCCTCGGCTCGGCCCGCAAGTCAAATAGGAATCGAATAACGCCATCGCGGTGAGTTTTGCCCGTAATCGGCCCGTAAGTCCCCGCCCTTACGGGCGGGGCTGAAGAAATGCGTCTGGCGCGCGAGTCGCAGCAGCCCCAGCCCCGCCCGTGAGGGCGGGGTCGAGCTTACGGACGGATCACCGTTTTGCGCTGGGTTACGAGAAAGCTCTCCCATGCTTTGGAGGAGTGTGGTAGCATAAGGATGCTTCCATGGTTCTCCTTGAAGCATCCCCCTTTTCACTGGAGTCGAAGACAACCGTCGAATGAGTTTTACCGTTTTCCTGGGCAATTTGCCAACGTGGGTCACCGCGGACGACATCAAGGGCTGGCTGACAGCCGAGAACTTGGTCGCCGACGCGATTAAAGTGATCCGCAATCCCGAAACGCAGGAGTCGAAAGGATTCGCGTTCATCGATGCTCCCAATACGGAGGAAATGAACGCGATCATCCGCCGCTTTGATCGCGCGCCGCTGGAAGATCGCCTGCTGCGCGCCAATCCCGCGCAACCGCCGAAATCGAAGGGCCAAGTGCGCCCCGCGCCCGGGCATGGTCCCGGCGCCGGCGCTAGTCCGGCCGCGGGCAGCCATGGCGCCGCCGCGAGCCATGGCGAACAGCGCCCGCCGCGCCGTCATAAAAAAAGCACCGCAAAGCGAGCCGACAACGCCGGCGCGCAGAGCGCGTTTGCCGAAGAACTCGCCAAAGTCCTCTAGCTGATCGCCTCCTCCCCAGGCCGGGGCGGGCCCACGGCGACACTGCGGCAGGACTGCATCCCACCGCAGCGCGGAAGCTGCTATACTCAGTCCCTAATATAAGCCGGAGGCCGGATTCATGACGGACTTGCTCCTCATTCGCGGGCTCTTCATTGCTCTGCTCGGGTGTACCGCGTTCTTTCTGCATCCCCTTGGCCAGCAGGGCCTCGCCGCCGCCGGGATTGGCGTTCTGGCTGGCATCGGCGTGGTGGTTTTCGAAATCCGCATTCAAAAGGTGACTCTGAAACGGCTGATTGGCGCTGCCTTTGGCAGCGTTCTTGGGATTCTGGGCGCGTATCTGATTTCCCTGGTGCTGGGCCGGCTGCCGACCCATTCAAGCACCATCGGGTTTCTTCAAGTGATGCTGCTGGCCTGGATGACCTACTGCGGGCTTGTGGTCGGCGCCGCCAAGGGAGATCTGCTGAATCTGGCCGCGCTGGGAGGGCTGTTTGGCGGCGAGAAAGCCGCCAAGACGGCTTTCAAGATTCTAGACACCAGCGTCATCATCGACGGCCGCATCATCGACATCGCTGAGACGGGATTCGTAGACGGAGCTATTGTGATTCCCCAGTTCGTGCTGCGCGAGCTTCAACTGGTGGCGGATTCTTCCGATTCCATGAAGCGCAACCGTGGCCGGCGCGGCCTGGACATTTTGCAGCGCCTACAGAAGATGCCGGAGCTGAGCGTGCAAATCATCGAAGACGATTTTCCGCAGGTCCGGGAAGTGGACATGAAACTGATCGAGCTGGCGAAAGTCTACGGCTGCAAAATCGTCACCAACGATTTCAATCTGAACAAAGTAGCGCAGCTTCACAAGGTCGAGGTGCTCAACATCAACGAGCTTGCGAACGCCTTGAAGCCCGTGGTTCTGCCGGGCGAAACGATGCGCGTGTTCATCCTGAAGGAAGGGAAAGAATACAACCAAGGCGTGGCGTATCTCGACGACGGAACGATGGTGGTGGTCGACAACGCGCGCCGCATGATCTCGAAGACCATCGACGTCGCGGTCACCAGCGTCTTACAGACCACCGCGGGCAAGATGATTTTTGGGCGATTCGACGAGCGCACGCACGCGGTGCATGAAAAGGCCCGCGAGGCGGCGCAGGCCACAAGCTCCACTACGTAGGCCGGCGCTTATTCAAGCGCTGTATGGCGCCAGATACAGTGCTGGCTCATAGTGCGTAAGCCCAAGATGTAGGCGGTCCAACCAACCGCGGCGGCCGAGGAAGTTCGCCTCCGGATCCGGCGCCGCATAAAAGAACACCAGCGCATTCCATTCCAGGCCTTGTGTACGCAGGGTAACTTCATGCCCAAATGCGGAAAGGAGCCAGCCACTGTGCGGTAAGTGCGCCTGTATCCTTGTTCAAGCTCGATCCCGAGACTTTGAGCGAACGACTCGTCGAAGAGGCATGCAGATGAACCGGTGTCCAAGCGTGCGGGGCAGAGTGATTCGACGATCCGCTACGGCAAGCTCTACGGGAACGATAATTCCGCCGGAACTAAGCTGGTAGCGGTACTCAATCTCAAAAGATAATGTGGTCAATCGAGCCATCCGCCGGCGAACGGCTCATTACGGCGCGACGAAATGTAGGCTACAAATGGTGATTCAATTCCTCTGGCAGTCGCCTGCTTGTAGACTGCCTTCGCGCTGGAGCCGCTGACCCCCACCTGAGATCCATCCAGCACGACCCATTTGCCGGCAAACTGCGGATCGGGTTGAAGGAACCACTTCATCTCGGCTTCTGTGCTGGTTTGCGCCACTCGCCGGACCGGACGTTTGGCGCAGCGGCCGTATCGCGGTGGTAGGCCGTGAGAGCTTCCCGTATGAGCGCATCTACTGAAGGCCCACGCGCCGCGGCTTCTTGCAGAAGTCCTGATTCAACATCGGCAGATAGGTCGATGCTCATTTACTCCACCGTCACGCTCTTGGCCAGATTCCTCGGCTGGTCCACGTCGCAACCACGCCGGACGGCGATGTGATACGCCAGCAACTGGAGCGGCACGACTTCCAGGATCGGTAGCAACAAATCTTGCGTGGTTCCAATCCGGATCACGTGATCTGCCATCTTCGGAACCTCTTCGTCACCCTCGCACGCGACTGCGACCACGACGCCCTCGCGAGCCTTCACTTCCTGAATGTTCGACAGGGTCTTCTCGTAAATGGTCGTGCTGAGTTCATCCGAGGGATCGCGGGTCGCCAGGACCACGGTAGGCAGGTTCTCGTCGATCAGCGCGTTGGGGCCGTGCTTCATTTCTCCCGCCGGGTAACCTTCGGCGTGAATATAGGAGATTTCCTTCAGCTTGAGGGCGCCTTCCAGCGCGATGGGGAAATGGATGCCGCGGCCGAGATAAAGGAAATCCGAAGCTTTGTGAAGCGTCTTCGCCAGTTCCTCGTAAATCGCATCACGGCGCAGGATGTCTTCGAGCTGGCTGGGGACATGGAGGAGCTTCTCCACCAGCTTGAGCGAGGCTTCCTGGCTCACGGCTTCGCGCACCTGCGCCAAATACAGCGCCACCAGGAACAGCGCCGTCAACTGGCCGGTGAAGGCCTTGGTGGAAGCGACGCCGATCTCCGGTCCGGCATGGGTGATGAGCGTGCCGGCTGCCTCGCGTGTGATCATGGAGCCAACCACATTGCAAATCGCCAGCGTTTTAGAGCCTTTGTGCTTGGCCTCGCGCTGTGCGGCCAGCGTATCCGCGGTTTCGCCGGATTGCGAAATTACGATGGTCAGCGTATCGCGACCCACCAGCGGATCGCGGTAGCGGAACTCGCTGCCGTAGTCCACTTCCACCGGAATCCGCGCCAGCCGCTCGATCATGAACTTTCCGGCGACCGCCGCGTGCCAGCTTGTTCCGCAAGCCACGATGCGCACCTGGCGGAATTCCTTGAATTCACGAGGGCTGATGTCCATCTCGTCCAGGAAGATGCGCCCAGATTCTTGACCCACGCGCCCGAGCGTGGTGTCCCGCACGGCCCGCGGCTGCTCATAGATCTCCTTGAGCATGAAGTGCTTGTAGCCGCCCTTTTCGGCCATAATGGGGTCCCAAAGAATATGGGAAACCTGGCGCTTCACGGGACGGCCGCTGAAATCCGTCAGATGGACCCCATCTTTGGTCAGCACAGCCATGTCCCCGTCGGCCAGGAAAAACATGTCGCGCGTATGGCTGAGGATAGCGGGAACGTCCGAAGCCACGAAATACTCGCCGTTGCCCAAGCCCACCACCACCGGCGGCCCCGACCGCGCGGCCACGATCTTGTTGGGATCTTTCCGCGAAATCACGCTTAGGGCGAAGACGCCTGTGAGTTGGCGGACGGCGTCGCGCACGGCGTTTTCAAGGTTGCCGTCGTAATGCTTTTCCACCAGATGCGCGATGATTTCCGTGTCGGTTTCCGTCACGAAAGTGTGGCCCTCCTCGAGCAACTGGTGTTTCAGCGTTAGATAGTTTTCGACGATGCCGTTATGCACCACGACGATATCGCCATGGCAATCCTTGTGGGGGTGCGCGTTCTCCTCGGTCGGCCGCCCATGAGTGGCCCAGCGGGTGTGACCAATGCCGTAAGGCCCGTCCACCGGGTTGAGCTTGAGAGCATCTTCAAGGTTGCGCAGTTTGCCCTGGGCTCTACGCACGCTTAAACCGTTGTTTTGTTCGAGCACCGCCAAGCCCGCGGAATCATAGCCGCGGTATTCAAGGCGCTTAAGGCCGTCCAGGATGATCGGCACGGCCGGACGGGGTCCAATGTATCCGACGATTCCGCACATTTTAGTCGATCAGCTCCACGCGAAAGTCCTCCATGACGGGGTTTGCCAGCACGTCATGGGCGATCTGTTGCATTTCCTGCACGGCGCGTTCCTTTTCCGCCCCTGGGGCCAGTTCGATCTCGAAGAATTTTCCCTGGCGCACGCCCGTTACAATCTTGTGCCCGAGACCGTTCAGCGCATGTTGAATGGTCTGACCTTGGGGGTCGAGCACCGTCGGCTTAAAAGACACGTACACTCGCGCCTTCACTCTTTTATTCTAACGTTTGGGGATACGTAATGGTTGTTCACCCAGAAGAGTTTAGGGACACCGATCCGCGGGCGATAGAGGCGTGGATCAAACTCCTCCGAGACGCTCCGCCGGGAGACAAGCTCCTCCAGGCGTTGGATTTGAGCGCCTTTGCGCTGCAACTATGCGAGGCAGGCGTCCGCTCCCGGCATCCCCGGGCCAGTGATCGCGAAGTCTTTCTGCGGGTTGCGGCCAGTCACCTGCCCCGGGACCTGATGATTCGCGCTTATGGATGGGACCCGGGGGCCGAATCTTGAAGCCAGCCGAAGCTTTCGCTGAGTTGCTCGAAATTCTCGACAAAATGGAGATTCCATATGCCGTGAGCGGATCCGTCGCGAGTTCCGTGCACGGCATCCCCCGCACCACGATGGATGTCGATCTGGTTGCGGATATCCACCCCGATCAAGTGAAGGATTTTGCCGCTCTCCTGCATCCCCGCTTTTACGCCGACGCACTTGCCATTGCTGACTCGCTTAACCGCGGGCGCTCATTTAATGTGATCCACTTAGCAAGCGCCTACAAGTTCCACATATTCCCGCTTCGCAAGGACTCTTACAGCCAAGCTTCTTTTGCCCGTCGCCGGTTTGCGGAAGTTCGCGCGCTCAGCGCCGAGCCCCTGGGTTGCGCCATCGCCGCGCCCGAGGACACGATTTTGCGCAAACTCGAATGGTATCGCGCCGGCGGCGAAACCTCCGAGCGCCAGTGGAGCGATCTGCGCGGCGTCATGCGCGTGAGCGGAGATACGCTGGATCGCGAGTATCTGCGCAAGTGGGCCCAGTATTTGAAAGTCGACGATCTGCTGGAACGCTTGCTAAGAGAACGTTACGAGGCGTAGTGCAACAGTGCGTCCACGTCGTAGCCGGCGAGCTTCTTCCTTCCGCCGAGAAAGTCGAGCTCGAGTACAAAGCCCAACCCGGCCACCTTGCCGCCGAGCTTCTCCACCAGCCTCGCCGCCGCCGAGGCCGTGCCGCCGGTGGCAAGCACGTCGTCGACAATCAGCACGTTCTGCCCGGGTTCGATAGCGTCGATGTGTACCTCGACGGAATCGCTGCCGTATTCCAGCGCATATTCGACACGCTCAGTAGCGGCGGGCAGTTTTCTAGGCTTGCGAATGGGAACGAATCCGGCGTTGAGGGCATAGGCTAGCGCCGGAGCGAAGATGAATCCGCGGGCCTCGATGCCGGCGACGATGCGGACGTCCTTGCCGGCGTAGTGGCGGCTAAGAGAGTCGATGACCGCGTGCAGGCCCTCGGGATCCTTGAGAAGCGTTGTGATGTCGTAAAAATTGATGCCTGGCTTTGGGAAATCCTGCACTTCGCGGATCAGGCTCTTCAGGTCTCTCATGGCGCTCGCGGAAATCATGGTGGGACGGAATTTTCGATTTTACCACCGGGCGCGCGTTAGCTCCGCAACAGGAGCATGGCGCCCAACAAAGCCATAAGCCCCGCAAACTGGAAAAATACGCCCTGGTCACCTGCCGGGGCGTGATCCTTCTTCCAAAACACGCGATATGCCCCGCCCACGAGCAGAATCAAGAACAAGCCCGAATCGGTCAGATACCACAGCGCTGCCGCCACGCCGAGCCACCAGATTCGCTGCCTGTAATCCAGGGCGCGAAACGCTCGGCCTCCGTCGAGAGTCCAGACCGGCGTGAGATTGAACAAATTGATATAGGCGGTGGCCCGGGCGATCGCGACCCAAACGCCTCCCGGAAACACAATGGTAGGAAGCAGGCAAGCCAGCGCCGCGCCCGCGCCCCAGAACGGCCCCGCCAGCCCGATGCGTGCGTCCTGCGCCGCATCCGCCGGGCTGTCGTATAAACTTACGAATGCGCCAAAGCCGGGGATAAACATGGGAGCGCTGGCGCGCAGCCCGTAACGCCGTAACATCCAGACATGGCCCATTTCGTGAACGTAGATGCCGGCGATGAATCCGGCGGCGAATCTCCAGCCATATAGTCCCCAGTACAGGCCCAGGGACGCAAGCATTGAAAGCAAAGTCGGCAGCTTCGCCAAACCCAGCAGCAAAAACTTGCCTTTCGCGAACAGCAACAGAATTGCGGTCTTGAACTTGAGCGCCGCCGTCAGGACCACGCCGAGCGGACCCAGGCGCTTGATCCAGTCAGGTTTGGGCTTGTCACTGGGGTTTATCTCTGGATTCGGCTGCGCCGCGTTCATGGGATGCGCGCAACGCCCGCAGATCCGCGCAGCCGCCGGGACAGGCGCGCCGCAGGCCGAGCAGTAGAGAGAGTTTTCCACCAAGCTTAAATTTCATGGTACTGTGAGCGCCCGGGCGCGGCAGCGCGGCTATCTCGTAGCCTCAGGCGTGAGAATTGGAAGAAAGGTGGACGCGGAACCAATCGCGCGCCAAAGCCGCCACTTTATCTAGAGTTCCGGGCTCCTCGAACAAGTGACCGGCCCCTTGAATGATTTCGAGCTTGTGCACGGTCTCATGCGGAAGCCGGGCCATCGCCCAATAGTTCAGATCCAGCACCACGGGATCGTCTCCGCCCACGATGAACAGCGTGGGCGCTTCCACTCGCTGGAGCGCCGCGCCCGCCAGGTCCGGCCTCCCTCCCCGGGAGACCACGGCCTGCACAGCTTTTGGACGGTCCGCGGCGGCGACCAGGGCCGCGGCGGCGCCGGTGCTGGCGCCAAAATAACCGAGCTTCAAATTCTTTAAATCCGGCTGAGAGTGAATCCATCCAGTAATCGCTCCAAGGCGGCGTCCTAGCATCGGT
>DASQJB010000333.1:0-2622 GCA_035631295.1 Bryobacteraceae bacterium | reverse complement strand
CGCCTTCCGCCACACCAGCGGAGAACGCGTAAGAGCCTTATGCATCCGTACTTTCCCGCGTTCCATGCGCCGCGCCAGTGTGATTTCGCCCTCGCGATTCAGTAGACGCACCGATCCCATCTCGCGCAGGTACACCCGCACCGGGTCGTCGGTGGAAACCGCCTCGTCGACGTGCTCCTCCGGACCCTGGCCATACAACTCCTCATGGAAGTCCGTTTCCAGGAACTCCGGCGTCTCTTCTAACCGAATGCCCCGCGCGCCGGCGGGTTCGCTTATATGTTCTTCAAATCGTTCCATTTAGCTATAAAGTCCGACCGCTCGGCCACCTCGCGAACGTCACCGCTTCGTTAGAACTGATTGTCGGGGTTGCCGTTTCAGGCCAGGAAGAGGCTTCTCCCTAATCTTTTGATGTTATCACTAAATCCAAAGTTGCGTATATTCGACGTTCCGATTACGATTTTTTAACATTTCACCCCCGACCTTCGTGTACTGAACCCTGAACCTGCCGGTAGAACCCCTAAATTAAAGGACGAAGTATGGCCGTTTATGTTCCGCCTTACCAGAGACGCCAAGGCCATCGAACGTCCAGTTCGGCAGCATCGATGCGATGCGGCGTGCGTTCCTCCGCTCGGGCTAAACGCCGAGCCGCTATCGCCAACTCTTCCAAGCGAAATAGCAACGTTGTCGCCCGATTGCGGAGTACGCAGCTAGGTAGCCGGACGGGACGGTGAGGCTTAAGACCCCTCGCTGTATCATCTTCTCGGACGTTTGCGCGGGCTTGGGCACGCGTGACGCAACGGCGATTCTGAGCAATCTGTAGATTCGTCCGCGTGGGCTCCGGGACGGGATCGGATATAATTCTGAATAGCGGGATGATCCGAATTGAATCCATTGAGAGTCCGTTCACGGCTCCGCAAGTGGCGTTTCAGGCGGTTACCGCCTTGGGACGCGCCGAGGCGATGGGGCTGCTGCCGGCTGGTGAGCGCATAGAGACGCTGGATTTGCCATCCTTCCAAAAGGTTGTTCGACACGTCCACCGGGCGGGAATCGCGAGAAACGTGCAGCTTGAACTCGGCTCTAATGGCGTGGTCTCCGATGCCGGCCTCGCCCGTGACCTCGAGCGCTTGAATCTGGCGTTGGAGGAGTCGCCCGTTCCGGAATTTGAATGGGCCCGGCTCACCGAAGTGCTCGGTGTGGAGCTCTTGTCTCGCCTGTTGGGCATCTCCGCCAGCAGTCTCCGCAGATACAAACTGGCCGCGCGCAGCACACCCGACGATGTCGCAGCACGCTTGCACTTCTTAAGCCTTATCGTGGGCGATCTCAGCGGCGCCTACAACGAGATCGGAATCCGCCAATGGTTCGGCCGTAGGCGTGCGCAACTGGACGGCCGCGCGCCGCTTGACTGGCTCAAGCCCCATTGGGACCCCGCACAACCAGGCCCGCGCCGGGTCCAGGATCTCGCCCGAGCATTGCTAGCCTCGCCCGCAACGTGATCCTCTATCGTCATGCCGATCCGCGCTTCCCGGTCCTGTGGGAGAGCGCGGAACAGCCCGCGGCGCGCTGGCATGGCCCCGGTGAGGGACCAGTACAGTATCTCGCGGACACGCCCGACGGCGCCTGGGCCGAGTTCTTGCGCCATGAGGGTATTCGGGAAGAAGCGGAACTGGTTAATGTGCGCCGCGCCTTGTGGGCCGTCGAGCTCCCGAGTGGTTTTACCGCTGCCACGCCAGCTCTACCCGCGCATCTGCTCCGAGGCGGCATCCCGACCTACGTGGAGTGCCGGAAAGAGGCCCGCAGGCTGCGCGACCAAGGCGCCGGCGCTCTCCAGGCTCCCTCGGCGGCATTGGTGGCAGGAGGAGCGCGCGGCTGGCGCGTCGCGGGTGGTTTGCGTCCCGCGGCGGACCGCGACGGCCAAATCTTCGCGGTTTTTGGCCCACGCCCGGACTTCGTTGGCTGGATAGCCGCGTTCGCCGCGCGTCCGCGCGAGGAGTTGCTGACTCGCGTGCATCATTTATAGCTCGGAATGGCTGGGGCGATGCCCTTAGAACGCCATTCCCACCCGCACGACGAATTCCCGCGGCTGGAGGAAATGGGTCCCGCTGAAAGTGGACAGGAAATTATAAAGCGCCACTTTGTTGGTCAGGTTGTCGATCGTCAGAGACGCTCTGATTTTCGGCCCTTTTTCGACGTGAAATAGATTGTCCGTGCCGATGCCCAGGTTCAAGACGCTTCGCGGCTGCACGCGGTCGGGATTGTGGTCGTCGTTTTCCTGGCTCGGAAAATTGTCATAGCCGCCCTGGGGCAGCGTCAGCAGTTTCGAAGTCACCATGCCCTCGGAGCCGTTCGGGTTCACGCAATCGGTCAATGGTTGGGCTACCGTCGCCAACATGCCATTGCAAGCCAAACCGACGGATACCTGCTGATTCGGCGTCAGCGCCAGCGCTGCGCCTGCATCCGGCACGCCGCTCACCACCAGGCCGCTGTCATAGCGCCATGAAAAATCGATGTATTCCCAGGTCTTGCGCTGATAGCGAAGATTCACCGTGGACTGAAAAGCCTGATCGTGGTCGATACGGAAGGCGCCGCTCGTGAGCGGCGTGCCTTGCGGAACCAGGCCGCCGG
>DASQJB010000332.1:0-16366 GCA_035631295.1 Bryobacteraceae bacterium | reverse complement strand
GTGGGATCGGTTGATTCCGATCTTTCAACGCTGGATTCCAGCACCCCGCGTTCTCCATCCTTATCCTTACGAGCGTTTCGTCGCTACTCATCCAAGGTGGGAGCCGTATGCATAAAAGTGCTCGTACGGTTCTGTGCGGGGTTGTGTCAAGAACGTGCTTCGGCACGATGCTGTATCGAAGATGAAGGGAGATCCTTCGAAATCGGCTTGTAGGAGCAGATTTCAAACCGCCGTAAGCTGCTGGAGTCGAAAGGCTACTGGTGGTGAACGTTACGGAAAAGGTGCGGCATGACCGCATCAGGTGAAGATGAAAGAGACGAGTGCAAGCGAACTGCTGATGAGGCATCGAAACAGATCTTCTGAAGGCATCAAAACCGGGGCGCCCCCGCTCTCCGGGAAGAGCATGGTGGTTACCTACTTATTGGCCATGCGGTGTCCGGTGTACAGGCAGCGTGACTTTCATCTGGGCTTCGATATGGAACTTGAGAACTTGATCGGCGGTGGTAAGGGAAAAGGCACAAGCGGCGGCCCCGCGAGGCCGAAAGTACCGATACGCTGGTCAGGGACGGACTGCCTCGTAGTAGCGCTGAAGCGGGGTAACGCCTGTGGAGCGAAGGGGGCAGGCCATTCGCGTCATGATCACCTTGGTCAACTGGCAACAGGAGGAACCGATTGGTTGTGGCGGAGGGCGGCAGCTCTCAATGGATGGCACGAGCCGTGTGACTGGAGACAGTCATGCACGGATCTGTGAGCGCCTCGGGGTGAAATTCCCCGGGGCGACTCGGCGGCGGCCAGCGATGGTCGTCCCTACCGCGAACCATTGACCCAAAACGGGTTCTGGAAAATTGCAATGCCTTGCGGCCGTACCAAGTGCTACAGGCTAACTTAGCCGCCGATAATACGCGACATCGGGCGCAAAACTGTTCGGTGAGCGAATCGGCACTACAATGGTTCCGTCATGCTCGCCGGCGAAGTTAATCTAATGCAGCGGAATGCGGAACAGATTTCCCTGGAATTCGTCGGCGGTACGCCAATTTCACACGCAAGGCTTCGGGTTAATCTGAAATCGATCCAACCACACGATTACTGATAGCAGCAGAATGTGGACCACGGCAGGTTAAATCATGGCAAGCTCGGTTTGGCGCGGTTACATCACTTTCGGACTTATTTCGATTCCCGTGAGGCTGTTCCGGGCTGCTCGCCCAGAACGCGTCAAGCTACGCGAGGTGTACGCCGTACCGGATCAACTGGAATCTGAGCCTCAAGACGGTTTGGGCGCCGGTCCTGTTCCGGCAGTTCCCTCTCGGTCGGGTCCGGTTATCGCGGAACGTGCTGGCGGGGCGCGACTAGAACCAGCCGAGCAGCCTGTGGCAATAGCCCCAGTACGACGCGTGGCCACAAACGAGGCAGGCGCGCTAGTCCCCCCATCCCACGTGAGCAAAGCTCACGAGGTGGAGAAGGGCCGGTTCGTTGCGCTTGCTCGAGAGGAACTCAATGCGCTCGTTCCGAAGACCTCAACCACGATGGAGCTGGTTGAATTCGTGAACCTCGCCTCGGTCGATCCAATTTATTTCGAGACCTCCTACTACATTCGGCCCGAGTCGGCGGGCGAAAGGCCGTACGCTCTGCTGTACTGCTCTCTGAAGCAGACCGGCCTCGTAGGCGTCGCGCAGATCGCGATGCACCGACGTGAACACATCGTGATTGTCCGCAGCGGCAAATCGGGACTCATCGCCCACACGATGTACTTCAGTTCAGAGGTGCGTGCGGATCAAGAGTTCCAGGCCGACGAATCACTGGTCAGTCCTAAAGAACTGGAATTGGCGAACACGCTCGTTCAGGCCATAGCCGCGGAGTTCACGCCCGAAAAGTTCCGCGATGCTTATCGTGAACAACTGGAAACGCTAATTGCGGCGAAAGCGGCCGCCCAGCCGTTAGCTGCCGCGCACATGCCGCCGCCCAGGAAACCTGCGGCAGACATTATGGAGGCACTGCGGAAGAGCCTCGCCGGAATGAAAAAGCCAGCGGCTTCCGAGGCCGCATCAGGGCAACCTCGCGTTCGCGCGAAAAAAAGTCTATAAAAGTGACTCGCGGCCGCCTGCCAAAGGTGCAGCTTTGGATGCGGATCGGCCGCCTTGAGTTTCCTAGCATTTCAGTCGCTCATGGCATGTGAAGACCCGTAGGCCCTGTTGTACGAATGGCAGGCCTCTGCTGGTTGGGGCCGGAAACACGACGCCGTACTGCATGGGTTTACTCCACGACCTTATAAAGACGTTCGTCCAGAGGGCTGCCGGCGATCAGCCCAAGGCTGTTCCGGTATTCCTTCGTGTGAGCTGCAGCCGCATGCGTCTCGATTGCTTTTGTGGTCTGCCATTCTTCGATAACCGTGAAATGATTCGCCCGCATCGCGTGCTGTAAGACGTCGAACCGGAGATTGCCTTCTTCTTTCCGGCTGGCTTCGGCCAGCTTGCGAAGGAGGTCCGCGGCATTTGCGCCCTGGCCGCCGATATCGACGTGTGTGATCACGAATGTGCTGCTGCTTCCGTCATTGTGAGCGGCGCCCAACGACAGAGTCTTGTAAGGCCGCTGGTCGTAATCGCTCAGCCTCATCGAGTCGATCTTAGTTCGGAAGTCCTTGGCGTTCGCCGGAGCGGCATGGGTATCAACGTCTTTGTGGTTGGCCCACGTTTCGATGATGCAGAAGTGTGCAGGCCGTCCGGCCTGCTCGAAGAACTCGATCCACTGGAATCCGTCGTCTTTGCGGCTTGCATCCCTATACTGCTTGATAGCAGTGATCGCTGCGGTCCTGGATGCCGGTACGATATCGAAGTAGGCGACAGAATAGGCGGTACTATCCGGCGGTGCCTGCGCGCTGAGAAGAACGGTGCTGATCAGTAATAGGAGCAGTCGTTGCATTGTGCATCTCGCTCGGATGAGAATTGAGAATCGGCAAGTGACAATTGATCAGATTAGAAACCCAGATCTGACCAATTCTCAATTCTCATGCCAACCCGCCAGCTTCCTACCGGCAGTGGTCCCTTCCTATCCAGCATAAACAAGGTGCGAATTGCCCTCACTATAGCAGCGGCTTGCTGAGGGCCGGGCGGTTACATCCGCTGTCTTTGTCCTTGGCATCATGCCCGCTTCAGTTTTCATACAGGGGAAACTGAAGGCGAGCCCGGCCTGCTCGTGCGCATGGACCGCGCATCACCTCCCGGCGATGTGCTTCGCGTCTTGCTCGTTATCGCAGACGTCTTCGATCATCTCAGTGTCCGCCATGAGGGCAAGGGGAATGCGCACGGACCAGGGCCTCGTATAAGCCTTGGGATCGTCGATGGTCACGTCCAGATCCATATGGCCGAAGCTTGCGCGGTGAAATCGTTCAAGCGATCGCATCGCCTCGGTGTGAGGATAACCGCTATCGTCGAGCCACGTCTGATCGTTGAATCCGCGTGTTTCGACCACAAACGCGTCTCCTTCCCAGTGACCAACGGAATACCCCCACCATGCGGGGTTCGGATCCTGCGGATGTGTGCGGCCATCGGTGAAGATTTGGCGGTATTGGTTCAGTTGTTCGTACAGCAGGAAAGTCGCGCCGGGCGTGTGCGCGATTTTGAAGGGAGTATTTGGAAGCATCGCGCCAATAATGCCGTGAGGCAGGCAGCGCTCCGAAGGGCGCCCTCCGCCCAGGTCCTCGTAGCGGCGGCGGCGCAGGAGTTCGGCTGCCCACGGCTGGAGTGGGATCTGCGCTCCCGGTGGCATGTAATAAGTGACCGTGTTTCCGAAATTCGGTCCTCCGGGGTTGCCCGGCGACGGAACGCGGACCCAGATGCCCGACATATCCGCCTTTCCGTCCGCGAGCCTCGGCGCGGGAGCATTCAGGTCTGGCTTGCCGTCGTTAGTACGCGGCATTCCAGGCGTTGCGTAGTGAATCCATTGGGCGGAAACAGTCAAGCCAAAGAGAACCAGAGGCAAAGGTCGAAAATTCAAGAAACCTCCCTATTGCACGTATAGTACAGGATTCCGCCAGACGAATTTGCTTGATCTACGCGCGAAACTCGAGGTAACATCCACAAGTCGAGATTATCGGTGCAGCCGGCCAGTATCAAATAGTTTCACTATGCTGCCGGCAACATCGTCAACCTGCCCACACAACTTGGGGGTACCGGCGGGCGGCTTGGCTTTGGCGCGTTGAACTCGATTCGAGCCAACAGCCAGCGGATTTTACAGATCGCGGCAGAGCTTTACTTTTAAGGATGTCCGCGCGGCATCTCGGAGCGTCAGTGGAATTGTGGTCGCTTAGAATACCGCTACGGCTTTTTCGGAGGTGGCGCTTCCACTCCCGCAAGCTTTGCTCGGACAAGCAAATCCTTGAGAAAGCCGGAAGCCCGCGCCTCGTCCAGAAATTCATTTACGAGTTTCATTTTGAGGCTGTCGCCCTTCTGGGCGACAATGTTCTGCTCCATCTCAGCAAAGTTATCCTGCGTTACCTGTCAATGCTGAAGTCGAGAGGTGTTGTTAGCATGTGATCTGTCCGGTCGAAATAGCACGTGAGTTGTCCGGTCGAGGACGCGGAGGGACCCTGAGGCGTGACGAGACCCGAGACGGTATCCGCCAGAGATAGCAGTGCGCCATTGATCGGGGGCGCCCTACGTAATACGGGAATTCTTATCTAAGTGGCATTGGGCTAAAGCCCGCCCCAGGGCGGAGCCTAATCACGCGATCGAAGCACGCCGCTGAAGCAGGCGATCTGCGGAGGATCGTGCCGGCGCACCTGCATGAAACCAGAGGGCGATGAGTGGTCGCATTGCCTGCAACTCACCGCTTCGGCCGATAGCGGTCTCCACCAATTTTTGATTGCAAAATCCACTCTGCCGTCTTCTCCGCGAGCCGCGCGTAGGCTCGGAGAGCGAGATCGAGATGCTCTTCTTTGGTGTCTTCGATCTTGTTGTGGCTGATGCCCTGAAGAGATTGAACGAACATCATCGCAGTCGGAATTCCGGCGCGCGCGACTTCGGCGGCATCGTGCAGTGGGCCGGAGGGCATCCTGTTCGCGGCGCCCGCAACTTCCTTCGCGGCCTCCTCGCATAACTCGATAAGCCGTGGGTGAAAGGCGATTGGCTCTATGTTCCAGATGCGCGACCATTCCACGCTGCAGCGCTCTTGTTCAGCGAAACGGTGGCTCGCTTCCCGGGCCTTTTGGTGCATGTTCGCCAAGACGGTCGCGTCCAGGTCGCGCTGATCGAGAGTGAGCTCGCAGCGCCCCACCACCGCCGTCACGATTCCCGGAAACGTTTTGACGCTGCCGATGGTGCAGACTGAGTCGGGATGCTCGCCCGCTATATCGCGGATTTCGAGCGCCAGTTTTGCCGCGGCGGCCAGAGCGTCACGGCGCGCTCGCATCGGCGTGGCGCCGGAATGCGCCTCCTGGCCGTGAAAGACGATCTGATGACGCTCGACACCCTTAGTGCCTAAGACCACACCCAAAGGCAATCCGAGGTTTTCGAGCACCGGTCCTTGCTCGATGTGCAGTTCGAGATAGGCCGCGGCGCCGGCGCGCTCGCGCGCGGCTTCGGGGAAGCGGCTGAAATCGTAGCCGCATCGTTTCACGGCGTTCTCAAGATGGATGCCATCTTTATCCTCGCGTCGACGATCGGCTTCGATGGAATGCGTGCCCGCGAAGGCCGAGGAGCCAAGCAAACTGCGACCGAAGCGAGCGCCCTCTTCGTCGGCCCAATCCACGAGGCGCACGGTTATGGGAAGCTGCATATGCGCAAATCCGCGCAGAATTTCCAGAGCAGCCATCATGCCCAAGCACCCGTCCAGCCAGCCGCCGTTGGGGACTGAATCGAGATGACTGCCGAGGATCAGGGCGCGATCGGACACGCTCCGTAAGGTAATCCAATGATTCCCCGCGGCGTCATAGTGACGCTCCACAGGCAGATTGCGCAGCTTAGCTGTGAACCACATGCGCGCCTTGACCCAGGTCTCGGTCCACGCGACGCGCTGTGCTCCGTTTTCATCGCTGGTGAGCGCGCGAAGCTCCTTTAGCTCGGCGATCGTACGTTGGGGATCGATGTTCACTTAGAAATAAACCGGATCCCGCCGGAGCAAGCGACCCCGCCCGCGTTCGCCCACGAATTTTCCATCGCGGACCTGGATCTTGCCCCGCACCGTAACCACCGACGGCCGGCCTTCGATCTCGAGGCCCTCAAACGCATTGTAATCGCAGTTGGCGTATTGCGAGGCGGCAGAGATTTTGCCCCGATAATCCGGGTCGTAGATGACTAGGTCCGCGTCGGTTCCTACGGCGATGGCTCCCTTGCGCGGATACAGACCAAACAGCTTAGCGGCGCGTGTGCTCGCGACGTCCACGAAGCGGTGCAAATCGATCAAACCGCGCTTCACTCCATACGTGTAGAGCAGGTTCACGCGGTCCTCGATGCCGGGGATGCCGTTGGGGATTTGCGTGAAGGCGTCCTTGCCCAGGAGCTTCTGCGAAAGGTCGAAGGGGCAGTGATCGGTGCCCACGGTATCGATAGACCCTTGGGCCAGCGCGTCCCAGAGCACACGCTGGTTGCGGCGCTCCCGCAGAGGAGGGGACATGACGTGCTTCATGCCTTCCACTCCGGGGCGCTCAGCGTAGCTCTTGTCGAGAAGAAAATGCGGCGCCACGGATTCGACCGACAGCCGCGCGCCGCGCGATTTGGCGGCCATCGCCGCCTTGAGAGCGGCCTCGCAGGAGAGATGCACGACATACCCGGCTGCGCCGGTGGTCTCAAGGAACGTTGCGAAGTGATGCGTGCCTTCGGCTTCGACCGTTTCGGGACGGCTCGGCTCATGCCATTCGGGTCCGGGTTTGCCTTCGGCGAGCAGCCTTTGCTGAAGACGCGCCACTAGCTCTGCATTTTCACAATGCGCGGTCACAATCACGCCGAGCTTGCGCGCGAGCGTCAGCGTCTCGTACATTTCGCCGTCATCGACGCCGAAAAAATCTTTATAAGCAAGAAAAATTTTAAAAGAGGCGATCCCATCAGCCACAATCTCGCGCAACTGTCCTTCCGTGCAGTCGCAGAATTTGGTCACCGACATGTGGAAGCTATAATCGCAAGCGCTCGATCCTTCCGCCTTCCCGCGCCACAATTGGTAGCCTTCGAGCGCATCGTCGTTGCGCGAAGGACAGCACATCTCGATATAAGTCGTCGTTCCGCCCACCAAGGCCGCGATGCTGCCGGTTTCGTGAGTGTCCTTGGCGAACGTCGCCATGAAGGGCAAGTAGATGTGGACGTGCGGATCGATGAATCCGGGAAAGACCAACTTGCCTGTGGCGTCGATTACTTCCGCGCCCGGCGGGGCGTCCAGATTAGACCCGAGGCGCGTGATGGTTTCATCTTCAACATAAATGTCGCCGCGCACGCGCGAATCGGCCGTGACAATATCGGCGTTGCGTATAAGAAGCGGCATTAGTGAATGTGAAACCCGTGTTTCTCGCGATACTCTTTCATCGCTTCCCAATTGGTGGTTGCCTCGGGCTGAGATTTGACGAGTTGATCCCAGGTCATCGGTTCACGCTCGGGCGGAAGCTCCACCATCGAGATGCATCGCTCCACCGGGCAGATGTTGTAACAGAGGCGGCACCCCACGCAATCGTTTTCGCGAACCCGTGGCTGGTGCCGGGAATTCGCCGCCTGCACCCGGCGTCCCGGCGAGTCGGGGCGCGGCAAGCTGAGAGCCCGTGCTACATCGATCAAGTCGATGCACTGATGCGCGGCGTCGTTGCAGGCGACCCAGCACAGGTTGCAACGGATGCATTTCTCCTCATCGATGCGCGCCACGGCGCGAAACGAAAGATCGAATTCCTTGAAATCGGAGATGCGGCGCAAACTCTTACCGGCCAAGTCGGAGATGCGGGCGAAGCCTTTGGAGTCCATCCAATTCGATAGGCCGTCGCACAGATCTTCGATCATCCGGAAGCCGTAATGCATCACCGCGGTGCAGACTTGCAAGCTGCCGGCGCCTAGCAGCAGGAATTCCGCGGCATCCTTCCAGGTGCTGATTCCGCCCATCCCCGAAATAGGCCGGCCGGCCGCGTGCACAGCTTCATCGCAGCCCAGCGCCGAGACCATGTGCAAGGCAATAGGCTTCACGGCCGGGCCGGCGTAGCCTCCGTGTCCGCCCTTACCTCCGATGCTGGGGGAGATCTCGAGCGTGTCCAGATCCACCCCGGTGATGGAATTGAGCGTGTTGATAAGCGACAGGGCGCTCGCTCCGGCGGCTAGGGCCGCGCGCGCGGGACCGACGATATCGGTGACGTTGGGCGTCAACTTGACAATCACGGGAATGCGCGCAACTTCCATTACCCAGCTTGTAATGCGCTCGCAGTATTCGGGAACTTGGCCCACCGCGGCGCCCATGCCGCGCTCGCTCATGCCGTGGGGACATCCGTAATTCAGCTCGATTCCGTCCGCCCCGGTGTCTTCGATTTGCTGAACGATGGTGCGCCAAGCTTCGGGGCTCGAGTCGACCATGGCGGATACGATCACCGCTCGATCCGGCCAGGCGCGCTTCACCTCGGCGATTTCGCGGAGATTCACATCGAGCGGACGGTCGGAAATCAATTCGACATTATTGATGCCGAGCATGCGCTGGCCGCCGTAGTGCCATGCGCCGTAACGGTTCGAAACGTTCAGTACAGGCGCGCCGATAGTCTTCCAGACAGCGCCACCCCATCCCGCTTCGAACGCGCGATGAACCTGCGCTCCGGAATTGGCGGGCGGCGCGGATGCGAGCCAGAACGGGTTCGGGGAACGGATGCCGGCGAAGTGAATAGTGAGATCGGCCATGGATTACCTAGCGAGCCTGCGGTGAATCGCGGCGGCGGCGAGTTTGCCGTCTTGAACGGCCATCACGGTGGAGGCGGGGGCCTTGGCGCGAACACAATCGCCGCCCGCGAAGACGCCGGGTAGGTTGGTTTCGAACTCTTCAGACACTTTTACGTACCCCCGCACCTTGGCCAAACCTAGCGTCCCAGCCAGTGGCGGCTTTTCCTGGCCCACGCCCTTCACGATTTGATCGCCTGCGATTATAAACTCCTCGCCGCCCGCGGGTCTCGGGATGAGGCGTCCGTCTCCATGCGGCGGGCCAAGCTCCATGCGAATGCATGCTAACCCGCGCACGCGGCGATCTTCCGCAAGCACGCGCACGGGCTGCGTCAGGAAACGAAATTCGACGCCTTCCTTTTTAACAAACTCGAACTCGTGAGGATACGCGGTCATCTCTCCGGGCGAGCGGCGATAGATTATAGTAACGCGGTCCGCTCCCAGACGCCGCGCGATGGTGGCGCAGTCGATGGCGGTATTGCCCGCGCCGATCACCAGAACGTTTCGTCCGACTTGCATGCTTGCGCCCTCGCGTTTGCTTCGCTCGATGTAATCGAGGCCGTCCTCGATCAGCTCTTCGCCGGGAATGCCCATGGCTTGAGTGGCGCCAAGTCCAAAACCCAGAAAAACCGCGTCGAATTCCCGCTGAAGATCGCTCAGCGTGAAATGCACGCCCAATTCACGGCCGGATTCGATGCGCACGCCCAAACTTTCAATCATGCGGACTTCCGCCAGCGCGGCTTCCATCGGCTCTCGAAGGGAGATGATGCCGTAGGTAGAGAGGCCGCCCGGGAGTTCGCGTTTTTCGAATACGGTGACTGAGTGGCCGCGGAGGGCGAGTTCCCCGGCGCAGGATAGGCCGGCCGGGCCGGAGCCGACGACCGCAACTCGGCTGGCCTGGCAACCTGCCGCGGAGAGGGAACCGTTAGACCCTGCCCTTGCAGGCGGAACTCCGCCGTTTCGATAGGCATGATCCATCACGTAACGCTGGAGGCGGCCGATCATGATCGGCTTGTGGTCTTCGCCAAGCACGCAAGCGCCCTCGCATAGCTCCTGCACCGGACAGACCCGGGCACAAGTGGCGCCGAGCAGATTCGCTTCGAAAATGGTGTGGGCCGAGCCCGTCAGATTGTCGGTCGCGATTTTCTTGATGAAGCGCGGGATGTCGATGTGGGTAGGGCAAACTTGCGTGCAAGGGGCGTTGTAGCAATACAGGCAGCGGTTCGCTTCAACCAATGCTTCCTGCTGCGTCAGAGGCGGAAAGTGTTCGGCAAGTGGATTCACGAGGCCGTTTCCACGCTATTCTAGCCGCACAACGCTGCGAGCGGGCTGTGCGCCGACCGGCCTGGAAACAGGAGCCGTAATTCGCATCAGAAGCAAATAACAGCCTGCGGCGACGGCAAACCCAACGAACCAGGCGTAATCGTAGAGCCAGCGCAGCGGAGGAATCGCCAGCCCCAGCAGCGCCACCGTAACGCCCGCCGCCATGCTCGCGACGCCCCGCCAATTCACGCCGCGGTCGTAATCGTACTCGCCTGCGCGGCGATAAAGGTCTTCCACCTTCAGCACCCGCCCGCGCAGCAGGAAATAATCGGCGATCATCACGCCTGCGATGGGGCCAAGCAATCCGGAATAACCGACCAGCCAGCCGAATATATAGGCGCTATAGTCGCCCAGCAGCTTCCAGGGCATCATCGTTACGCCCACGATTCCGGTGATCATGCCGCCGGTGCGGAAGGAGATCAGCCGCGGATTGAGATTGGAGAAGTCGTTCGAGGGCGATACGACATTCGCTGCGACGTTAGTGTTTAAGGTCGCGATGAGGATCGCGATCAGCGCGACGAAAGCGACCAAGGGCTGATGAAAGCGTCCGATAAGCTGCACGGGATCCCAGATGGCTTCACCAAACAGGACCACGGAGGCCGAGGTCACGGCGACGCCGATAAAAGAGTACAGAGTCATGGCGGTGGGCAGACCCAGTGCTTGCCCCAACCCTTGGTCGCGCTGGCTACGTGCGTAGCGAGTGAAATCGGGAATGTTTAGCGCGACGGTCGCCCAGAAGCCGACCATCGCGGTGAGCGAGGGAATGAAAAAGCGCACGAACCCGCTCGCGCTCTGAAATTTGCTGGGCGCGCTGAGGACGGGTCCAAAGCCGCCTGCTTGCCAGGTTATCCACCAAAGCAGCAGCAGACCGACGCCCAACATGAACGGCGCGCCGATCCCTTCCAGGAACTTTATGGTTTCGATCCCTCTCCAAATAACGAACATGTTCAGCGCCCAAAACGCTCCGAAGCAGATCCAGGTCCAGGCGGGATTCGAGGCTGCGGGCCATAGGATTTCCAGCATTGAGTGGATCGCTTGACCGCCGATCCAGGTTTGAATGCCGAACCATCCGCACGCCACCAAAGCCCGAAGCACCGCGGGAAGATTGGCGCCCCGAACACCGAAGGAAGCTCGCACAAATACCGGAAATGGAATGCCGTATTTGGCGCCAGCATGCGCGTTGAGCAACATGGGTGCGAGGACGATCAGATTTCCCAGCAGGATTGTTCCCACCGCTTCCCACCAATTCATCCCGCCGGCGATCAATCCCGACGCGAGCATATAGGTGGGAATGCACACGCTCATGCCGACCCACAGCGAGGCGTAGTTGTAAGTCCCCCAGGTGCGCCGCTCGCGCGGAATGGGCGCGAGATCCTTGTTATACAGGGCTGGATCGAATTCCGGTTCCACTGCTTAGACTGAAATTCTCGCACATGCCGGCGGTCGAGGCTCAGAATCGGCGCCTGAATACAATCAGTCAGCGACAGAGCCGCGACCAAAGGGAGCGGTCATAGCGCCCGGTCTTCAACAGGATCCTGGTCCAGGGTCTCCTTCCCGAATTCCCGCGGCGAACGCCAGTGGCTTCACCGGAAGCCGTCTCTCAAACGCGGCAACGCGTGGAGCTAACATCTTTGCAAGCCCTGTCCCGGCTCGCTGCTCGGCAAAGACGTTTCGTACTTCAACAGCCTGCTCCGCCAGAAAGACGTAACGAACACCTGACGACTGCGGGGAATCACGTGTTACAGGGAAGAGGCCCTCCGCAATCGGATAGGCAAGGGCCCTCAATGTACTCTCGCACTTTGCTCTTCCGCATAGAGATGGAATGCAGTATACTGCTTTAAACCTCGAAGGTTCGCGCGCCCAAGTTGAACGCCCATCGATTTACTGGCTTCGGGAGGCCGAAAATGAAACCAAGCCCGCGGCATACGCCATCGGCTCTGTTAGCGGTGCTCTTCTTATCGGGCGCCACTTCGCTCTTCGGATCACCGGTCGGCAGCATCTCAGGATTAGTGCGCGACCAGACTTCCGCTGTCGCCGCGGGCGTCAAGCTGACTCTTTCGAACCTGTCGACCAACGCGCGGACGATGGCCACCACGAATGAGAGCGGTGAATTCCAGTTTCTGCAGTTGGCCCCGGCCACTTATTCCCTGACGGCGGAACTGGCGGGATTCAGAGTCGCCACCGTTCCCTCCGTCCTGGTTCAAGTGGACCAGGTCACGCACGTGGAAATCACGATGGAAGTCGGCAATCCGACCGAAGTAGTCGAGGTGCAAGGTGTCGCCCCGTTGCTGGAAAACGATAAGAGCACTCTCAGCAGCGTGGTGGATACGCGGGCCATCGCGAACATGCCGCTCAATGCGCGCCAATATCTCGATTTGGCTCTGTTAACTCCCGGCGCGCTCCCCTCTGTGCCTGGCCAGCAGGGCGGCGGGTTCAATGTGTCGGGGGCTCGTTCCCAATCCAATATCTACCTGCTCGATGGCGTCAGCAACATCGATACGCAGGTCGCTTCGGCATTGGGCAACTTCCGGATCACCGATGCGGTTCAGGAATTTGCCGTGCAAACCAGCGTGCCTACCGCGGAGTTCGGGCGGGGACAAGGCGCGCAAGTCAGTATCGTAACCAAAAGCGGCACGAATGAGTTTCACGGGTCGGCCTTCGAATACCTCCGCAATTCCGATTTCGATGCCGCGGATTTCTTTACCAACAAATTGGGCGGCGTCAAGAACACCCTCCACCGCAATCAGTATGGCGCTGCATTCGGCGGCCCTATACGCAGGAACAAAACTTTCTTCTTTGCGTCTTGGGAAGGCTTCCGCCAGGTCAATCCGACTGTGAGTTCGACGCGCGTGCCAACCGCTGCCGAACGCGCGCAGGTCTCTGACCCCATCTCCCAGGCGCTGCTCCAATTCTGGCCCGCTCCCAATACGTCGCACCCGGGTTCCACGATCAACTACATCGCTAACGTCGGCGCTTCCACGTTCGACAACACCGGCCTGATCAAGATCGACCACACCTTCAGCGATAAGGATCGCCTCTCCGCGCGCTGGGCGGAGTACCAAGGAGCCGCCGTTACGGCGGGGGTTCTGCCTTCGCTAGGTGGAACCAGCAATGTGCCTGTCAGCCGCTCCGGCGTCCTCACCGAAAGCCATATATTCAAGCCAACCCTGCTGAATGAATTTCGCTTCGGCTTCTCCCGTAACACTACGTTCCTAACGGTAACGGACTCCGGATTTGACGCCTCCACAATCTTCCGCGGCCCGGACGGTAATCCATTGCCCGGAGTTGTGAACGCCAAAACGAACCTGCTCGATTCCGGCCTGCCGACGATCACTGTTTCCGGCGGCTATGCCGTCTTAGGAACCGCGAACAACTATCCGCAAGGCCGCATCACCAACACCTACGAGCTGTTCGACAACATGTCGTGGGTCGCGCCGCTTGGCGCTTCCAAACACTCCTTCCGCTGGGGGTTTCACGCGCGCCGCGAAGAGGCGCGCCGCTTTCTGGACAGCAACTTCCGTGGCTCGTTCAACTTCACGGGTTGGAGTGATTTCGCGGCCGGTCTCGTGAACACTTCCGGGGTCCACACTGGCTCCACGCTGGCTTATTGGAAGCGGTATCCGTTTGATCTCTACTGGCAGGACACGTTCAAGATCAAGCCGAATTTCACGCTCAACTATGGCGTCCGATACGAGTATCCATCGGCCATCTACCAAACGCGCGCAGATGCAACTAACGTTTTCCCCGGCGTTGGGCCAGTGCCGCTCGGCACGAATCAAGTGTTGGCGATTGATCCAACCAAAACCGGTTTCTCGTCCTTCTATTACGCACCTGCGCCGTTTAGTGTCTCAAACAGCGGCGTAAATGCCGACAAGAACAACTTCGCGCCCGTTCTGGGTTTCGCCTACACGCCGCATTTCTTCGAGAAACTCTCCGGTCACGATGACACCGTGATCCGCGGAGGTTTTCGCGTGGCTTACGACGAAGTGTTCAATAACATCCCCGCGAATATGGGGCTGAACGCGCCATACAGCCTCGTAACCAATCAGACCGCGAATGTAACCCAGCCCGGAAAATTTCCATGGGCAATCGGTTTTAATCAGAGTGTCCCGCTCGTGTCGAACTTTGGCCTACAAGGCCCAGGCACTCCCACCAGCGGCCTGGTCAGCTTCAGCGCCGAAGATCCCAATCTGCGCAGCGCGTACATTTATCAATACAATCTCGGGATCCAGCGAAGAATCGGCGATGACTTCTCAATCGAGGCCGACTATCAAGGGTCGAGCGGGCACAAACTTCTCCTGAATATCGATCTGAATGAGCCCTTTGTGACCGTCTCGGACCCCACCAAGCGGGGCACTCAAGCGCCTAACCAGCAATTATTCCCTTATCCTTTGTTTGGCTCAATCAACACGGGTAAGGACATAGCGAACTCCAACTACAACGGGCTTGTGTTGACCGGCAAATACCAGGGTCGTCACGGCGTCTTCTTACAGGCGTCGTACACCTATGGCAAGTCGCTGGACGATAGCTCGTCATGGTCCGTGCCCAGCGGACAACCGGCCGGCGTCGCAGACCCCAGCAATCTGCGTCTCGAGTATGGTCCATCCAACTTCGATGTCCGCCAACGGGCGGTCATCTTCTACGCCATAGACGTGCCCGCCGGACCAGGTCACAGAGTGTTAGGCTGGAACAACGCCTTTAACCGGCAAATTATCGGTGGTTGGCAAATATCGGGGATCACCACAATTCAAAGTGGAGCGCCATTCACCGTATTCAACAATTCTCAAGATTTCAGCGGATTCAATCAATTCTACGACCGTCCCGACGTAGTTGGCGGCGGTCCTCTCGTTCAGGACAATTCCAATCCCGACGCAGCCTTCAACGCAGCCTATTTCTCCAAGACGCCGCCCACGGGGCGGGTCGGTACTTCAGGCCGGGACCAATATTATGGTCCTCATCTGGTGAATTTCGATTTCGCCGGCGCTAAGAATTTCCCACTTCTCGCCGAACGCCTTCGCCTTCAGTTCCGCGCCGATTTCTTCAACATTTTCAACCACACCAATTTTTCTAACCCGATAGCGAATGAGAGCAGCGCGAACTTCGGCAAAATCACCTCCACGGTGGGCAGCGCAGTAGCAACTGCAGTTGGCACGACTGCTGGCGTGGTCGGCGGCGGCCCCCGCATCATTCAGTTTTCGATGCGCTTATCATTCTAAAGGAGGAACCAGCCCATGTTTGCTGAGTCACTCCGAGTACTTTTGATCGCCGGAGTTTTTTTCTCTCTATCGGCGCCAGTTTCGGCAAATCGTGGAGTAGTTCCCGAAGACTACTTCGCATTCCAATTCGTTAGTGCAGCCACTTTGTCTCCTGACGGGCAACAAGTAGCTTATGTCCGAGCGGTTGTTAATCAGCAGAGGAACCGTCGTGAGACATCCATTTGGCTGGTTGCTACCGATGGGCGCTCAGCCCCGCGACGGCTTACCGCAGAGGGCTTCAATTCCAATTCGCCCCGATGGAATCCGGCTGGTTCCTCGCTCGCGTTCCTATCCAGTCGTAACAGCGAAATAGAAGCAGCGCGGCGTCCACAGATCTGGGCACTGCCTATGAACGGGGGCGAAGCACAAGTTGTCAGCCAGTTGAAAAATGGGGTCGACGCTTTCCAGTGGTCACCGGACGGCAGGCGCTTTGTGGCAGTGGGTCGGACCGGACCCAGCGACGAAATCACGCCGGGAAGCCAAAAAAGTGACGTCCGGCACTACAAACACATCTCGTATAAATTCAACGACACCGGGTGGTACGACGATAAGCGCAGCCACCTTTGGGTGATTGACTGTGCTACCGGCAAGGAAACCCAGATCACCTCCGGTGATGACTGGAACGACCGCGATCCTCAGTGGTCGCCCGATGGAACCCGCATCGCTTTTGTGTCGGATCGTACGGGCGAGGAATACGATGGCGGCTTCAACAAAGATATCTGGGTCATTCCGGCGCAGGGCGGCCTACTAACCAAGATTTCCGATCACGCATTTGAAGATGAACAGCCGCGCTGGTCGCCCGATGGCAAGCAGATTCTATTTACTGGCAAGACCGCCCGACGCCAGTTCCCGAGGCTCTATCTTGCCAATGCACGCGGCGGATTCGCGTCACGGCTCCTCGTCGAAAAT
>DASQJB010000331.1:0-7474 GCA_035631295.1 Bryobacteraceae bacterium | reverse complement strand
TGTGATCGACATGGCCAAGACCCGGCGCGGCCGGCCTTCCATTAACGTCGTCTGGGGCAACCATACCTCGGTGCTTGCGGGGGATTGGATGTACATGCAGGCCTTCCAGGTGGCGCTGCGCGAGCGCAGCTTCCCCATTCTTGACGTACACATCAACCTGACTCAGATGATGGTGGAAGGCGAGCTTCTTCAACTCGAGCGCCTAGGCAAGATCGGCGTCACGGAAGCGGACTACATGGAGTTGATCGACCGCAAGACTGCCAGTCTTTTCTCCGCCTGCGCCAAGCTGGGCGCGTTGGCCCAAGGCGCCGGGGAGACCGCCGAGGCCAGGCTCGGCGAATACGCCTGGAATCTCGGCATCGCCTTTCAGTTGATCGACGACGTGCTGGATTTTACCTCACGCGAAAAGGTTCTGGGCAAGCCCGTGGGCAACGATCTTCGCGAGGGAAAGGTCACCGTCCCGCTGATTTATGCGCTCGAAACGGCGGGCGCGGAAGAGCGCAAGCTGGTAGAAACGGTGCTGGCCGACGGAGGCTACGATCAGGTGCCATTCGGCAAAATTCTGCAAATCCTGCACCGGCATCGCGGGATCGAGAGAGCGCAAAAGCGCGCCGAGTCTTTTACGGAAAAAGCTCGCGAAATCATCGGTGAATTTCCCGATTCGCTTTACCGCAACGCGCTCTTGGCTGTAACCGATCTGGTCACTGCCCGAGACCACTGAGCATGGCGTCGGCCGAGCTACAGGACCGCGTGATCCTGATCACCGGCGCGGCAAAACGCATCGGGCGAGCCATCGCTCTGCGCCTGGCCCGGGAAGGCGCGCGCGTCGCGATTCATTATCATGGCTCGGAGGAACAGGCGCGAGCTACGGCGGCGGAATGTGGCAACGCGCCGTTGTTTCGCGCCAATCTAGAGCGAGTCGCCGAGATTGAAGAGATGTTTGCTTCGGTCGAGCGCGTCTGCGGTCGCATCGATGGATTGGTGAACAACGCCGGACGGTTCACCCGCATCGATCCGCTGAAGATAACCGAAGCCGATTGGGACTTTATCCATTCCGTCAATCTCAAGGCGACGTTCTTCTGCTGCCAGCAAGCGGCTCGGAGAATGCTGCCGTCTGGCGGCGGGCGAATCGTCAATCTCAGCTCATTAGGCGGCCTGCGCCCGTGGGCCCATCATGCTCACTACTGCGCCTCCAAAGCGGGAGTGATTATGTTGACCCGCGCATTGGCGAAAGCGCTCGCGCCAAAAGTAACAGTGAACTCCGTTGCGCCCGGAGTAATCCCGTTCGGCGAGCCGGACGACCGAATTCGCCGCCTGATAGCGAAAACCCCAGCCGGCCGCGCCGGAACGGGCGAAGAAATCGCGGACGCCGTCATTTTTTTTCTCACGACGTCCGATTTCGTGACGGGGCAGGTGCTGGCCGTCGACGGCGGACTTGCTCAGACGTAGCCATCAGCCGCTCGCGTGCCTCGGCCCTGGAAGGTCGAAATGGACACCACGGGCAGGCACTTCGCCATTGAGCACCAGCAACCTGCAACAATACGCAAATCCCGAAAGCCTGGCGGTGAATAACCGGAGCGGCAGCGTGCCCCGCATAGTTGAATCGGGTTCCGATCAGCGCCAAAATGAATGACGCACCGTTTTCGGTGTCTCGAAGGGCGGGTTCGCAGTCATGCTAGGCAATACATCGCCAACCTTGGAGCCATCCGGCGTTTCTACGAAGGTAGTACAGGCCCAAGTCGACAAAAGATGGTCAACGGCCGGGCGATGAACTCAAAGCGAAAAAACTAAGCGGACGGGGTTAAGGGCCAAAATTGGCTTTGGTCGTCGAAAAAAGTTCGGCACCCAATTGTGTCCCCTTTGTGGCCGCAGGTTGGCAACGTTTGCCAAAGCGCGGCCTATTTTTCAATCGGCCACGCCCGCGGCATTGACAACGCTACGCAGGCTGTCTGCCTGCAACACCAGAAGGGAAGTATCCTGTGCCCAACGACTCGCGGCTGTTAGAATCAAGGCATTGACTCAGTCCATAGAACAACAGCGGATGGCGGTTCCACTCGCGCAGGCCGACCCTGAAGTGTATGAACAGATCCGCGCCGAGACCGAGCGCCAGAACTCGCGTCTGGAATTGATCGCCAGCGAGAATTTCACCTCCGAAGCCGTACTGGAGGCCGCCGGCGGCATTTTCACCAACAAGTACGCGGAAGGTTACCCCGGGAGGCGGTATTACGGCGGCTGTGAGCATGCCGATGCCGTCGAAAACCTCGCGCGCGAGCGGGCCCGGAAACTGTTCGCAGCCGAGTACGTCAATGTCCAGCCGCACTCCGGATCGCAGGCCAACGAAGCCGCCTATGCGGCTGTGCTAAATCCCGGCGATACGATTCTCGGGATGAATTTAGCCCACGGAGGTCATTTGACTCATGGGCATCACTTAAATTTTTCCGGGAAATTTTACAAAATTATTCCGTATGGAGTGCGCCGCGAGGATGAGCGCATCGATTACGACGCATTGGCGCGCCTGGCCGACGAGCACAAACCTAAGATGATTATCGCCGGCGGCAGCGCATATCCTCGCACGCTCGACTTTCCGCGTTTCCGCCAAATCGCGGATGAGGCTGGCGCGATGCTGCTAGTCGATATGGCCCATTTTTCCGGGCTGGTGGCCGCCAGGTTGCACCCGAATCCGTGCGCATACGCCGATATCGTCACTTCCACCACCCACAAAACTCTCCGCGGCCCTCGCAGCGGCATGATTCTCGCGCGCGAGAAATACGGTGCGGCCATCGACCGCAGCGTATTCCCCGGCGTTCAAGGCGGGCCTTTGGTGCACGTGATCGCGGCCAAAGCAGTATGTTTCAAGCTGGCTCTGGCGCCTGAATTCGTGCAGTATTCGCGGCAAGTGCTGAAGAACGCTCAGGCTCTGGCCGCGAGCCTGGCGGAGACGGGCTGCCGCATTGTTTCCGGCGGGACGGACACGCATCTGATGTTGGTGGACGTTTTCGCCAAAGGGGTGCGCGGCAAGGACGCGGAGACGGCCCTTGATCGGGCCTATATTACCGCCAATAAAAACGCCATCCCGTTCGACGTCAATCCACCGCTCAACCCTAGCGGCATGCGCTTCGGTAGCCCCGCTGTGACGACGCGCGGTTTTAGGGAAGCCGAAATGCGCGAAGTGGGCCAACTCATCGTGCGCGTGCTCGAGAATATCTCCAGCGAGACCGTTCTTGCCGAGGTTCGGAGTAAAGTGTTCGACCTTGCCGCCAGGTTCCCCTTGTACGCCTGGCGGAGGGCCACCGCGGAGGATCGGCTCCTATCGTCGGTAAGAGTTTGAGCGCCCGGTCAGGCGAGGCCTCACTAGCATGCAGTCCTTTCACGCAGTGATCGACGTTCGCCGGTGGCGAGATTTCGGCATCGGCACTTACGTCCGCAATCTGGTGCGCGCGCTGGCGCGAGTGGACTGCCAGAACCGCTATACCCTGATTGCGCGTCCCGAGAACTGCGCGGAACTCGCCAATCTGCCCTCGAATTTTCAAACCGCCGGCTACTCCCGCCGCGACACGGAGATAATTCACAATATTGCTTTTCCTTACTTCCTTCGAAGATTTGGGGCTAATCTTTATCATATTCCGTTGAATTCCGTGGCATATTGGATGCCGCAGCCGTATATTGTCACCGTCCATGACATGAGCAGCGTGCTATTTAACCCTCACAGCGACCTCCGCGGCTCCTTGCACGAGGAGCGTTATCGCCGCGGCGCGCTGCGCGCGGAGCGCGTCATCGCCGTTTCCCACGCCACGCGCCGCGATCTGGAGGCCGTGCTGCCCATCGAGTCGCGCCGCATCCGCACGATTTACAGCGCGCCAGACCCTGCATTCACGCTAAATCACGAGGATTCCGAGAGCCGGCAGGTGCTGGAGCGCTATTCTATCCATGCTCCGTTTATTCTCTATGCCGGCAATGTCCGCCCCGAGAAGAACGTCTCCCGCCTGGTGGAGGCGTTTGCAGTGCTGCGCGGCGATTTCGAAAGCCACCCCGAGTACCGCGATCTGCGGCTTGTCATTATCGGCGACGAACTATCCAGGAATCACGCCGTCCGTCGCGCAGTCATCGCCACCCGCGTGGAATCGTACGTCCGTTTCCTGGGATTTGTTCCGATCGAGACGCTGAAGGTGTTTTACCGCGCGGCGCAAATTTTCGCCTTTCCATCTCTGTATGAAGGCTTTGGTCTGGCTCCGTTAGAAGCCATGGCTTGCGGCACGCCCGTTGTGGCGTCGAATTTACCGGCGCTCGTGGAAGCGGTGGGTGACGCCGCGGAGCTCGTGACCCCTGACAATGTGTTCGATATTGCCAGAGGATTGCGGGAATTACTGATTAATGACGAAAAACGCCGCAGCTTGGCCGCCGCGGGCCGCGTGCGCGCGGGCCGCTTTAGCTGGGATGAAACGGCAAATCAAGTATTGTCCGTTTATGGCGAAGTAATCTAACATTTTTCGAGAAACTGTTTGACATATCCGCAAAAGGGCCGTACTATACCTCTACTGGTACTGGCCTTTTTGGGCCATAAGTGAAACCCTGCAGTTAGGGTGTAAAGCCGGGACAACGTCCCGGGAGGATACAGGGAATGGGATGGACAAGATCGGAAACATTGGCGCTCGCCAAACACAATTGCACGATTGCCACGGGTCTGGATTGCGTTTAAATAGAACGAAGTCGCGCGCGCCCTGCAATTGGGTTTTGCGGGCGATTTTCCGGATCTGTTATGACCGTTTGTCCGATGCGCGACGCAGGAGCCGCACCTCAGCCGCATTTCCGTGGAGCCCCACCGCGGCAAGCAGCGGGCCTCTACCCGGGAAGAAAGGACGAGGAATTCGTTGCGGATTTTTGCCTGGTCGCGCGCAGAGCGCTCAGCGATTCCGAGCATAAGCTCTTCCGATATCATTTTCTTCTGGGCGCCGACTGGAAGCTATGCACCCGGAAGCTCGGCATCGACCGCGGCACGTTCTTCCACCCGGTGTACCGGATTGAGCAGAAGCTTGGGCGCGTTTTCCGGGAATTGGAGCCGTATGGCCTGTTCCCGTTGGACGAATACTTTCATGGGCCGTCGCGCCTGGGAGTGGCGCCGCATACCCCGCCTCGCCGTACCGGACCCTCCATTCTCCCCGAAAGGCTCCAATTTCCGGGCGTGAAGCGCGCCGCGTGAAGTGACGAACCGCTCCCTCGGGTCGCGGCTCGGAATGGACGCCTGGGTTTACAGCCAGTAGCAGAGCCGCGACCACGAGGGAGCGGTCAACTGACCTCCTAAAAAATCAACTTCAAACCGAATTGCAGTTGCCTCGGCGTGGTCGCCAGCGTGGTGATGAGACCGGCCGAAGGGCTAACGGAGCTTCCTGAGAATACCGTTGCATTGGGCGTGCCGAGGTTCGTCCGATTGAAGAGATTGAACATCTCCGCGCGGAACTGCAAGTTCGTGCGCTCGGAAAGAGGCGTGTTCTTGAACACGGAGAAGTCTACGTCTGCGAGTCCGGGACCGGTGTAAACGCCCCGGCCCAGATTTCCCCATGTGCCGGCGGCGGAAAGTACGAAAGCGTTCGGATCAAACCACTGCGTCTGCGTGCCCAGAATCACGGGTCCCGTGAAGGACGGATTCAACGAAGGCCGGTCCGGATTTCGGGTATTGCCGTCGCCTGAGATATTCGCGCCCACTACGGGCGTAAATGGGAAGCCGGTCATCAAGGTCGCGATGCCGTTTACCTGCCAGCCGTCGAGCAGCTTCTGCTGGAATCCATGAGCTCCTTTACCCAAAGGCAATTGGTACGTAGCCGTAAGGTTGGCCTGGCTGGTCACATTAAGAGCCGACAGGCCCCAGTCTCTCCGCGGATCGAAACGGTCCATGACCATTTGCGATTGATTATTGGCCTGCGCGCCGGTGAGGCCGGAATTCATATCGAGGTTCTTCGACCAGGTGTAAGCGGCGCGGAATTGCAGGCCATGGCTCAGACGGCGCGTCAAATCCAGTTGCAGTGCATTGTAGCTGCTATTGCCTTCCGTGTACCAAAAGAAGCCAGCGGAGAGATAGGGGTTTGGACGGTTTACAAAGGTTCCCGCGGGAATGATCAGCGGCGGCCTTACTGGAATATAGAGCGCGCCCTGAGGAACCGTGGAAGTGGCAGCGTTTACGCCTCCCGCCGTACAACCGGCTGGCGACGTGCACGTCTGCGGGGGCACGCTGTTGGGATCGATATTCAGCAACCCGTGATAACCGTGCGAACCCACGTATGCGACGCGGAGCGCCATATTGGAGCTGAGCTGTTGCTGGATGCTGAAATTCCACTCCGCCACAGCCGGCGTCTTTGCGTCGGGCTGCACGCCAAAAGGCTGGTAGACTGTGCAGGGCGAGGGCGCCCCAGGCCCGCATGTAGGAGGTACGGGGACGTTCGCGGTGATCGGCAGCAGCGAGGGCAGCGAGCCGTTAAAAGCGACTGCTCCGTTATACGGAGGCAGATCGTTGAGTTGAAAGCTCAGTGCGTCGATCAGCGAATAGTAGAGGCCGAATCCGGCCCGCACCGCCGTCTTGCCATTTCCGAATGGGTCCCACGCCAGCGCCGTTCGGGGTCCTAACAAATGCGTGGCGTTATTCCGCGTGAACGCCGAGCCGCCAATTCTCGGATCGGTCAGCAACACGCCGTTGGCGTCGGTGATGTAGTTGGCGGCGCGGCCCGATTCCTCATTCCATCCCGTCGTGAATTCATAACGCAGGCCGGCTTGGAGCGTAAGATTGCGCCGCAGCCGGATCGAGTCCTGAACATACCAGGCGCCGAAGATGCTCCGCCAGCCCAGCTCATTGTGATTGGGCACGACGGAAAGTCCGTTATTGATCAACGTGCCTTGCAGGAATGTCGTCAAAGTGCTAAAAGTGGCGATACCCAAACGCTTCGAGACGATATCCTCGTTGTCTTGCACCCATTGCAGCCATACGCCGGCACTGAACTGATGGATTCCCTTGGTTGCCTGCACGTCATCGGTGTACGTGAAGAGATTGCGCCGGTTCCATGCTCCCGCGTTGCTGCTATCGCCTGCTGCCGTGATTCCGCCATTGATCGCGATATTTCCAGGCAGAGCGCCGGTGACAAACGAGAGGCTCGCCGGAAACGCCGTCACGGTGACGGGGTTGAAATCGAACCCGGCGCGCGAAAATCCCGCGCGAAAAGTATTCAGGACGTTCGGCGAGAACACGTGCGTTTCTTCCACGCTGGCCACCTGCGAGCTCAGCTGAAGCCCCGAAGCGAATAAAGGATCCGGAAGGGGAATCACGCTGTTGCCACGGTCAATCGTGTAGGACACGGAAAGCCGGTCTTGGTCGCGGAGATTGTAGTCGGCGCGTAGCGTGCCGAAATCTTCGTGCACGGTGTTTTTGGGATTGTAGTAGGCCAGTGCGGTGCCGCTCGGCGCGCCGTTCACCATAAGCTCGGGTCCGTTG